>NZ_JBEPRF010000002.1:0-441951 GCF_040548225.1 Bradyrhizobium sp. S3.12.5
GGCAAGTCCTGGCGCCGGCAAGTCCTGGCGCCGGCAAGTCCTGGCGCCGGCAAGTCCTGGCGCCGGCAAGTCCTGGCGCCGGCAAGTCCTGGCGCCGGCAAGTCCTGGCGCAGCTCCCAATATTCGGCTAGGTCAATTTGGCGTCGAGCGTGATCGTCGCGTTAAGCACTTTCGACACCGGACAGTTCTTCTCGGCCTCGCCGGCGATACGGGCAAAACCGGCGTCGTCGAGGTTGGGCACTTTGGCGCGCAAGGTCAGCGCCGACTTGCTGATCTTGAATCCCTTCCCTTCGGGATCGAGGGTAACCGCGGCCTCGGTGGAGAGCTCAGTCGGCGTGAAGCCAGCGAGCTGAAGACCGAAGGCCAGCGCCATCGTGAAGCAGCCGGCGTGGGCCGCTGCAATCAATTCCTCGGGATTGGTGCCCTTCTCGTTCTCGAACCGCGTCTTGAACGAATAGGCCGTCTCGGCGAGCACGCCGGATTCGCTCGATAGATGGCCGGTCCCATCGCGGCCGGTGCCCTGCCATACTGCTTTTGCCTTGCGGATCATCTCTTTCTCCTGGTTTTGCTTGCCTGCTTGCGCACCGCGCCGACGGAAGGCTATCCCGGCGTCACCGCGGTGTCGCCCTTCAACCGTTCGAGCGCCGGAGCGGTTCCGTCAAATACCGACCTGTCCGGCGTGGAGGCCCAGGCCTAGCCGGATTTCGACGTCGCCCGCGCGGTGGAAACCACGCGCCGCTCCAGCCGGATGTCTTCAGCCGCGACAGATGATCAGCTTGCGATCGACGTTGGCTGAAGAGGTTCTTTATCCCGCCGGCAGCGCATCGAGGTGGCAGGCGACCCACTGTTCGCCCCCAGCCGAACGAAGCTGCGGCTCTTCGGTCCGGCAGCGATCGAACACGTAGGGGCAGCGGGTGTGGAAGCGGCACCCGCTCGGCGGATTGATCGGGCTCGGCACGTCGCCGCCAAGGATGATGGGGTTGCGCTGCGCACCGGGCTCCGGCAACGGAACTGCCGAGAGCAGCGCCTTGGTATAGGGATGCCTGGGCGCCGCAAATATCTCCCGGCGCGGCGCCACCTCGACGATCTTGCCGAGATACATCACCGCAACGCGGTGGGTCATGTGCTCGACGATCGCGAGGTCATGGCTGATGAACAGCAATGCCAGCCCGAACTCGCGCTGAAGATCCTGCAAGAGGTTGACGATCTGCGCCTTGACCGAGACGTCGAGCGCCGAAACTGCCTCGTCGCAGACGATCAGCTCCGGCTCGGCCGCGAGCGCCCGTGCAATGCCGATGCGCTGACGCTGGCCGCCGGAGAATTCGTGTGGCCTGCGGTTGAGCGCTTCCCGCGGCAAGCGCACCGTGTCCATCAGCGCGGTCACGCGCGTCTCGAGGTCGGCCGCGGATTTGGCGAGGCCGAAATTGCGGATTGGCTCCGCGAGGATGTCGCGCACGCGCATGCGCGGATTGAGGCTCGAGAACGGATCCTGGAACACCACCTGCATGCGTTGCCGCATCTGGCGCATCGTGCTCGGATGCGCGTCGTCGATGCGCTGGCCATCGAGGATCACCTGGCCCGACGTCACGTCGAACAGCCGCAGGATTGCGCGGCCGACCGTCGACTTGCCGCAGCCGGATTCGCCGACCAGCGACAATGTCTCGCCGCGCGCAATCTCGAACGACACGCCGTCGACGGCGTAGACCCATTCGGACTTGCGCCCGAACAGGCCGGTCTTGACCGGAAAATGCTTCTTGAGGTCGTTGACCTGGAGCAGCGGAGGGCTCATGCCGCAACCGCTCCCTTGGCGGCGTAGTGGCAGGCCGCGATGTGGCGCGGCGACTTTTCCTCGAGACCCGGCGCATATTGCCGGCAGAGATCGGTTGCCAGCGCACAACGGCCGGCGAAGACGCAGCCGGTGATGGGCTTGCGCAGATCGGGCACCTGTCCGGGAATCTCGGCGAGCCGCCTCGCGGCGCCGGTCAGCGAGGAGCCGAGCCTCGGCACCGCGCCGAGCAGGCCCTGGGTATAGGGATGGCGCGGCGAGCGGAACAGCTCGGCGACCGGCGCCTCCTCGACTTTACGGCCGGCATACATGACCATGACGCGTTCGGCGATTTCGGCGACCACGCCGAGATCGTGCGTGATCAGGATGATCGCCGCACCGACACGGCGCTTCAAATCCAGCATCAGCTTCAGGATCTGTGCCTGGATGGTGACGTCGAGCGCGGTGGTCGGCTCGTCCGCGATCAGGAGCTTCGGATTGCAGGCGAGCGCGATCGCGATCATCACGCGCTGACGCATGCCGCCGGAAAGCTGGTGCGGATATTCGCGCACGCGCCGTTTCGGCTCGGGAATGCCGACCAGCGTCAACATCTCGATCGCGTGCGCCTCGGCGGCCTGCTGGTCCAGCCCCTGATGGATCATCAGCGTTTCACGGATCTGACGGCCGACGGTCAGCACCGGATTGAGGCTCGTCATCGGTTCCTGAAAGATCATCGAGATGTCGTTGCCGCGGATCGCGCGCATCTCGCGATCTGAAAGCTTCAAGATATCTTTGCCCGCGAAGCGGATGGCGCCTGCGATCCTGCCCGGCGGCTCCGGGATCAGCCGCATCAGGGACA
Organism: Bradyrhizobium sp. S3.12.5; assembly: GCF_040548225.1. Taxonomy (NCBI): domain Bacteria; kingdom Pseudomonadati; phylum Pseudomonadota; class Alphaproteobacteria; order Hyphomicrobiales; family Nitrobacteraceae; genus Bradyrhizobium; species Bradyrhizobium sp. S3.12.5. Next base: position 2,625 of record NZ_JBEPRF010000002.1, read on the forward strand.
TCGAGGTCACCGACTTGCCGCAGCCGGACTCCCCGACGATGGCCAGCGTCTCGCCCTCATTGACGTGGAAGGATACGCCGTCGACCGCGCGGTTGATGCCGCTGGGCGTGCGGAAGTGGGTCTGCAGATTCTCGACTTCGAGCAGTGCCATCGCGATCAGCCTCGATACATCAGAGGCTCTTGGCCATGCGCGGATCGAGCGCATCGCGAAGGCCGTCGCCCAGCAGGTTGACCGCGAGCACGGTGACGGACAGGAATGCCGCCGGGAAGAACACGATATAGGGCTTGACCTGCCACAGCGCGCGGCCCTCGGCCATGATGTTGCCCCAGGACGGAATGGTCGGCGGCGTGCCGGCGCCGATGAAGGACAGGATCGCCTCCGTGATCATCGCGCTGGCGCAGATATAGGTCGCCTGCACCAACATCGGCGCCAGCGTGTTGGGCAGGATGTGGCGCAGGATGATCATCGGCGTGCGCGTGCCGCAGGCTACCGCCGCATCGACATAGGGCTGTTCGCGCAACGACAGCACGACGCTGCGGACGAGCCGCGAGACGCGCGGGATCTCGGCAACGGTGATCGCCAGGATGACGTTACCGACGCTGCCGCGCGTCAAGGCCATCAGCGCGATTGCCAGCAGGATCGGCGGGATCGACATCAAGCCATCCATGAAGCGCATCAGAATGCCATCTGCCCAGCGGATGAAGCCGGCGACGATTCCGATGGCAAGACCCGCCGCGGAGGCGAATATCGCAACGGACAGACCGACCGTGAGCGAGACCCGCGCGCCAAACAGCACGCGCGAGTAGATATCGCGGCCGAGCACGTCGGAGCCAAACCAGAAAACAGCCGAGGGCGCGCGGGTCCGCTTGGCTGGCGCGAGCGCGGTCGGATCGACCGTACCGAGATAGGGCGCGAAGACTGCGATAAGAACGAGCATCAGCAGCAGCGCGCCGCCGATGGCGACCGTCGGATGGCCGCGCAGAAAACCGACGATGCCACGCCGGATCACGACAGGCCGAAGGATTTCAGGCAGTTGAGGCGCGACGACGAGGCCGGCCGGGAGCGCGTGCGGGTTGACGGTCATGTCGGTCAATAGCGGATCCTCGGGTCAACGATCGTATAGGTGACGTCGATCATCAGATTGACCAACACGTAAACAAAGCTGAACAGCAGCACGATGCCCTGGATGACGGGATAGTCGCGGCGCAGGATCGCATCGATCGTCAGCCGCCCAAGGCCCGGGATCGCAAACACGCTTTCAGTCACGACCGCGCCGCCGATCAAAAGCGCGATGCCGATCCCGATCACAGTGACGATCGGCACGGCTGCGTTCTTCAGCGCATGAACGAAGAGGATGCCGCCCTGCCCCAGGCCCTTGGCCCGCGCCGTGCGGATATAGTCCTGCTGCAGCACTTCGAGCATGGTCGCGCGAGTAATGCGCGCGATCAGCGCGATGTAGACGCAGCCGAGCGCGACCGCCGGCAGGATCAGATTTTGCAGCCAGGGCCAGAACCCCTCCGTGAGCGGCGTGTAGCCCTGCACCGGAAGCCATTCGAGCTCCAGCGCGAAGATATAGGCAAGGACATAGCCGACCACGAAGACCGGCAGCGAGAAGCCGAACACGGCGAACGCCATGATGGCGCGGTCGATCAGGCTGCCAGCCTTCCACGCGGCCACGACCCCGAGCGGCACCGCGACCACGATCGTGAGCAGCAGCGTGACCATCATCAACGACAGTGTCGGTCCGAGGCGCTGGCCGATCATCGTCGAAACCGGTAGGTTGGTGAAGATCGAGGTGCCGAGATCGCCATGCAGAATACGCCAGACCCAGCTTCCGAACTGGATCAGGAAGGGCCGATCGAGGCCGAGGCTCTGGCGGATGCGCTCCACATCCTCCGGGCTTGCCTGGTCGCCCGCAATCACCACGGCGGGATCACCCGGCGCGATGTAGAGCAGGCTGAACACGAACAGCGCGACGATTGCCATCACTGGCAGGGTCGAGACGATGCGCCGGAGGATGTAGGAGAGCATCTGGCTTCAGCGCGCGGTCATGCGGATTTCGACACGCCCCAGAAGAACGGCAGCGGCCCTTTCGCGATGCCGGAGATGTTCTTGCGCCACGCCGTGTAGCTCAGGAAGAAGCCGGTCGGGGCGTAGACGACGTCATCGAGTGCGGCCTTGTTGAGGCGACCGATGGCGGCCTTCTCCTCATCGAGGTTCTTGGCCTCGAACCAGGACGAGACTTCCTTCTCGGTATTGGGGCTGCTGGGCCAGCCGAACCAGGCCTTGTCACCGTTGGCGCGAATGGCGGTGTAGGGCGCGGGATTGATGCAATCCGCGCCGGCGTGCCAGGTGTGGAACATGTTCCAGCCGCCCTGTCCCGGCGGCGTCTTCGCCGCACGGCGCGAGCCGACCGTGCCCCAATCGGTGGCGACGAAGTCGACATTCATGCCGAGCTGCTTGAGGAGGTCCGCGGTAACGTCACCCTGCGCCTTGGTGATCGGCTGGTCCTGCGCCACCAGGCACGTCACCGGCTGGCCGGAATAACCGCTCTCGGCGAGCAGCTTCTTGGCCGCATCGAGATCGCGCTTGCCCTTCAGGATCTCGCCGCCCATCTCGGAATAGAGCGGCGTGTCCGGCGTGAAGTAGCCGGGCAGCGGCTTCCACAGCGAATTGTCGTCGCCGACGATGGCGCGCATATAGTCTTCCTGGCTCATGGCCATCAGCACCGCACGCCGCGCCCGCACGTCGTTGAAGGGCGGATACAGGAAGTTCATGCGGAACGAACCGATATTGCCGAGGGGATCGCCGATATCGACGCTGATGTTCTTGTTCTTTTTCAGGACTGGAACGAGGTCGGCAATCGGGCTCTCCCACCAGTCGACTTCGCCGTTCTGCAGCGCGGCTGCTGCGGTCGCCGCATCCGGCATCACGATCCATTCCACGCGATCGACCAGGATCTGCTTGCCGCCGGCGAGCCACGACGCCTTCTCTTGCCGCGGCGCATAGTCGGCGAATTTCTCGAACACGGCTTTCGCGCCGGGGACCCACTCGCTCTTGGCGAACTTCATCGGCCCGGAGCCGACATAGTCACCAATCTGCTTGAACGGGTCGGTCTGAGCGATCCGCTCCGGCATGATGAAGGCGCAAGGCGAGTTGTTCTTCGCGAGCGCGTAGAGCATCTTCGGGAAAGGCTGCTTCAGCACCCATTTGAAGGTGCGGTCGTCGACCGCGGTGAGCTCCTGCTGGAGCGCCTTGATCATCAGACCCATCGGATCGCGCGCCGCCCAGCGCGCAAGACTCGCGACGACGTCCTTGCTCAGCACCGGCTCGCCGTCATGGAATTTGAGCCCCGATCGCAGCTTGAACGTCCAGGTCGTGCCATCGTCGGTTACTTCCTCGGATTCGACCATCTGACGTTGCGGTTGAAGCGAGGAATCGATGCCGTAGAGCGTATCCCAGACCAGCGCCGCCGCGTTGCGCACGACATATTGGGTGCCCCAGATCGGATCGAAATTGGCGAGATTGGCCTGTGGCACGAAGCGCAGGGTGCGGGCTGAGGCGCCTTGTGCGATCGCAGGCGCCGAGACGCCACCCGACAATGCCAGACCGCCCGCGCCGGCCAGTCCCTTCAATACGGTCCTGCGATCCATGAAATCCTCCCGGTAATGCCGTGATGCCGGCCGTATTGGCCAAGGGCAGGTGAAACAGAGCCCATTTGCGTGCAAATGGTATGCCAGTAACCGCGGGGCCGCCAGCGGGTTCTCATCGCCTTTTGGGCCTATCGTTGCGCAGCAGCACGGACGAGACCGCGCCAAGGACACGCGAGGTGCTGGTCCGCGACGATCCATCGCGCGCGGTCCGCGATCACAGCAGTTTTGCTCCGAAATTCCGCTCAGGATCCATGTCCGCCACCAGCCGGCCCATCGGCTTTGCCGCCTCGCCGCCGCTCCGCGCCAGGAATTTGCCGCTGCCGGCGCTGGCGAGGCACTTGTCGCCGTCGACGATCACGCGGCCGCGCGAGAGCACCGACACCGGCCACCCCTTCAGCTTGCGGTCCGCAAACGGCGTGTAACCAGCAAGATCGTGCATCATGTCGTCCGCAATCGTGGTCCCGCGATTGGGATCCCAGATCGCGATATCAGCATCCGCGCCGACCGCGATCGAGCCCTTGCGCGGATGCAAATTGTAGATTTTTGCGGGTGCCGTCGCGGTCAGCTCGACGAACTTCTCAAGACCGAGCCGTCCTTTCGACACCATCGCGTCGAACAGCAGCGGCAGCCGCAGCTCCAGTCCCGGCAGGCCGTTCGCGACCTGCTTGAAGTTCGGATTGGGGCCAGCGCGCAGCTTGCCGGTCTCGTCGTAACGATACGGCGCGTGGTCCGAGGAAATGGTCTGGAGATCGCCGAGCGAAAGCGCCTGCCACAGCGCCTCCTGGTCCGAATGCGTGCGCGGCGGCGGGCTGCACATCCACTTCGCCCCCTCCGCGCCGGGCTTGTCGAGATCATCAGCCGTGAGGAACAGATATTGCGGACAGGTCTCGGCGAACACCTTGAGCCCCTGCCCGCGCGAATCGCGGATGACCTTTGCGCCCTCGGCGGTCGAGACATGGAAGATCATGATGGGCTGATCGATCAGCGCCGCCATGCCGATCAGCCGGGTGAAGGCTTCCGCCTCTGAGACGCGGGCGTGGCTGACGGCGTGGTATTTGGGCATCGTGTAGCCGCGCGCGAGCAGCCGCTTCACCATCCAGGCGATGATGCCGTGATTTTCGGCATGGGCGCATAACATCGCGCCGGACTGGCGTGCGGCGAGGAGAATGTCGAGCAGCGGCTCGTCGTCGACCTTGAGCCGGTCGTAGGTCATGAAGATCTTGATCGAGGCGTGCCCCTGCCTCACCAGCGCCGGAATGTGCTCCTCGACCGTCTCCCTGGTCGCGTCCGCGATGATCATGTGAAAGGCGTAGTCGATCACGGCGCCTTTCTTTGCAAGCGCGTGATAATCCTCCACCACCTGCGGCAGCTTCATGCCGACGTGCTGGGCCGCGAACGGGATCACCGTGGTCGTACCGCCAAAGGCCGCCGACACGGTCGCGCTTTCAAAAGTGTCGGCATTCATGATACCGGCCGCGGACAGCTGCTCGATATGCGCATGACTGTCGACACCGCCGGGCAGCACCAGCTTGCCGCGTGCGTCGATCTCGCGCTTGGCGGACGGAAGCCCGCGGCCGATGGCTACGATGGTCTCGCCGGAGATTGCGACATCGGCCTCGAACACATCGGTCGTGGTAGCGACGCGGCCGCCGCGGATAATCAGATCGTAAGTGGGTTCAGTCATGAGGCACTCCATGATAGGCCTGAGCGAAATGATTGCCAGTTTGCAGGAACACCATGGGCATCATTTCTCCGGCGGCGGCACCGCGCCGGTACGGCTGGTGATCAGGCCGTAATGCTCGATGCGGCGGTGCTGTGCAAAGTTGAAGATCGTGGTTTTGCCGAAGGTGGTGGCCTCGAGATCGCAAGGATGGACAAGTAGCTCGTCGCCGTCCGTCCGGGCTTCGGCAACGATCTCGCCGTCGGGATCGACGATCAGACTGCCGCCAAACAACGCATGGCCGTCCTCGACGCCAGCCTTGGCCACCGCGACCACCCAGGTCGCATTCTGATACGCGCCGGCCTGCACGGAGAGGCGGTTGTGAAACAGGCGCTTCTCGACGCCCTCCTCGCTTCGCTCCGCATTCACCGATGGCGTGTTGTAGCCTATCAGCACCATCTCGACACCCTGCAGGCCCATGACGCGATAGGTCTCCGGCCAGCGGCGGTCGTTGCAGATCGCCATGCCGATGATGCCGCCCAGCTCGCGCCAGACGTTGAACCCAAGATCGCCCGGCTCGAAATAGCGCTTCTCCAGATGCTGGTGCGATCGATTGGTGTCGTATTCCGCATGGCCGGGCAAATGGACCTTGCGATATTTGCCGACGATCTTGCCAGACTTGTCGGTGAGGATCGCCGTGTTGAAGTGGCGGCCGTCGGGCGTCAGCTCGGCATAGCCGAAATTCATTGCCATCTGATGCTGCGCGGCACGCTCGAACAGCGGCTTGGTCGCAGCGCTCGGCATCTCGCGTTCGAACCAGCTGTCGAACTCCGCCCGGTCCTCTGCGTACCAGCGTGGGAAGAAAGTTGTCAGCGCCAGTTCCGGATAGACGATCAGGTCGGCACCTTTGGCCTTGGCTTCGTCCATCAGCGCGATCATGCGCTTGACCACGGCCTCGCGGCTGTCGGCCTTCTGGATCGGGCCCATCTGGGCGGCGGCAACATTGACGATACGCATCGGCGAGTTCCTGATTATTTGAAAAATTTCTTGGCGAGGCTGGGGATCGCAGCTTCTGGGGGGCGGCACGCGCAGCATAACGCAGCCTCACGCCATTTTTCCAGCCAAGCAGCTTTCATGCCGCGCCCTCCGTTCAGCGGACAAGCCGCTCCATCCGAGTTACAAGCATGCGGAACCTCTCTCTTCGCTTCGGTTTATAGCTGCGCCCCCCTCTCCTCTTCCCCAATCCCCTCCGGAGCTTTGCGAATGACACCAGCCGACCGTCCGGCGACGCGGCTCGCCACGCGCCTCTCGTTCCTGGTCGCCGGCTTCGGCATTGCGTGCTGGGCGCCGCTGGTGCCGTTCGCAAAGCAACGGCTCGCGGTCGATGACGCGGTCCTTGGCTTGCTGCTGCTCAGCCTCGGTATCGGCTCGGTCATCGCGATGCTCGCAACCGGCATCTTGAGCGCACGCCACGGCACCAAGCCGATCATCATCGCGGGCGGAATTGCCCTCGCCCTGGTGTTGCCCCTGCTGGTCATCGCCGGCACGCCCTTGACATTGGCGATTGCCTTGCTCGCATTCGGCGCTGCGCTCGGCTCCATCGATGTCGCCATGAACATCCATGCCGTCGAGGTCGAACGTGCGGCAGGACAACCGCTGATGTCGGGCTTTCATGCGCTCTTCAGCATTGGCGGGTTCGCCGGATCCGCGGTGATGACGGCGCTGTTGTCGTTTCATCTTGGACCGCTCGCGAGCGCATTGATCTGCGCCGTGCTGATGCTGATCGCGATGGCGCTCGCCTGGCCGCGCCTGCTGCGTTCGGCGCAGGCGCAGGAGGGACCGCTGTTCGTGCTGCCGCATGGCATCGTGCTGCTGCTGGCGTTGCTGGCGGCCATCACCTTCCTGATCGAAGGCGCGATGCTCGACTGGGGCGCGTTGCTCGTCATCGGCACGGGCCTCGTCAGCGAGGCCCAGGGCGGGATCGGTTACATCGTGTTCTCGATCGCGATGACCATTGGCCGGCTCGGCGGCGACGCCGTCGTGGCACGCATCGGCGATCGCACAACGCTGGTCGGGGGAAGCCTGCTTGCCGTCGCGGGGCTTGCAGTGTTGTTGCTCGCGCCGAGCAAGGCCGTTGCCATCGCCGGTTTCCTGCTCATCGGTCTCGGCGCCTCGAACCTCGTGCCGGTGCTGTTTCGTGGCGCAGCCATGCAGACCGCAATGCCCACGGGGCTCGCGGTGGCATCGATCACCACCGCCGGATATGCCGGCGTTCTGGTTGGCCCCGCCGGCATCGGCTTTATCGCCCACGCCACCGGACTGCCGATGGCATTCTGGATGCTCGCCGCGCTGATGTGCCTCGTCACGCTGTCCGCGCGCGCCGTGACCACAAAATAGCAAAGCGCGCCACAGCATCATCTTCCCGTCACACTAGGCTCGACTTGCCGCGGCTCAGCACCTCGCCCGCGCCCTTATCGCCGACGATCCTGCCCTGCTCGTACACGACCCGGCCCCGCGCGATGGTGGTGACAGGCCAGCCGGTGACGTCAAAGCCTTCCCAAGGCGTGTAGTCGGAGCCGTGGTGCAGATCGACCTGCCGGATCGGCTTCTTGAGCTTCGGGTCCCATAGCACGATATCGGCGTCGAAGCCGATTCCGATCGAGCCCTTGCGCGGATAGAGCCCGTAGATGCGGGCGTGGTTGGTCGCGGTCAGCTCGACAAACTTCTGCAGCGTGATCCTCCCCTTCGAGACGCCCTCGGAGAACAGGATCGGCAGTCGCGTCTCGATGCCGGGGATGCCATTCGGCACCCAGCGGAACGAGGTGCGGGCATTCGGCGTCAGCTTGCCCTTGGGATCGTCGTAGCGGAACGGGCAGTGGTCGGACGAGAAGGTCTGAAACACCCCGGTGGTGATGCCTTCCCAGATCGCCTGCTGGCTCTCGGCATCGCGCGGCGGCGGCGAGCAGACATATTTGGCTCCTGAGATGTCCATGTTCAGGCCATTCATGTCGTCGGCCGTGAGCGTAATGTATTGCGGGCAGGTTTCGGCATGCACCGGCAGGCCGCGCTGCTGGGCCCACCGTATCTGCTCCATCGCCTCGCGCCCCGAGACGTGGACGATCATGATGGGGACGCCGATCACCTCGGCATGGCTGATGGCGCGATGCGTCGCCTCGCGTTCGACGGCCTGGGGCCGCGATGTGCCATGATAATAGGGCGCGATGTGGCCCTCGCGTTCGAGCTTCGTGGTGAGGAAGCGGATGGCGTCATAGCCCTCGCAATGGACCATCACCAGCGCCTCCTCGCGGCGTGCGACATCGAAGACCTCGAGCAGCTGCTTGTCGCTGAGCACGAGGTCGTCATAGGTCATGAACACCTTGAACGAGGTATAACCGTCCTTGACCAGCGCCGGCAGCTCCTGGCCGAGCACGACCGCGGTCGGATCGGAGATGATGAGGTGGAAGGCGGTGTCGATGTAGCACTCGCCCTCCGCGAGATTACGGTAGTTCTCCACGCAGGTCCGTAGCGACGTCCCCTTCTCCTGTAGCGCGAAGGGCAGCACCATGGTGTTGCCGCCAGCTGCGGCTGCGCGCGTCGCCGAGGCGAAATCGTCGGCCATCACGACGTCGGGGCCCTGGGCTTGAGAGATGTGGACGTGGCTGTCGATCCCGCCCGGCAGCGCCAGCAGCCCCGACGCGTCGATCTCGCGTGCCGCGCCTTCAATGCTGTCGGCGATGGCGACGATCTGGCCGTCGCGAATGCCGATATCGGCGCGAAACTCGTCGCTGGCCGTCACGATGGTGCCGCCGCGAATGGCGAGATCGAGCTGCGTCACTTGACCTTGAAGCACTTGCGTCTCCGTCACTTGATGATCGGCATTGTCTGGAATATGCGCCCCCACGACATAAGGGTCGCGATGTCGCCGCCGGCGAGGCTGAGGCTTCGCCACAGCGTGACTGCAACGGAGTCAAGCACAACGATATTCAGCTCCTGCTCGAGCGAGGCCGCAAGCGCGGCACCGTCGAGATTGGTGCAGAGGATGACGACGGCGTCGGCGCCCTCCGCCGCCACCACGCGGATCATGTCCGCGATCGTCGCGGACGCGACCTCGCCAAAGGCGAAGTTATCGCGCAGGCCGAGGTGACGCTCGGCGTGCGTCGCAATGCCCTCCTCGGCCCAGACCTCGCCAATCCGCCGCTGCACGTCATCGCTATAGGGCGAGACCAGACCGATACGTTTGGCTCGAAGTGCGCGGACGGCATCGATGCAGGCCAGCGTCGAGGTCGTTGCCGGCACGCCGGTGCGCGCCGTGATCGCGTCGCAAAGGCCCCTGTCGCGGCCGATGCCGAGCCAGCTCGCCGACGTACCGTTCCAGGCGATGGCGTCGACCTTGGCATCGGCCAGCAGGTCAGCGGCCGGCAGCATCACCGATGCATCGAACTGGCTCAGCGCTGCCGCGTCGAGCGCGATCTCGGTGACGCGGAAACGGGAGAAATGGGCGGTAACGCCGTCGATGCCCTGCAGCATGACGCTGGTGACGGGCTCCAGTACCGAATTGGAGGACGGCGTGATCATGCCGAGACGCTTGCGCAGGACTGACATCGATCACGGACGCTCCATTGCGAAGGCGCGATTGCGCCCCTCGAAAGATCATCCTTGCCGGCATCGCGCTGCGCAAGCCGCAATCTGCATGCTGCATACAATTTATTCGATATGCATTTGTTTTGAGCCACATACGTCGCCAATTTGGGCACCGCATTTGGTGGGGAGTGGATAGGGTCATGCGCAGGCAGGAAGCCCGCGTGCAGCAGAAATCCGAACCAAGCCCCGGACGAAAATCGCCCAAGCTCAAGAGGACGGGCTTGCATGAGCGCGCCGCCACGCGGATGCGGACGATGATCATTCGCGGCGAGCTGCCGCCGGGATCGCAGACCCAGGAGACAAAGCTGTCGAAAGAGCTGGGCGTATCGCGCACCCCTTTGCGCGAGGCGATGAAGGTGCTCGCCGCCGAAGGATTGATCGAGCTCCGTCCCAACCGCAGCCCGCGCATCGCCGATATCGCGGTCGACGGCATCTCGGAATTGTTCGAGGCGCTGGCCGGCATCGAGCGACTTGCCGCAGAGCTCGCCGCGGAGCGTGCCACCGAGCGCGACCTTGCCCGCTTGCGCACGCTTCAGACCCGGATGGAGGGTCATCACCGTAACGGCAAGCTCGACGACTACTTCGCCATCAACGGCGAGATCCACAACACCATCGTCCGTATGGCCCGCAACAAGCCGCTGCGCGAAGCGCATGAGATGCTGATCTCCCGCGCCGAGCGCGCGCGCTACCTCGCACTCGGTGCCGACCGCCGCTGGAGCAATTCGGTCGACGAGCACGCCGCTATTCTTGCCACGCTCGAGGCGCGCAACGGCGAGGCGGCCGGCCGCCTGCTCGGCGCTCATGTCGCACGCACCGGGACGGCGCTGCTCGAAGTCCTCGCCAAATCCCAACCCAGGCGGACGGCGTCATGAAGCTTCTGCTGCTCAACCCGAACACCAGCATCCAGGTTACCCGGCTGATGGCGGGCGTCGGACAGCGCGCGGCGTCCCCCGGCACCGAGCTGATCCCCTGCACCGCGACGCGCGGTGTGCCCTATATCTCGACGCGCACCGAGGCCCAGATCGGCGGCGCCATCGCGCTGGAGATGCTGGCCGAGCAGCAGCGGAACGTCGACGCCGCAATTATCGCGGCTTTCGGTGACCCCGGCCTGTTCGCCGCACGCGAGACCTTTGACATTCCCGTGGTCGGCATGGCGGAAGCAGCGATGCTCACGGCCTGCATGGCCGGACGCCGCTTTGCCATCGTCACTTTCGCACGGGCCTTGGGGCCCTGGTACGAGGAATGCGTCCGCGCCCACGGGCTGTGGGAGCGCTGCGCCGGTATCCGCATGCTCGATACGCCGTTTCAAGCGATCTCGGAGGTCGGCACCGAAAAGGAGGATGTGCTCGTCGATCTCGCCCAACGCGCGATCGACGAGAACGAGGCCGACGTCCTGATCTTTGCGGGCGCCCCGCTTTCGGGGCTTGCCGAGCGCGTCGCCCACCGCGTCCCGGTTCCTGTGGTTGATCAAGTGGTCGCCTCAGTGAAGCAGGCCGAGGCGCTGGTTGCGCTGCGCCTGCGCAAGGCTACGGCAGGGACGTTCCGAAGGCCCGCTGCCAAGCCAACCATTGGCCTTGCCGAGGTGCTCGCCGCCCGGCTCGAGCATCGCGACAATGAGTGAGAAGGGTCTGACGATGCGAGAGGTACGATCGGTCTTCAATCGCACGGCTGGCGGCAGACTGGGGCACGAGACTTGCTTTCTTTCCGGGGAGAACGGGAGGCAACACCATGGCTGATACGCCAGGCGGGCGATCGCTCGTCGTCGACGCGGTGACCCATCGCTATCAGAGCGGCGCGCTTGCCGTCGAGAACATCAATCTCGACATCAGGGGCGGCGAGATCATCGCACTGCTCGGGCCCTCCGGCTGCGGCAAGACGACACTGCTGCGTATCATCGCCGGCTTCATTGCACAGACCCAGGGGCGGATCATCATCGGCGATCACATCGTCGATGCGCTGCCGCCCAACCGCCGCGCCGTCGGCATCGTGTTCCAGAACTACGCGCTGTTTCCGCACCTCTCGATCAGCGAAAATGTCGGCTATGGCCTCGCCGCCCGCGGCGTCGACAAGGCGTCGCGCCAGCGTGAGGCGCAGCGGCTGCTAGAACTCGTGCAGTTACCCGCAATGGCGGAGCGGCTACCCCGGCAACTCTCCGGTGGCCAACAGCAGCGTGTCGCGCTCGCCCGTGCGCTCGCGATCAAGCCGTCGATCCTGCTGCTCGACGAGCCCTTTGCCGCGCTCGACAAGAATCTGCGGCTCGACATGCAGATCGAGGTCAAGCGGTTGCAGCGCGTCTCCGGCATCACGACGCTGATCGTGACGCATGACCAGGAAGAGGCACTATCGATGGCCGACCGTGTCGCCGTGCTGAGCCATGGCAAGCTCGAGCAGTTCGGATCGCCGTCGGACGTCTATGACCGTCCGCAGACCTTGTTCGTCAACACCTTTGTCGGCTCCAGCAACCGCATGCCGGGCGTCGTGGTATCCGCGGACCGCACGGCTGCAAAGGTGCGGCTCGATGCCGGCGCGGAGATCATCGCGCGGCCGGCCGGCGGCACTCTCACCGAAGGCGGCCGCGTCACGGTGTGCATCCGCCCCGAGCATCTGCAATTCGTCGGCGACGAGACGGGCTTTGCCGGCGTGGTCGGCATGTCGCTGCCGCTGGGGGCGACCGTCGTGCACGAAGTGACCACCGCCGACGGCTCCGGCGTCAAGATTTCCCAGGCGCGCATCGGCGGGACGCGCGCGCTGGAAAACGGTGCGGCGGTGCGCCTCGCGCCGCTCGCCCCCTCGCTCGCCAACGCCTTTCCCGCAACGCTTTAGATTTTAGTCTAGTCCACAGGGAGTTCGACATGATCCTCAACCGCCGAAGCCTGATGACCACCGCGCTCACCCTCGGCGCCATGAAGGCGTTTCCGGGGCTGAGCTACGCCCAGGCCCGCCCACTGGTGTTTGCGACCTTCACCGGAAGCTGGGAGGAAGCGCACAAGGCCGTGCTGGTGCCGGCGTTCCGCAAAGCCAACGCCGACGCGGCGATCGTGCTCGATCCGATGCTGTCGGTCGACCAGATCGCGAAGATCAATGCCGCCAAGGCCAATCCGCCGATCGACGTGATGCTGCACGATCCCGGTCCGGCGCTTGTCGCGATTGGCCAGGATCTCGCAGAATCCTATCCGGTCGAGAAGAGCGCCTATTTCAAGGACCTGATCTCGGAAGCGCAGGAGCCGATGGGCCCCGCCCCATTCTTCCAGGTCGTCGGCCTCACCTACAATCCGGAGGCCATCAAGACGCCGCCGACCTCCTGGGCCGATCTGTGGAAGCCGGAATTCAAGGGCCGCGTCGGCATCACCAACCTCAATTCGACGCTCGGCACCGGCTGGCTGGTCGAGATCGCCAAGATGCGCGGCGGCTCGGAGGCCAATGTCGATCCCGCCTTCAAGGCGCTCGAAGAGCTGAAGCCCAATCTGGCCGCGGTCGCCGCCAATCCCGGCGCGCTCGCCACCCTGTTCCAGCAGGGCCAGATCGACATCTCGCCCGGCAATTTCAACGCCATCCAGATCCTGAAAGCGCGCGGCGTGCCGGTCGAGTTCGTGGCGCCGAAGGAAGGCGCGATCGCCTTCAAGACCACGATCCACATCGTCAAGAACTCGCCCAACCGCGAGCTCGCCTTCAAGCTGATCGAGGCATCGCTCAGCCCGGAGGTGCAGACCGCGCTGATGAACTCGCCCTATCTGATCGTGCCGACCAATTCCAAGGTGGCGATGGGCGGCGAGATCGCGCGTGTGCTCGCCAAGGACACGGCCGAGCTGAAGCAGAAATTCGTGTTCCAGGACTGGAAGAAGATCAATGAGCAGCGCTCAGCCTGGATCGAGCGCTTCAACCGCGAGATCAAGATCTAGCACCATGGGCACAGCACCGGCATCACGGGACGTGACGTCCTACGGAATGGGATTGGCAGCGCCGCTGGCGCTGTTCTTCCTGGTCTTCTTCGTGGCGCCGCTGCTGCAACTGCTCTGGCTCTCGCTGCACAACGACACGGCCGGGCTCCATTGGGGGCTCGGCCAGTACCTCCACTTCCTCACCGATCCCTTCAGCCTCAGCGTGCTCGGCTCGACGCTGTGGCTGGGTGCCGAGGTGACCGCCGTCTGTCTCGTGCTCGGTTTTCCCATCGCCTGGGTCTACCAACGGGTCGGGCCGCGGCTGCAGACAATCATCATCTTGATCGTGCTGCTGCCGCTCCTGACCAGCGTCGTGGTCCGCACCTTCGCCTGGATCGTCATCCTGGGCCGCCAGGGCATCATCAACGCGACGCTGCAATCGCTCGGCATCGTCGATACGCCCTTAAAACTGCTCTACACCCAGTTCGGCGTGGTGATCGCGCTGGCGCAGGTGCAGATGCCACTGATGACACTGCCGCTGATCACCGCGCTCGGCAGGATCGATCCCAATCTCGACGACGCCTCCTGCTCGCTCGGCGCCGGGAGCTGGCGCACCTTCTTCAGGATCGTGCTGCCGCTGTCGCTGCCCGGCGTGATCGCCGGATGCACGCTGACCTATGCCGCTGCTATCACCGCCTTCATCACGCAGTCGCTGATCGGCGGCGGGCAGATGCTGTTCATGCCGATGTATCTCTATCAGCAGGCGTCCACGCTGCAGAACTGGCCGTTTGCGTCCGCGATCTCGATCATCTTCCTGCTCGCCGTGCTCGCGGTCGTCTCCGTCTTCACCACGCTCGGCCGCATGTCGCGCGGCTATGGAGGGGCGTGATGAGCGGACGCAAACGGACCCTTGAAGCGATCAGCTTCGAATTTGTCATGACTGTCATCGCGATCATCGCGTTGGTCATCATCATTGCACCATCGTTGGTGGTCCTGATCGTCTCCTTCACCAGCGGCTTCTCGCTGCGGTTCCCACCGCCGGGTTATTCGTTGCGCTGGTACGCCGAACTGTGGAACGCCTGGCAGCTCCATTTCGCGGCGAAGAACAGCCTGATCGTCGCGCTATGGGCAACGGGCCTGTCGATCGTGCTTGGCGTTGCGGCGGCACTTGCGATCTCGCGATCGCGCGCGCTGTCGGCGCGGCTGCTCGATTCCCTGTTCATGTCGCCGCTGGTGCTGCCGGCGCTGGCTTTCGGTCTGGCTGCGCTGATGCTATTCTCGCTGGTCGGTCTGCCGGTGTCGCCGCTGACGCTGGTGATCGGCCACACCGTGGTCTGCGTGCCCTATGTCGTGCGCAATACGGTCGCGGCTCTTGCCCAGCTCGAGCCGACTCTCCTGGAGAGCTCGGCAGTGCTGGGCGCGAGCCGCCTCTATACGTTCCGGCGCATCGTGCTGCCGCTGATCCGGCCGGGCATCATTGCCGGGGCCTTCATCGCCTTCATGTCGTCCTTCGACAACGTGCCGGTCTCGCTGTTCCTGCGCGATGCCGCAACCGACATGCTGCCGATCCGGATGTGGCAGGATCTCGAGGGCAAGCTCGATGTCACCATCGCAGCACTTTCGAGCGTGCTGATCATAGCCACAGTCCTGCTGGTTGCTGTCATGGAGCGCGTCACCGGCCTGTCGCGGCGCTTGGCGAACTGATCAGGCGCCGCGGAACAGCGAATATCCCCAGCGCGTAAATTTCAGCGGCAGATGAAAATGCTCGTCGACATTGTGGATGCGGAAGCGGAACGGCGTCACGGTCAAGAAGCCGTCGCTGTCCGCGAAGAACTCGCCGAGATGAAACAGGACCTCGTACTCGCCGGCCGTGACGCCTTCACCCTGCGCGACAGGGTGATCAAGCACGCCGTTGGCACCGAGCCGCCCGTCGGCGATCCGAGACGAATCCGGATCAATCCGCCAGATCTCGACACGCAACCCCTGCGCGGGCCGTCCGCTCGCCACATCGACCGCGTGAATGGAAATGCCGCCTGCCACAATGTTCCTCCCGTGAGCGCGCCGCCATGGTAGACGGAAACGCGGCGGTTCGGCCAGTGCCTGGACTGCTGCCGGCGTTCGGCGCAGCGTGCCTCGCGCTCTGCGCCACACTGGCGTTGATCCGGGGAGGCCATGACAAAGCCGGCACATAGCGCGCGCGAGATTGCGGCCGAGGTCAGCGCCGGACGGATCAGTGCGGTAGAGACTGCCAAGGCCGCCCTCGCCCGCATCGAGGCTGCGAAAGCCTTGAATGCGGTCGTCACGATCGATCCCGAGCGGACGCTCGCTGATGCGGCAGCGGTCGACGCACGCTTGCGCAATGGCGAGGCCATGTCGCTCGCCGGCGTTCCCGTCATCGTCAAGGACAATATCTGGGTCGGCGGCTGGCGCGTGACGCAGGGCTCGCGCCTGTTCGCCGATTTCATCGCGCCGCAGGATGCCATTGCGATCGAGCGGCTGCGCCGCGCAGGCGCTGTTGTCGTCGGCATCGGGGCAACATCCGAGTTCGCCTGCAAGGGCGTGACGACGTCGTCGCTGTTTGGGCCGACACGGCATCCGCAAAATCCCGCACTGACGCCGGGCGGCTCTTCGGGCGGACCCGCCGCGGCCGTTGCAGCCGGCCTTGTGCCGCTCGCGATCGGCACCGATGCCGGTGGCTCCAGCCGCAGGCCTCCGGCCCATGTCGGCGTCGCCGGCTTCAAGCCGTCCTATGGCGCGATCCCCTATGGGCCCGGTTTCGCCGAGCCATTCTTCGGCCTGTCGGTCATCGCGCCGATCGCCATCGATGTCGGCGATATCGCCCTGGCGTTCGAAGCCATGGCCGGCGACGATCCGCGCGATCCGGACTCAGCGAACATCGCGCGACATGCCAGTGACACCTCCAGCCTGCGCATCGCATTCTCGCCACGTCTCGGGCTCGACGTCGCAGTCGACGATGTCGTCGCAAATGGGCTCGCCTCCGCGGTTGCGCGTCTCGCCGCCGCAGGCTTGCCTATCGCACAACGCGATCCCGTCTGGCCGCCGGGTGCGACGGAAGACGCTATCATGCCGCTTCAGCACGCCGGCCTTGCCGCTCTCTACGGCGATGGCTTTCGCAAGGATCCAACCGCTTTCGATCCTGACATCGCCAAGCAGGTCGAACGCGGTCTCGCCTGGTCAGGCAGCGATGTTGCCCGGGCGCTGGTCGCCAGCACGTCGATCGCCCATGCGTTTGCGACCTTCTTCATCGAAGTCGACCTGCTGCTGGCCCCGACGGTGCCCTGTGTCGCCTGGCCGTTGACCCAGCTCGGACCCGACCTGATCGGCGGCCGCCCGGCGAGCCCCCGCGGGCACGCCGTGTTCACACCATTCGTCAATCACGCCCGGCTGCCGGCGATCTCGATCCCATGCGGGCGAGATAAGGCCGGGCTTCCTTTCGGCCTCCAGATCATCGCCCGGCGCGGGCAGGACCGCACATTGCTGTGCGCCGCACGACATATCGAGGCGGTGCTGCGGGCGTAGCTCAGGTCACGAAGGTCGACCGCAAACGGTTCCAGCCGATCACGATGCCCGTGACGGAGAACACCAGGCCAAGCGCGCAAAGTCCGGCGATCAGGACATCGCGCAGATGCGGATGCGCCATCAGGACAGCGAAATCCAGCGTGTGCAGCGCGCTGTAGAACCAGCGATAGGCCCGTCGCGAGGCATCCAGCCGTTGCAGCACGCTGCCATCGGCGCCGTCGATGTCGAACCAGAGATCGCCGCAGCGGGCGCGGTAGACGGGCGCGCCGGGAACGATGGACTGCGCGGGATAGTCATCCTTATAGGCGACAACGGACGCCGCGCCGCAGCCTGTCGCCAGGCGCGTCGTCAGGCTGAGGAAGTCCTGCTCAGTCAGGAACGCCGCTTGCCGAGCCGGGGCCGGCTCGCCCACCCTGGTCAAGGTCTGGCTGTTAAGGCCGGTCCGATCGCGCCGAAAGACGCTCCCCTGGAAGGCAAACCATTCGATTTCACGGACCGGGGAGGAAATGGGCTGCTGATCGAGCGACGGAGCTGCGCGCCAGTCCGGCACGGCGTTCGTCACGGCGGCCTCGGCCGGGGTCAATTGCCCACGCGAGAACAGCCGGCCGTGATCCATCGAGAGCCAGCCGCTGAAAATCCAGGTCAGCACGAAAGCAGTCGAAACCAGCCCGATGATGTGATGCAGGGCGTGCCAACCGCGATAGGGCGACGCGATCCGGCGCGGGCGAATCCTGATCCTGACGACGCCGAGCACCGCGCCCAGCAGTGCGGCGATCAAAGCCACCAGCGACAGTGTCGAGACCACCTGGTCCCACAGCGACCAGTTGCTCCTGAGCACCGTCGGATAGATCCAGTGCACGACGCAGCCGACCCAATTCCATCCGCGCTCGCTGCGGATCGTGTCGAGCACAACCTCGCCGGTGCGCGACGAGACATAGATTTCCGTTCCCGCCGCATCGCCGAGCGCGACCCGAAACAGAGGCCGATGGCGATCGAAACCGTTGGGGACGCTCCATTGATCGTAATCGGCACGCGCGACGATCGTGGCGTTTGCGGCATCGAACCCACGTCGACGAGCATGATCTTGCGCAATGGCGAGCGCGACGTCGGGAAACTCCACCGATGCATCGGCCCCATCGGACGCATGAACCGCCCGCACACGCGATGGTCCCGACACCACATAGACCGGCCCGTCGCTGCGCTGGATCAAGCGCACACGCGTGGCGTCCGCGATTCCACTGGCGGCGACCGCGTCGGCCACCGACATGACCGGCTGCGCGCGCTCAACTGGCGCGAGCCCGGCAAAGCGCTCCGCCTCCGTCAGCGACGGAAACGGAACGAAGTGCATCACGATTCCGCTCGCAAACCACATCGCGAACAGGAAGCAGAACGCGATCCCGAGCCAGCGGTGCGAGAGGACGATCGCGCCCATCATGTGGTCAACACCCTACCATTTGAACGCGGCGGAGATTTCATAGGTCCGCGGTGCACCCAGCAGGATCTGGTCGGGATAAAACGGGTCGCCCCAGATCGCGTAGCGCTTGTCGGTGAAGTTGCGCACCCGGAAGGTTACGCGGGCCTGGTCGACCGCATTGAACACCGTCTTGGGGATATCGACGAAGGCGTAGACATCGCCGACGTTGTAGGCATTCATGGTCACGGTGTTCGCATCGGTGTTGTAGCGGTCGCCGACATGGCGGCCGGTGATGCCGACCTCCACCGGCCATGCCGTCGAGAAGCGCCAGGACGCGCCGGCATTGGCGACGATGCGCGGCACGTTCGGCGGTGTGTTGCCGGAGAACGAGCCGCCGACGAAATCATAATCGGCATAGCGCGCATCGACATAGGCGATGTTGCCCCAGAGACGCAAAGGCTCGATCGGGCGGACCGATCCGGCAAGCTCGACACCCTTGGATTCCTGCCGTCCCGCGATGTTGAGCGTCATGCCGCCGGCCGCCGCATAGACATTCTTGCGCACGATATCGTAGGCCGAGAACGACCACTCCGCCCTGTTGTCCCAGAGCACATGCTTGACGCCAGTCTCGTAAGTGCGCGCGGTCGTCAGGTCGAGGTTCTGGGTCGGAGCAAGCAGGAAGATATTGTTGGCCGAGACGTCCGCGCCGGTGGCGTACTGGCTGAAGAAGGTCAGGCCCGGAACGGCTTCCCAGGTGTAGCCGATGCGGCCGGTGACGGGCGCCCAGGATTTCGAGAATGGGAAGTCTGCTTTCACAAGCCCGGCGGGGTCAGTCGAATTGCGGTCAAGCCCAATATGCTCGACGCGCAGACCACCGATCAGCGCAAAGGTGCGCGTCAGCTTCAGCCGGTCCTCGAACGACAGCGCCTCGTTGTCGATGCGCGCGGTCTGCTGCTGTATCGTGAGCGGGCCATAAAAACCGCGGTCGAAATCGACCAGCGGCACAGAATCGCCAAGGGGCTTGAAGGCACCCGGCCTGACGAAGTCCAGGTAGCTCGACGACAGCGTCGTGACGAGACGATTGTCGAAGCCTGCGATATTCGCATCCCAAGTCAGGTCGGTGATGTTGCCGACCAGCCGCTGGCTGTGCGCCACATAGAAGCGGCTGCGATCAACCGTGTTGGTCGCGGTGTTGAACGCCTCGACCTCGTTGTTGAACCAGGAGCGCTCGGCGCCGTAGGCATAGGCCTGGCTCTTCAACGTCAGGTCGGGGGTAAGCTTCAGCTCGAAGCCGCCGCGCAGCCAGACCTCCTGCGCCACGTTGCGATTGTCGAGGACGTTGTAATTGGTGTTGAAGGTGCGGTCGTCGATCGTGATCGGCCCGAGAATCGAATTGTTGGAGGCGACATAGGCGCCCGAGACGATGCCGGCCGTCGCATGCGATCCGCTATAGGCCACCGGCACCAGTGGCGCGCCCCAATAAGCCTTTGAGCGGTCCTCGCGATATTCGATCGCGCCCCAGACCTTGAGGCTGTCGGAGATGCGGTAGTTGAGCTGGCCGGAGACGTCGAGCGTTTTGGTGTTGGTGTCGTCGGCAAAGCCGTTGAGCGTGGAGCGGCTGACGTCGAAGCGGTAGTCGAGCCCCTCGACATTGGTGCTGCCGCCCGAGCCGTAATGCGCGCGGAAGGAGTTCAGGGAGTCGTATGAAAAGTCAGCCTCGTTCCGGATCGGCCCGGTGTGCGGCTGCCTGCTGACGAAGTTGATCGCGCCGCCGGCGGCGCCCTCGCCCGAGATCAGCGAGGCCGGCCCTTTCAGGATCTCCACGGCTTCAAGATTGGCCGTGTCGGTGATCCGCGAGGTCATGTTCTGCGGGCCGATCTTGATGCCGTTGTAGAGCGTGTTGATCTGGCTGTTGGTGAAGCCGCGCATCGAGAAGGCCGACGGCTCCGCCGGATTGTCGCCGGCGGTGACGCCGACCGCGCCCTGGGCGACGTCGGAGACGGTGCGGTAGCCCTGCTCGCGCATGGTCTCGGCGGAGATCACCTCGACGGTTGCGGGCGTCTCGCGCACGGTCAGGCCGAGGCGCGAGGCACTTTCGGCGACCACGTTGCTGTTGAGCGGCGTCGGCGCCGCAGCGATCGGCACGACCGGCTTGGGCGCGGCCGCTGCCGCGGCGGCCCTGCGCGCCGCCGTGCGGCGTGCGCTTGCCGCATCCCGGCCGGCCGGCTTGGTCTGCTTGCGGGATTGCGGCGGCGAGACCTCCACGGGCGGCAGGGGTTCGCGGACCTGCTGCGCCAAGGCAGCTGGCATGTCGATGGCGACAAAAGATGTGAGAGCGGCGGACGCCAGCAGGAAACGGCGTGGTCGTACAATACGGCTAGAAGACACGGTCTTGGACCTCGGTGTGACGTCAGTGGCACGTCACCGCGAACCAAGGTCCCATCTTCCGGCTCATAAGCCTTCCGATGAAGCCGAATGTCTGTACTCCCCGACCGACATCTTCGCGTGTGACCACGGCTGACGGCAGGTCTCCTGGCTCGCGGGTCGTGACCGCTTCGTCGCCTTCCCGGGACCGAGGACCCAGTGGCTTCTGACGAAGGATTCACCGCTTACAGTTGCGGGGGCAGCTACGGCATTGGGGACAATGTCCCCGCACCGCATTCCCTTTTCATCCCCTCTCGGGGAAACCGTCAAAATCATCTAGGGTTACGATCAAGACAGAGTCAATGTACAAGCTGCGCCATTATTGCCGCAGCGACCAACTTCTTTGGAGATAAGCATGGAAGGCGAGACCTTCCTCTGGCTGATCCGGCATGCGCCGGTCGGCGGCGTCAAAGGGACGATCCACGCCGCCGACGCGCCCGCCGATCTCGGCGACCGCGCGCAGCTGGAGGCGCTGCGGCAGCGCTTGCCGCAGGATGCCGCGAGCTATGCCAGCCCGTCACGACGTACGGTCGAGACGGCGCGCGCTCTAGGGCTAGAGCCGGCGTTGGTCACCGAATTCGGCGAGCAGGATTTTGGCGGCTGGACCGGCCGGCGGCATGACGAGCTCGCGGCCGACGGAGGCCAGGCCTATGCGCAATTCTGGAGCGATCCGGCGCGCGGACGGCCGCCAGGCGGCGAGAGCTTTGAGGATCAGGTCGCGCGCGTCCGGCTGGGGCTAGCGCGGATCGGCACAGCTCACGCAACGCTCGTCGTGCATTCAGGCACCATCCGTGCCGCGCTCTGCCTCGCACTGGATCTGACGCCGCAAGCGGCGTTGCGCTTCGTGATCGATCCGCTGTCGCTGACCCGGATCGATCGGCTCGCGACCGGCTGGCGTGTCGTCTCGGTCAATCAGCGCGTGGCCTGATCAAACAGGCCGATCCGGCACGTTGGCCTGCGCGAACGTCGCCATGTCGTTGTGAAGGCTACATGCCGATCGCACCAGCGGCAGCGCGATCGCGGCGCCCGATCCCTCACCGAGCCTGAGATCGAGGCTGATCAGCGGCTGCACGTTCAGCGCGCGCAGCACCAGCCGATGCCCCTGCTCCGCCGATTGATGCGAGGCGAGCTGGAACGGCTGGCACGACGGGTTCAGCCGCACGGCCGCGAGCGCGGCAACGGAGACGATGAAACCGTCGATCAGCACGGGAATGCGCGCCTGCGCGGCTGCGATGATTGCGCCGGAGATCGCCGCAATCTCGAGGCCCCCCACGGCGCACAGGATCTTTTCCGGCGCCGCACCCGCAACGCCATGACGCGCGATCGCCGCATCGATCACGCGCGCCTTGTGCGCCCGGCCCGCCGCATCGACTCCGGTGCCCGTGCCCGCGATTTCCTCGGCGCTGATGCCGAGCAGGCTCGCGGCGATCGCCGCCGACGTCGTGGTGTTGCCGATGCCCATCTCGCCGAAGATCAGCAGATCGGGCTGATTGGCCTGCGCCCGCCCCACTGCGCGCTGGCCGGCCTCGAAGGCGAATGCAAGCTCGGCCGGCAAGAGTGCTGCGTCGATGCTGAAATCGCGGGTGCCAAAGCGCGGCTTGTCCGTGACGATATCAGGCATCGCCATTTCAGCCAGCGTTCCGGCATCGACGACCTCGAGGGTAGAGCCGAGCTCGCGCGCCAGCACCGAGATCGCGGCGCCGCCGGAGGCAAAATTCGCCATCATCGCGATGGTCACGGCCTGCGGATAGGCCGACACGCCCTGCGCGACGATGCCGTGATCGCCGGCGAAGATGACGATCGGCACGCGTGCGGCCCGAGGGCGTTCGGTCGCCTGCAAGGCGGCAAGCTCGATCGCAAGCTGCTCCAGCCGCCCCAGCGCGCCGGTCGGTTTTGTCAGTTGCGTCTGCCGCGCGATCGCGGCCTCGCGATGAGCGGCGGAGATCTCGGGGCATTTCCGGGTGACCCAATCAGGGAGCATGGTGCCTCGCTTACGGCCTGCGCTTGAGAATGTAACTGTCCATGATCCAGCCGTGCCGCTCGCGCGCGGCCTGCCGCGATGCGACGATGCGCGGGCCGATCTTGGCGAGCGCGCCGGACATGATGATCTGATCGGCCATGCCGAGATAGGCGCCCCACCAGATGTGAAGTCCCTCCGGATCGAGCGACTGGAACGCCGTGCCGCCGTCGAGCATCACAACGACTGTGTCGACGCCCACCGGCCAGCCGCCTTCGCGCAAGCGGCGTCCCGTCGTCACCAGAAACGGCTCGCCGATGTCGTTGAGCGGCAGCGCATGGGCCGCGCACAGCGCCTGGATCGACGTGATGCCGGGCACGACCTCGATATCAGGCAACGGATGGAGCCGCCGCGCGATGCGGAGCGAGGAATCGTACAACGAGGGATCACCCCAGATCAGCAGCGCAACCTTGCCGTCACCGCCGGGATGATCGGCGATCGTCTGCGACCAGGTCGCGGCGACCGCGTCGTGCCAGTCGTCGACGCCCTTGCGATAATCGGCCTCGCCGGCGTCGCGCATGGGGAGATCGAACTCGGCGATACGCGTGGTGTCATTGGTGAGCACATCGGCGCAAATCGTTCGTCTGAGATCGGCAAGATCGGATTTTGCCGTCCCCTTGCGTGGGATTAGAACGAGATCGGCGGCATTTATTGCGCCAATCGCCGCACGCGTGAGCTGCCCGGGATCGCCGCAACCGATGCCGATCAGGGAGAGCGTCATCATGACGATCCGCCCTCCGCCAGCGCGCCGAACACGATCACAGCCGCCGTGGAAGCCGCACCGCCGCGCGCGAGCTGCTCGGCAAGCTCGGAAATGGTGGTGCGCACCAGCCGCTCGTCGGTACGGCCGAGGGACTCGGCGAATAGCGCCGGCGTATTCGGCGAAAGCCCGTGCTCGATCAATTTCGCGACCAACGCCGGAAAGGTGCGCCGGCCCATATAGACCACGGTCGTCGCATCAGGATCGGCCAGCGCGGCCCAGTTCAAATTCTGCGGCAGCTCGCCGGTGACATCGGCGCCGGTGACGAATTGCACCCGGCGCGAGGTGTGGCGACGGGTCAGGGGAATGCCGGCCTGCGCTGCGGCAACGCAAGCCGAAGTGACGCCGGGAACGATCTCGTAACCGATACCGGCCTCGCGCAGCGTCTCCAGCTCCTCCTCGAGCCGGCCAAAAATGCCGGCATCGCCCGACTTGAGCCGCACGACGCGCACGCCCGTGGCAGCGTAGTCGACCAGCAAGCGGTTGACGTGGTGTTGCTTGGTCGAGGGCCGCCCTGCGCGCTTCCCGACCGCGACGAGATTGGCGCCCGGGCGCGCCAGATCGAGGATCGCGCCCGAGGCAAGGTCGTCATAGAGCACGACGTCCGCCTCGCGCAGCCGCGCGGCGCCCTTAAGCGTGAGCAGCTCAGGATCGCCGGGCCCGGCGGAAATGAAGGTGACAAAGCCGCTCACCGATCCTCCGCAATTAGATGGAAGAACGTGCCGGTGGCGTGGCCGCGCCACGAGCCGGTTTCGGCGATGACCGCTCCGGTTGCGTCGTGCACGACTGCCAGCGGCGTATCGGGCTGGGCGACGATCGTCGAATAGTGGAATTCATGACCGCGCAGGCGCGCGCCAACCTGATGGCCCGGCATTGGCGCAGCGAGCGCGGCGAGACGATAACCCAGATGCATCCGGCGCTTGGCAAAGCTCGTCTCCAGTCCGAGCAGGCCCGTCATCTCATGACTGATACCGTCGGCGTCGGTCAAAGCAGTTCCCAGCACCATATACCCCCCGCATTCGCCGTGCACGGGTCGTGTCTCGGCGAAGGCGCGCAAGCCGCTGCGGAAGCGCGCATTGGCGGCGATCTTGCCGGCATGAAGCTCGGGGTAGCCGCCGGGCAGCCAGCACACGTCGGCGCTAGCGTCGGGCGCTTCATCCGCCAGCGGCGAGAACGTCGAGATCTCTGCACCCGCTGCGCGCCAGCCTTCCAGCATATGCGGATAGACGAAGGAGAAAGCGGCATCGCGGGCGAGTGCAATGCGCTGCCCCGGCGGCGTCACGTTCAGGCCGTTCGCCGCTGGTTGCACAGACCAGGCGGCCGCGGACCGCAGCACGGCATCGAGATCGACATGCTCCGAGACATAGCGCGCGGCCTCGTCGATCAGCTTTCCGATCTCGGCCTGCTCCTCGGCCTGCACCAGGCCGAGATGACGCTTCGGCAGGCTGATCTCGGCATGACGCGGCAGCGCGCCGAACACGGCGATGCCGGCGTCATTGAGCGCGCGACGCACGAGGTCCTCGTGACGGGGGCTCGCGACGCGGTTGAGCACCACGCCGGCAAGGCGCACGCCGGCGTGATAATCACGAAGCCCTGCGGCAATCGCCGCCGCCGTCTGCGCCTGCCCGGATGGATCGATCACCAGCACCACCGGCCAACCCAGCATCTCCGCGATGTCAGCGGTGGCGCCGGTGCCGGAGACGCCGCGCGCGGCGACGCCGTCGAACAGGCCCATCGAGCCCTCGGCGAGCACGATATCGGCATCGGTGCCCCGGCCGACGAGATGTGCGATCGTGGCGCGGTCCATCGCCCAGCTGTCGATGTTGACGGAGGCGCGGCCTGTGGCGGCGGCATGGAAGGCGGGATCGATGTAGTCGGGCCCGCTCTTGAAGCACTGCACGCGCAATCCGCAATTGCGCCAGGCGCGCGCGAGCGCCAGCGTCAGCGTGGTCTTGCCGACGCCGGACGCCGGCGCGGAGATGACGAGGCCGGCCGGCATCACGACGCCTCCGGAAAACGCGGCTCGGCACCGACAGGCCGGTAGCGGCGGTCATAGTCGGCGGCGTAAAGCCGGCTCTCGTCGAAATCCGCAGCGCCAACCGTCTTTCCGACCAGGATGAGTGCGGTGCGCTCCATCTCGGCAGCCACCGCTGCATCGAGCGATGCGAGCGTGGCGCGGACGATGCGCTGGTCGGGCCAGCTCGCGCGCCAGACGATGGCGACCGGGCAGTCCGCGCCGTAATGCGGCGTCAGCTCGGCGATGACCTTGTCGAGCAGATGGATCGACAGGTGGATGGCGAGCACCGCGCCGGTTGCGGCGAATGCCGCAAGCTTCTCGCCCTCGGGCATCGCGCTGGCGCGGCCCGGCGTGCGCGTCAGCACCACCGTCTGGGCAAGGCCAGGCAACGTCAGCTCGGCCTCGAGCGCCGCCGCGGCCGCCGAGAACGACGGCACGCCGGGCGTGACGGTGAAGGGAATGCCGAGCGCGCGCAGGCGGCGAAGCTGCTCGCCCATCGCCGACCAGATCGAGAGGTCGCCGGAATGCAGCCGCGCGACGTCCTTGCCATCCGCATGCGCGGCCGTGATCTCCGCGACGATCTCGTCGAGCGATAATGATGCGGTGTTGACGATGCGCGCACCGTTCGGGCAATGCGCCAGTACGCCCTCGGGCACCAGCGAGCCCGCATAGAGGCAGACCGGACTGGCCGCGATCAGGTCGCGCCCGCGAAGGGTGAGAAGATCGGCGGCGCCCGGCCCGGCGCCGATGAAATGCACCGTCATGGGCCGTCTCCTTCCGCGATTGCCGCGGTCGCGGTGCGATCCTGCGAGACCGCGCGCGTCGCGATGAGCCGCGCGCGAGGGCCGGCGGCTGCCAGCGCTGCCGCTTCGGCGACGGATCCCGTGCCGAACTTTTCGGTGATGAGTTTTGACTGCGTCGGCGTCGCGATGCCGGCCAGCACCTCGGCGGCGACGGCCCTGATCGGAACGCCACACTCGCGCGCGAGCAGTTTCAATGCCTCTGCGTCAGCCTTGTCGCTGACGGTTGCCACCGCCGCCAGACCCTCGGGACCGCCGGCGGCCACAAGCGCTTCGCGTAACGAGGCCAGCGTCACATCCTTCTTGAATCCGAGCCCGGCAACCTTCATCGGACCGCACTCCACTGCACCACCGGCCGCGCCGCCTCCCAGGACCGGTAGCGGCCGAGCGGGGTGGCATGCGCAATCTCGACCCGCATCAGCTCGCCGCCATGCTGCCGGTGCAATTCGCCGAGCAGCGCTTCCGTCTCCAGCGTGACGGCATGGGCCACGAGCCGTGTGCTTGGCCCGACGCGCGACCAAATGGCATCAAACATTGCGCGATCAAGACCGCCGCCGATGAAGACCGCGTCGGGCACCTCCAACGTTGCGAGCGCATCGGGCGCCTGTCCCACTACCACGGTGATCCGATGCCCCAATCCGAATGCCGCCGCATTGCTGCGGATGTTTTCAGCGCGATCCTCGCGCGCCTCAATGGCAATCGCAGCTCCCCCGCACAGCGCCCACTCCACAGAAATCGAGCCTGACCCGGCGCCGATGTCCCACAGAAGCTCACCGGATCGCGGCGCCAGCGCCGAGAGCGCGAGCGCGCGCACCGGTCGTTTGGTGATCTGGCCGTCATGGACAAAGAGATCGTCCGACAATCCCGAGCCGCGGGGAATGCCCTGTCCTCCCCACGCCTGCACTGCCAGCGCAAGCAGATTGCCGGCAATATCCTCGGCAAAGAGATCGGCGCGGTGCTGGTCGATGCTTTCGCTTGGGCCGCCAAGCGCAACGAGAGTCCACACGAGTGAGGCGCCCCATCCGCGTTGCGTCAGCCACTTCGCGAGATCGCGGGCCGCCTTGCCATCGCGCACGAGACAAATGATGCGCGCACCTCGCGCCAGATGCGGCACGAGCCGCTCAAACGGCGCGGCGTGGAGACCAAGACAGGCGGTTGCTTCCAGGCGCCAACCCAGCCGCGCCGCCGCCAGCGAGAAGGTTGACGGCGCCGGATGTGCGATCCACTCATCCCCGTCGAGCTTCTCGGCCAGGCTCGCGCCGGCGCCGTGCCAGAACGGATCGCCGGAGGCAAGCACCACTGTCGGCCGACCGCGGCAGCTCAGCACGATCTCCGCATCGAACGGCACCGGCCACGCGCGGCCGCGGTGACCGACCTCCGCAAGCGCGAGATGACGCTCCCCGCCGAACACGGTTTCTGCCTTGGCTAGCGCCTTTCGGCTTGCCTCGGACAGCCCGGCAAGGCCATCTTCGCCGATACCGATGATGGTCAGCCAGGGATCAGACATGATGCGCGCCCTTATATTGGGCGGAATTGCCGATGCGAGCCTGCTTGCCGCGGAGATCGCACGCGCAGGGATCGATGCCGTGTATTCCTATGGCGGCCGCACCCGCGCGCCCGCCGATCAGCCGCTGCCGACCCGCAGCGGCGGCTTTGGCGGCGCGGGCGGGCTTGCCGATTACGTCAGGCGCGAAGGCATCACGCACGTGATCGATGCGACGCATCCCTTCGCGGCCGGGATGAGCCGCAATGCCGTTGAAGCGTGCGCGGAAACCGGCACGGCGTTGATTGCGCTCGAACGCGCGCTCTGGGCAAAAGCGCCCGGCGACAACTGGATTGAAGTCGGCGACGTCAACGCCGCGGTTGCCGCCCTTCCCGAAGCAGCCGCACGCGTGTTCCTCGCCATCGGCCGCCAGCACATCGCGCCGTTCGCGGCGCGGCCCCAGCACGCCTACACGCTGCGCTTCGTCGATCCGCCCGAAGCACCCCTGCCCTTCGCTGCCGATGTGATCGTATCGCGTGGACCATTCACCCTCGATGGCGAGCTGGAGATGATGCGCACGCGCGGAATAAACTGGATTGTGGCGCGCAATTCCGGCGGCGGCGGCGCGCGCGCCAAGATCGATGCGGCCCGCACGCTCGGTCTGCCCGTGATCATGATCTCGCGACCGCAATTGCCTGATCGGTTGCGGGTGGAAAGCGTCACTGAAGTGATGCAGTGGCTTGGTCATCGGACCTGCCTCGGCGCATAGACCCAGCGGCCGACCCGCCGCGTCTGCGAATTTCCGACGATGACGAGCGTGCGCATGTCGGCCATCTCTGATGTCGCGTCGTTCAGCGTCACGGTCACGATCTTCTCGTCAGGTGCGCTGATCGCGCGCGCGAAGATCACGAGGCGCTCGCCGCAGCCGGCTTCTTTCAGCGCCGCGAGCGCGCGACCAAATCCGTCCGGCCGACTCGCCGAGCGCGGATTGTACAGCGCAATCGAAAAATCCGCTTCCGCGGCAAGCCTTAGCCGCTTCTCGATGACCGCCCAGGGCTTGAGATTGTCGGAGAGATTGATCGCGCAGAAATCGTGGCCGAGCGGCGCGCCCGCGCGCGCGGCCGCGGCCAGCATCGCGGTGATGCCCGGCAGCACGCGGATCGGCAGCTCCCGATATTGCGGCGCCTGCTCGAGCGCCTCGAATACGGCCGAGGCCATCGCGAACACGCCGGGGTCACCGGAGGAGACGACGACGACCTGCCCGCCTTCGGCAGCCAGACGCAAGGCTGCGCGCGCGCGCTGCAGCTCTTCGCGGTTGTCAGAGGGATACAGGGTGAGACCGGTACGCGGCGGGACGCGCGCGACATAGGGCGCATAGCCCAGAATATCGGTCGCGGCGGCGAGCGCGGCGGAAACCTCCGGCGTCACCAGTGCATCATTGCCGGGCCCGAGGCCCGCGATGGTGAGCGTGCCCGTCATTCTGCGGCGTCCGGATGCCGGCCCTTGCCGTGCACGAGCACGATCGCAAAGTAAGGACAGTCGGCGGCGTCGATCTCGGCGAGCCGCACGACGCGTTCGCCCGGCATGGTGCCGCGCTCGACCAGCCAGGCATCATCCAGCCGGCCGGCTGACGCGAGCGCACGGCGCACCTTTGAAAGATTGCGGCCGGTCTTCATGATGACGAGCGCATCGGAATCGCGCATGCGGCGTTCGAGTTCGGCTTCGGCCAGCGTGCCCATCAGCACCGTCGTCACGTCGTCGCCGAGCGCGATCGGCTGACCAACGCCGTTCCAGCAGCCGACCATGCCGGGAATGCCGGCGATCACCTCGATCTCGACGCGGCCTTGCAGGCGCGTGTGCAGATGCATGAAGGAGCCGTAGAAATAGGGATCGCCCTCGCACAGCACGACGACATCGACGGCGCGCGCCAGTCGCGCCAGGCGCTCGCTCCATTCGTCGTAGAAGCCGGCCAGCAGCTGGACATAGTCCGGGCTGTCGAAAGCGATCTCGGTCGTCACCGGATACTCCATGGGGTATTCAGTGACGTCGCTTCCGAGCATACCCTCGACGATGCGCCGCGCCTGGCCGGGCCGGCCCTTCTTGCGGAAATAGGCAACGTGCTTTGCGCCGCGCACGGTCCGATCGGCGCGCACGCTCATCATGTCAGGGGCGCCGGGGCCGAGACCGCAGCAGGTGATGCGTCCCATCCCTATTCGCTCCGGCTTGCGAGCGCGTTTACGGCGGCGACCGTCATCGCGGAGCCGCCGAGCCGGCCTTCGACCGTCAACGCCGGCACCGGCGGATCGGCCATCAATGCGGCCTTGGATTCGGCCGCACCGACGAAGCCGACGGGGCAGCCGATGATCGCCGCAGGCCGCGGGCAGTCGCGGTCCTCCAGCATATTGAGAAGATGAAACAGCGCCGTCGGCGCATTGCCGATCGCGACGATCGCACCGTCGAGATGCGGGCGCCACAGTTCCAGCGCCGCGGCCGACCGTGTGTTGCGCATGGATTGCGCCAGCGCCGGAACAGTCTCGTCGCCGAGCGTGCAGATCACGGTGTTGGCCGCAGGCAATCGCTCGCGCGTAATTCCCTCCGAGACCATGCGCGCGTCGCACAGGATCGGCGCGCCCTTCTGCAGCGCTGCGCGCGCGGCGGTCGCCATATCAGGCGTGAAGCGGATATGCGCCTCGAGACCCACCATGCCGGCGGCATGGATCATCCGTACCACGACCTGCTCCTCATCAGGCGTGAAACGCGCCAGATCGGCCTCGGCCCGGATGGTCGCGAAAGACTGCCGGTAGATCGCGGCGCCGTCGGTCTCGTAAGTATGCGGCATCAGTGCCCTCCCATCAGGATGGAGGGATCGCGAACGATATCATCGCGGTCGAGCCCGCGCAGGATCGGCTCATCGCGGGTCGACCCGCCGCGCACGAGATCGAATCCTGCGCCTGTCGCAACCAGCGTGATCGCGGCGGTGCCGGAATGGGCGCAGCCCTTGGCGCAGCCCGAGACGTGAAGCCGCGAGGCCGCGCCGATGTTCGGTGCCAGCGCCGCAGCAAGTGCGCGCGTGTCGGCATGCGCCTCGCGACAGCGCGGCGCGCCGCTGCAGGCAATGACGCGGAGCGCCGGATCGTAGGCCTCGGTGATCAGGCCGGAAGCGGTCGGCATCGTCCGCTTGCCCTCGCTCAAGACCATGCGCCATGGCGTCATCCGCAGTGCATGCCCGCAGCCGGACAAGCGATTGAGCGTCGCATGCGGCATCTGCCCGAAGGCGACGCCGACCATGGCTCCTTGCGGATAAAGGCCGGGGCGCGCTGCCGCCATGATGGGCGCCGGCTCCGCCTCGCTGCGCAGCAGCTCAGGTAATTCCGCGCCAGCCGCAAGATGCTTTGCCATGCGCCCGCGCCCGCCGCTGGCTCCACCGGAGGCGACGAACCAGCTTGCGAAAGCGAGTGCGGTCGTCACAGCCTCGCCGCGCGCGACGCTGCGGCCGAGCCTGGCGCCGTCCGCGCGCACGATGAGACCGCCTGCAGCATCACGCTCGATCCGCACATCCGCGGAATTGCCGGCGAGCACGCGTGACTTGCCGTCATCGATGGCGAAGCCGAATTTCGTCGGAAGCTCGAGCATCGAGTCCGCCAGCACCTCTTCGAGCTCGGCCGCAAGCGCCTGGGTCTCGTCGCCATCGCGCCAGAACGGCGTGACCAGAATGTTGCGCCGGGATTCGGTGTCGGCGTCGGGGTCGAGCAGCGTCAGTTGCGCAAGACCGTCAAGCAGCAGCCGGTGGCTGGTGTCGGTGACGCCCCTGATCTGAAGATTGGCGCGGCTGGTCACGTCGATCAGGCCATTGCCGTGGCGCTCGGCGAGATGCGCAAGCCCGGAGGTCTGTGCCGCATCGAGCCGACCGCCGAACGGGCGCACGCGGACCACGAGCCCGTCGCCCGATTGCATCGGCCGCAGCGCGCCAGGACACCAGCCCTTCACCGAAGCCGCGCTCATGACGCCTCCTTCAGTGCAGCCGCAATCGAATTGCGGCGCGTTCGCCAGAGCGAGGCCTCGTGCAGCCGCGTGAAGCAGGTCTCCATCGCGGCGAGCGCCGACGGATTTTCGCGGGCCATGAAGGCACGGACGTCAGCGTCGCCGAGCGTCGCGTCGTAATAGAGATCGAACAGATGCGGCGGCACGGCATCAGCGAGATGGGCGAAGGCGGCCATGTGCTCCAGCGTCGCGGTGATCTCGGCGGCACCGCGAAAACCGTGGCGCATCATGCCGGCGATCCAGGCCGGGTTGGCCGCGCGCGCACGGACCACGCGCGAAATCTCTTCGGTCAACGTGCGCGCACGCGGCTGCTCGGGTCGCGTTGTGTCAAGGTGATAGAGCGATGGCCCCGCCGCACCGAGATGTGCTGCGGCTGCGGCGATCCCGGCTTCATGCGCTGCATAATCGGCGGCGAGCAGCAGATCGGTTTCCGGCAGATCCTGGACGTGAACGAAAGCATCGGCGGAGGCGAGCCGCTGCTCGATGCCGGCGCGATCCGGCTTGATCTCGCCATCGGCGGAGAACGCCCAGGACGATGCCGACAGCCAGGCTTCGCCCGCGGCGTCGCGCGTCTCGGGCGTGAAGGCATCGGGGATTGCCGAGAGGCCGACGCCGTATTGTCCGGGGCGCGGCGCGAACACGCGCGAGGCGCGGTGGCGATAGGGATTCTCCTCGCCCTCCTCCTCGCGCGACGCCAGCGCCTCGGTGGCAGCCTCGAACAATTGCGCAAGGCCTGCGAACACATCGCGGAACAGGCCAGATACCCGCAGCGTGACATCGATGCGGGGACGGCCGAGCTCGACCGGCGCGACGATATCGTATCCGGTAACCCGGCCGGAGGCGTGATCCCAGTGTGGCGCGAGACCGGCCAGATGCAGCGCCATCGCGAACTCCTCGCCCGCGGTGCGCATCGTCGCCGAGCCCCAGAGATCGACGACAAGGCCTCTCGGCCAGTCGCCGTGATCCTGAAGATGACGACGCAGCAGCTCTTCGGCGAGTTTTATCCCCTGCGCATGCGCCGAGGGCGTCGGCACCGCGCGCGGATCGACGGCGAAGAGATTGCGTCCCGTCGGCAGCACGTCCTGGCGTCCGCGATAGGGCGAGCCTGACGGGCCCGGCGCCACGCGCTGGCCCGCGAGCGCGGCACGCAACCCGTCCCGCTCGGCCTCGCCACAGACGCCGCGGCCGAACACGTGCAGGCCATCGCCGAACTGGCTTTCCTTGAGATCGCAGACGAAGCGATCGATCCGCGGGATCGCTTCGGCCGGCGCGGCCGAGGTATCCAGGCCGAGATCGTCCTCGAGGCCTGCCGTGCGCGCCTCGTCGCGGATCGCAGCGATCAGGCGCTGGCGGCGGGCGGGATCGAGACCGTCAGCGGTCGAATATTCGTCGAGCAGACGTTCAAGCCGGCGCAGGCTTTCCGGTACCGCAGATTGTTCAAGCGGCGGCGGCAGATGGCCGATAGTGACGGCACCGATGCGGCGCTTGGCCTGTGCGGCCTCGCCGGGATCGTTGACGATGAAGGGATAGATGACAGGCAGAGCGCCGATCAGCGCTTCCGGCCAGCAGCGCGACGACAGCGCCACGGATTTCCCGGGCAGCCATTCCAGCGTGCCATGCGCGCCCATATGCACGACGGCATCAATCTCCTGCTCCCGGAGCCAGAGATAGAACGCGACATAGGCATGGCGCGGCGTACGGGCGAGATCGTGATAGTCGGAATCGCGCGTGGTCGCGTCGCCACGCTCGGGCTGGACTGCGATGATCGAGTGACCGCACTGGATCGCAGCGAAGTGGAACGCACCATCGCGGCAGCTCGGATCGTTCTCCGGCGTCCCCCAGGCTTGTGCGAGATCGTCCTGCAAACTTTGCGGGAGGCGCGAGAGCGCCACGCGGTACTCGGCGACGCTCCAGGTCAATTGCTGTTTGAGCAGTGTCGCGCCCAGCGCTTCAACTGGCGGAACATCGAAGCCGGCTTCAGTGAGATCGGACACCAGCGCTTCGACCGAGGCGAGCGCGTCGAGACCGACCGCATGCGCGATCTGGTGCGGACGGCCGGGATAGTTCGAGAGCACGATGGCCAGCCGCTTCTCGGCAGCCGGCGTCTCCGCAAGCCGCCGCCAGGCCGCCACGCGGGCGGCGACGGCTCCCACGCGCTCTTGATCCGGCTGATGAGCCAGATGCGAAAATTGCAGATCGATATCCCGCATCGCAGCCGATTTGAAACTCACCACGCCCGCGAACAGGCGCCCGTCGACCTCGGGCAGCACAACATGCATCGCAAGATCGCCCGGCGACAGGCCGCGCAGCGATTCCGCCCAGTCCTCGCGTCGCGCCGATGAGAGCGCGACCTGGAACACCGGACATGACGCGGCATCGAACGGCGTCGTGCCGTCGTCCCCCATCGCCGAGAACGCCGTCGCATTGACGATCGCCGCCGGAGGATTGTTCGCGAGATACGTCCTCAGCCAATCCGCAACGCCTGCGGCCTTCAGGGAGGTGACGAACGCGCCGTGAGCGTCAAACCCCTGTTCGCGCAGCGCCGCGATCAGCGCATCGACCGGACCGGTTTCGGCAGCCGTGAGATAGGAGCGATAGAACGTCACCAGCGCGCGTGGCTTCCCTTCACTCGGCACCGGCGCGCCGATGACGCCGCGTGGGGGATCGTAAAAGCCCATCTCGGGAACGGTCATCTCGCCGACGACCGGCCCGGCGTATAGGCCAGATGCCAGCGCGAGTTGCGCGATCGCGGCTTGCGCGGCGACGGGGCCGCCGGTGTCGCAGAGCACTTTCAGCCGGCGCAGTGTTGAGACCGGCAAGGTGGAATAGGCATCGAGCCGCGTGTCGTCACGACCATCAGCCGGCAGCACGGCGAGCACGATGTTGCGATCCTTCGCCAGCTGCTGCAGCGCCGCCAGCCCGTACGGCCAATAGGACTCACCGCCGATCAGCCGCACCAGGATGCCGCGCGCCCGCGACAACGTGCGCTCGATATAGGTGTCGACCGAGAGCGGATGACGGAGCTCCGCGAGATTCGCCAGCCGCAGCGACGGCAGGCTGGTGCGGCCGCGGCGCCAGCCGGCCGCGAACGCCGCGAGGTCGGAATCCGAGTACGAGAGCACCACGAGATCGGCCGGGTCCTGGCCGATGTCCCTTGGCGTCGCGGTCTCCTCGAGACCGCGGCTCTCGCGGAAGACGACGTGCATCAGACTCCCAATCCCGCCTTGATCGCGGCCGCGTCGATATCGCCGTGCTCGCCGATCACGACGAGCTTTGACTGCCTGTGACCCGCGCCCCAGGGCTTGTCGAACTGATGCCGCACACGCTCGCCGACGGCCTGCAGCAGCAGGCGCATCGGCTTGCCCGCGACCGCGATGTAGCCCTTGACGCGCAGCACGTTCTGCTCACGTGACAGCTTCTGGACCGATGCGACCAGTGCATCGATGTCAGTGACCTCAGGAAGATCGATCACGACGGAGGCAAAATCGTCGTGCTCGTGGTCCTCCTCGCCATCATGATGCGAGGGGCGCGCGGCGAGATCGTTCTCGGCGGCAGCACCGAGGCCAAGGATGACGCGCGCATCGATCGCGCCGTCGGTCACCGGCAGCATCGGTACGCGGCGCGGCATCTCGGCGGTGATCAACGCCTTGGCGGCCTCAATGCCGGCTGCGCCCGCAAGATCGGCCTTGGTCAGCAGCACGATGTCGGCGCAGGCGATCTGGTCCTCGAACACTTCCGACAGTGGCGTCTCGTGATCGAGATTGTCGTCCGACGCACGTTGCGCTTCGACCGCAGCCGGATCCGGCGCAAAGCGGCCGGCGGCGACCGCCTCGGCATCGGCGAGCGCGATCACGCCATCAACCGTGATGCGCGAGCGGATCTCCGGCCAGTCGAACGCCTTCAGCAGCGGCTTTGGCAGCGCCAACCCCGAAGTCTCGATCAGGATGTGATCGGGCCGCACCGGGCGAGCCAAGAGCTTCTCCATGGTCGGAATGAAATCATCCGCAACGGTGCAGCAGATGCAGCCATTGGCGAGCTCGACGATGTTCTCTTCGGGGCAGTTCGCATCCGCGCAGGACTTCAAGATCTCGCCGTCGACGCCTTCGCTGCCGAACTCGTTGACAAGCACGGCGAGCTTCTTGCCGTTGGGATTGGCGAGCAGATGCTGGATCAGCGTCGTCTTGCCGGAGCCGAGAAAGCCGGTGACCACCGTCACAGGGACTTTTGCGAGCGAGTTCATTCGGCGGCCTCCGGCAACACGGCAATGGGGGGAATGCGGGCAAGCGACTGCTTGCGGAAGATCTCAGGCCTGCTGCGCCACGGCACGAGGCCATCGGGCGCGGCGGCATAGGCGGCAGCGCCCGCGACCACGTCCTGCGCGTTGGCATCCGACAGCCGGCCATAGACATAGGACCAGCGGCCGGGCGCGCTGAGCGCCACCGAGCAGCCCTGGCTGCATGCAGACAGGCATTCGACGGGAACCACATTGACGCCGTCGGGCACGCCGGCCTCGAGGATCGCTCCATGCAGGCGCTTGCCGGGTGTCGCCTCGCCTTCGCTCGGCGTCTCGCCGGCACGGCAGGTGATGCAGACGTGAAGTGTAACGGTCATCGCCTCTTCCAGAAGTATCTGCGGGAGGCGAAGAGGCACACGAACCGTTCTTGCGAAGGCCCGTTTCCCCGTCGCGGAACACCCCGTCCGCCGGTTCAAGAATCGTCCGCGCTGGCAGGTCTCCCGGCTTGCGGAGCAGGGTTTCCCCTTCGATCCCCGCCTTCCCGATCCGCAAGTAGGATCAGTGGCTTTGGGCATCTCTCCGGTCACGGTCGCGGGGGCGGCTGCAGTTTGGACCCAAATCTTGCCGATTCGGACCCTATCGCATTCCCTCTTCGCCTGTCATAGGACAGGAACCAACGCCGGGTCACCATTTGCCCCCGGCCGCCTCTTGTCAAGCCGAAGGACCGGGTACGATGACGCCTGAACCGGATACAAAAACGGCCGCGGAAGCCGACGCCAGGCATGCCGCGAAGATGGCGAAAATCAAGGTCGCGCGCGACAAGATCATGGCGACCAAGAGCGGCGAAAAGGGCCTCATCATCGTCCATACCGGTGCCGGCAAGGGCAAGTCCTCCTCCGCCTTCGGCATGATCGTGCGCTGCGTCGCCCACGGCTTCCCCTGCGCCGTCGTGCAGTTCATCAAGGGCGCCTGGGATACCGGCGAGCGGCGCCTGCTCACCGGCCATTTTGGCGAGCTCTGCCAGTTCCATGCGATGGGCGAAGGCTTTACCTGGGAGACGCAGGACCGCGCCCGCGACATCGCGGCCGCGCGCGCCGGCTGGGACAAGGCGAAGGAACTGATTCTCGATTCCAATCTGCGCATGGTCGTGCTCGACGAGATCAACATCGCGCTGCGCTACGACTATCTCGACATCGCGGAGGTCGTCGATTTCCTGAAGACCTCGAAACCGCCGATGACGCATGTCGTGCTCACCGGGCGCAACGCCAAGGACGAGCTGATCGAGATCGCCGATCTCGTCACCGAGATGACGCTGGTGAAGCATCCGTTCCGCTCCGGCATCAAGGCGCAGGCCGGCGTCGAGTTCTGAAGACACCAAGCTCTGAAAAAACCAAGCTCTTAAAAAAACCATGGCGCGCGCATTGATGATCCAGGGAGCCGGCTCGGACGTGGGCAAATCGCTCATCGTCGCCGGTCTCGCGCGCGCCTTCACGCGCCGCGGACTCCGCGTGCTCCCGTTCAAGCCGCAGAACATGTCGAACAATGCCGCCGTCACCATCGATGGTGGCGAGATCGGCCGCGCCCAGGCGCTGCAGGCGCTCGCCGCCGGCGTCGAGCCGCACACCGACATGAACCCGGTGCTGCTGAAACCCGAGACGGATGTCGGCGCGCAGGTCATCGTGCAGGGCAAGCGCATCGCGACCGCGCGTGCACGCGAATACGCGGCGATGAAGCCTTCCTTGATGGGCGCGGTGCTGGAGAGCTTTGAGCGGCTGAAGGCGCGCTCCGATCTGGTGCTGGTCGAAGGCGCCGGCAGTCCGGCCGAGGTGAATCTGCGCAAGGCCGACATCGCCAATATGGGCTTTGCGCGCAAGGCCGACGTGCCCGTCGTGCTGGTCGGCGACATCGATCGCGGCGGCGTCATCGCGCAGCTCGTCGGCATCAAGACGGTGATCGACCCCGACGATGCCGCGATGATCCAGGGTTTTGTCATCAACAAGTTCCGCGGCGATCCCACGCTGTTCGACGACGGCTACAGGCTGATCGAAGCGAAGACCGAATGGCGCGGCCTTGGCGTGCTGCCCTGGTTCGCGCGCGCCGGCGAGCTGCCGGCCGAGGATGCGCTGGGCTTAAGCGACGCGCGCAAGCCAGACCAGTGCAAGATTGCCTGCCTCGGGCTGTCGCGGATTGCCAATTTCGACGATCTCGATCCGCTGAAGCTCGAGCCGGGTGTCGATCTCGTGATTGTGCGTCCGGGCGAAGCGATCCCGGGCGATGTCAGCCTCGTCATCATCCCCGGCTCAAAATCCACCCGCGGCGATCTCGCCTTTCTGCGCGCACAGGGCTGGGACATCGATCTGCTCGCGCATCACCGCAGGGGCGGTCATGTGCTCGGCCTCTGCGGCGGCTATCAGATGCTCGGACGCAGCGTCGCCGACCCTGATGGCATTGAGGGGCCCGCGGGCGACACGCCGGGCCTTGGCCTGCTGGATGTGGAAACTGTGATGAGCCCGCAGAAGACGCTGACGCGTGTGACGGCGGTCCATGCGGCGACGGATCAGCCGGTCCAGGCCTACGAGATCCACATCGGTCGCACCGATGGACCTGATCGCGCGCGGCCGTTCTCCAAACTGAACGGCGAGCCCGAAGGCGCGATCTCACGCGATGGGCGCGTGCAAGGCAGCTATCTGCACGGCCTCTTTACGTCGGACGCATTTCGCAGGGCATTCCTTGCAAAGCTCGACATTCCCGCGGGCGACGAGCCCTATCACGCCAGGGTCGAGAGCGCGCTCGACGCACTCGCCGATCACATCGAAAAGCATCTCGACGTCGAAGGCCTCCTCGCGTTAGCGCGCTAGGACCTCGGCAAGGCGCAACCATTCGGCCTCAGCGCCCGGAAGCCCAAGGCGCAGCCATGTCGGGTTTTGCGCGAAGACGCGGGACCAGATCTGGCCACGCGCGAGCTTGTCCTGCGCGGCACGCGCATCCGGCGCCTCGTAGAGGCGAAACAGGGGCGCACCGCCAACCAGCCGCCAGCCTTGCGACTGCGCGATGTCGTCGAGGCGAACGCAGTCGCGGGCAAGCCGCGCTGACGTCGCCTTGGCCCAGGCGTCATCGCGCAAGGCGCGGCAGCCAATCGCGATCGCCGCGCCCGACACCGGCCATGGACCTGACGCCGCCGCGATTCTGCCGACGTCATCCGCATGACCGATCGCGAAGCCGAGCCGCAGGCCGGCAAGACCATAGAACTTTCCGAACGAGCGCAGGATCAGCAGCCCCGGCCGCCCCGCTTCCGAAGCGAGCGAGAGCTCGGGAATGCCGTCCGCAAAACTCTCGTCGATGACGAGGTGACCGACGCGCGGCAACAGCGCGAGCAGATCCTTCGGCGCATAACGGCGGCCGTCGGGATTGTTGGGATTGACGACGATGGCAAGGTTCGCCCCCGCCAGCGCGTCGGGCGCCCTCACCTCCTCGACCTCCCATCCCGCAGCCGACAGAACGGCGGCATATTCGTTGTAGGTCGGCGCGAGAATGCGCGCGCGGCCGCGCGGCGCGAGTTGCGGGAGCAATTGAATGGCAGCCTGTGCGCCGCCCATCGCAACGATCGGCGCGCTCGTGCCATAGGCATGCCGGGCCGTCTGAAGCAGGGCGTCGAGCTCGGACCGCGACGGCAACGCCTGCCAATGATGCGCGGCGATCTCGCCCACCGGATAGGTGAGCCGGTTGATTCCGGTCGACAGATCAATCCAATCCTCTGCGCGTCCGCCAAAACGCTGCCGGGCCAGATCAAGATTTCCACCGTGCTCGCGCATGCCCTGTTCTTTCACGCGCAGGCCAGGATCGCAAGGAGCCCCGCGAGCAGCAGCATGGCCCGACGGTAGACGGTCAATCCCTCGCCGATGTCGGCCGCAAGCGGATCGCGCGCGCCTCCGTTCAGCCAGGGCTCGTCGGTGATGCTGCCGTGATAGATGCGAGGGCCGCTGAGCCGCACGCCGAGCGCTCCCGCCATCGCCGCCTCCGGCCAGCCGGCATTGGGCGATCGATGACGGCGCGCATCGCGCATCATGCACGACAGCGCAGCGGCTCGTCGCGGCGCCAGCATCACGAACAGAAAGCCGGTCAGACGCGCCGGAATGAAATTCGCGACGTCGTCGATGCGCGCCGCGGCCCAGCCAAAGGCTTCGTGCCGTTCGTTGCGATGGCCGATCATGGAGTCGAGCGTGTTGATCGCCTTGTAGCCCAAAATACCGGGCAGGCCGAACAGCGCACCCCAGAACACCGGCGCGACGATGCCGTCGGACGCATTCTCCGCAAGGCTCTCGAGCGCCGCGCGCGCGATGCCGGCTTCATCGAGCGCGGCGGGATCGCGACCAACGATGCGCGAGACCGCCGCGCGGGCCGCGGCGATGTCGCCGCCCAGCAGGGGACTCGCGACCGCGGCGACATGATCATGCAACGAACGTAGCGCCACCAGCGGCCAGGCCAGGATGCCGGCCAGCGCGATTCCGATCCAACTCGGGGGAAGCAAGGACTGGAGCAGCCAGCCGAGCGCAACCGCGAGCGCAATCACCAGAAGCGCGCCGGCGATGCCGGCAGCGCGGCGGAGCGCCGGCGGGTCAGATTCGCGATTCCAGCCGGCATCGATGGCGGCGATCAGCCCGCCCAGCCAGGTCACGGGGTGGCCGATCCGCGCAAACAGCTTTGACGGCCAGCCCAGCAAGGCATCCACCGCCATCGCCACCACCATCGCGCCCGCAAAACCCACACTGGCCTCCTGTCCCGCCCCTGTTGCGCAAAGCGAGCGGCGAGCGCAAGCCCCCGGGTGCCTGATTTCGGCTTTGTCTTTGGCCACGATTGGTGATTAGTCAGGCCCACAGGAGACCTTCATGGCCGTCATCTTGATCACGGGCGGAGCGCGATCGGGCAAGAGCAAGCGTGCGGAAACGCGCACGCGCGCCTTCCCCGGGCAGCCGGTCTATGTCGCGACGGCCGAGGCGCTCGATGCGGAAATGGAGGCGCGCATCGCAAAACACCGCGCGCGCCGCGGAACCGACTGGATCGAGCGCGAGGTGCCGCTCGATCTCGTGCCCGCGCTGGTCGCAACCGATGGCGGCGGCGCGCGGCTCGTCGACTGTCTGACGCTGTGGCTCTCCAACCTGATGCATGCGGCGCGCGACTGGGAGCGCGAGGTGACCGAACTCGCCGCCGCCCTGCCCCGGCTCAGCAGCCCGGTGGTCTTCGTCACCAATGAGGTCGGCCTCGGCATCGTGCCCGACAATGCATTGGCGCGCAGCTTTCGCGACGCCGCCGGGATCATGAACCAGACCGTTGCGGCGGCCGCTGACGAAGTCGAGCTCGTCGTTGCCGGCCTGCCGTTGAAACTGAAATGATGCCGCGCGCCGCCATTCTGAAAGACGTGGTCGCCGATCTCAGGATCGCGGCGTCCTTCGTCACGATCGTGCCGGTGGCATCGTCAAAGCCGGCCGGCGACGGTGACATCGCGCGCGCGACCTGGGCGCTGCCGATCGCGGGATTGCTGGTGGGCCTTGCAGGCGCAGTATCCTATGCGCTTGCGAGCAGACTGGGACTGGCACCAGGCATGGCCGCCCTGCTCGCTCTGGCGACAACGACCCTCATCACCGGCGCGCTGCACGAGGACGGGCTCGCAGATACCGCCGACGGCCTCGGCGGCGGACGGACGCGCGAGCGCAAGCTCGAGATCATGCGCGACAGCCGAATCGGCAGCTATGGCGTCTGTGCGTTGATCCTGTCGTTCGGCCTGCGCTGGAGTGCGCTCGCCGCAATCGCCGATCCATGGGCCGTGATGCTGGCTTTGTGCTCGGCCCACGCTGCGGCCCGCGCCGGCGTGCCGGCCTTCATGTCGCTGGTCGCCCCTGCGCGTCCCGACGGGCTCTCCGCGCGCGCCGGATCGCCGCCGGGCCGCAGCGTGGCGATCGCCTTCGCTGTTGGAACGCTCGCCCTCGCCGTTGCGCTCGGACCGGCCAAGGCGCTGGTCGGCCTGGTCCTGCTCTCGCTCACCGGGCTGATCGTGGCGCAGCTTGCCATCCGTCAGATCGGCGGGCAGACCGGCGACATCCTCGGCGCTTTCGAGCAGGCCGGCGAGATCCTGATCCTGCTGGTGGCCGCAGCTTTCCTTCATGCGGGAGGATGATCGATGGTCGAGTTCGACGACGCCTTCCGCCTGCAATTGCGCGAGCTGTTCGTGTGGCGCCGCGACGTGCGCCGCTTTCGCACCGATGCGCTGCCCGACGGCGCCGTGGAGCGGCTGATCGAGACGGCCTGCCTGTCGCCATCGGTCGGCCTGAGCCAGCCATGGCGCTTCGTCACCGTCGATGATGCGGTACGGCGCCGCGCCGTGATCGACGATTTCAGGACCTGCAACGCCGACGCGCTGAATTGCTACTCCGGCGAGCGCGCCGCGCGCTATGCCGCGCTCAAGCTCTCTGGGCTCGAACAGGCACCTCGCCATCTCGCAATATTCGCGGACAAGGCCAGCGAGATCGGCCACGGCCTCGGCCGCGCGACCATGCCGGAGACAACAGAATATTCCGTGGTCGCGGCGATCACCGCCATGTGGCTCGCCGCACGCGCCGAGGGAATCGGGCTCGGCTGGGTCTCGATCCTCAATCCGGAGCGCATCGGCGGCGTGCTCGACGTGCCCGCGTCCTGGAAATTCATCGCCTATCTCTGCATCGGCTATCCCGAGGCGGAGTGCGATCAGCCCGAGCTCGAGCGGGCGAATTGGGAGCACCGGCGGGGTGCAGACGAATTCACGCTGCGGCGCTAAGCGAGCTGCGTCTCGGACCTAGCCGTGAAGCTGCGAGTTGAGGCCGTCCCAATTTGGAGTACGCCTGGTTGCCTCAAGAGCGCCGCTCTGGGAATTACGACGAAAAAGCAGGCCCCTCTCGCCTGAGAGCTCTCTGGCTTTCAGCACGCGGCCGTCCTCCAGAAGGATGCGCGCGCCTGCCGTGACATAACAACCCGCCTCGACGATACAATCGTCACCCAATGAAATGCCGATACCGGCGTTGGCTCCGATCAGGCAGCGCTCACCGACTGTAATCCTCTCTTTGCCTCCTCCGGACAGAGTGCCCATGATCGAGGCTCCGCCGCCAACGTCGCTGCCACTACCCACAACCACACCGGCGCTGATCCGCCCTTCGACCATGCAGGGGCCGAGCGTACCTGCATTGAAATTGCAAAAGCCTTCATGCATGACGGTCGTGCCCGGAGCCAGGTAGGCTCCGAGCCTCACGCGATCCGCATCTGCAATTCTCACATCCGCAGGCGTCACATAGTCAGTCATGCGCGGGAACTTATCCACGCCTGTCACCTCGAACGCCAGGGCCCGCGTTCGTGCGAGGATTCGTGCTTCCGGTACACGAGGGCATTCACAGGGCCCGAGGGTGGTCCAGGCAACGTTAGGCAACAGACTGAAAATTCCCTCGAGGTTCAGGCAATTGGGCTGGACGAGCCGGTGGCTCAGGAGATGGAGGCGAAGATATGCGTCGTGCACATCAATCGGCGCGGATGCAAGAGAGTCAATTTCTGTCTGGATTGCAACGATACCGGCGTTGCGGACGTCGTCGTGCCGCGCGTATCCGTCTGCCGACTCACCGAGCGACCTCTTGATCTCGTCCTTCGTCAGCAGCACCGTTGCCGACTTGCCGGCCTCCTCAACCAGGCGCAGCTGAAGGAACCAGGAATCCAGCACGCGACCGTCGGCGGTCACCGTCGCAAATCCCTCGCCTCTCGCGCCCCTCAGCTCCATCGTCATTTGAATTGCTCACCTACGACCCGACACATAGTGCATACGCGAGTTCCCCTGGAATTGGCAACTCGCTTTGGGTTCATTTTCGAC
Organism: Bradyrhizobium sp. S3.12.5; assembly: GCF_040548225.1. Lineage (NCBI taxonomy): Bacteria > Pseudomonadati > Pseudomonadota > Alphaproteobacteria > Hyphomicrobiales > Nitrobacteraceae > Bradyrhizobium > Bradyrhizobium sp. S3.12.5. The sequence continues at coordinate 47,070 of NZ_JBEPRF010000002.1, forward strand.
GGATTCAGCGGGGGACTCGCGTCAGCCAGAATAAGGCTGCGGCTTAATGCGTCCGCGTCCTGATCTGGATTGCTTCATCGCGCCAGCGCAAAATTGCTTCGCAATTTGTCGCGGTCAGAGAGAGAGGCAACCCGTCCTACGACTTGCTCTTGCCGGCAACGGCCGCCACGGGCGTGGCGCTCTGCTGCTTCTCGAACATCAGCAGCGGACGGAAGATGACGCGGCCATAGGCCTCGTAGTGATGCTGGGTCGAGACCGCCATCTTCAGCGGCGTCGCGTAATTGGCCTCGAACGTCATGAACTGCGCATACGTCCAGGAGAAGCCGACGCCGACCGAGCCCAGTTCCGTGACGCCGGGGAATGTAGAGTACACCGCACCCCAATCGGTGAAGATGTAGGTGTCAAATCCCCTAAGCCATTGGGACCAGTTGTAGTGCAGCTCGGCGTTGAAGTAATAGCCGCTGTCGCCCGACGCGGCGTTGGTCGGATAACCGCGCACGGTGGTGGGACCGCCGATCGTGAAGATCTGGTCGCCCGGCAGCAGCTTCTCCTGCGTGTACTGCCAGCTTGCGAGCACGTTGGTGCTGAAATTGGCGGGTCCCGCGGTGCTGGTCGCGAGCATCGTGCCAGTATAGGTGTTGAACGTACGATTGTTGCCGAGCACGTGGTCCTGCCATTCGATGTAGTTGACGGCAGGCGAGACCGTGATCGAATAGGTGTTGCCGGAATTGGTCACGGAGACGCCGGCCGTGGCCTTGTCGTAGTGGTCGTCGGTCACCGCGACCGACGAGAAGCGGCTCACCGTCTTACCCTCGGTCTCGGCGGCGTTGAGCAGCACCAGCCAGTTCTGCGTTACCCAGACCGGCTGGCTGAAATTGACCGCGGCCTGGCTCGACCGCCCGGTGACGTCGAGCGCGACGAAGGGTCCGTCGATAATCTTGATCTTGCCTTCGGTATAGCTGACGCCGGCGCGGCCGCCCCAGGGGGTGACCGGGACGCTGTAGGCAACGTTGCCGTTGAGGTTGCCGTCGGAACGGACGCCGTAAAAGGTCAGCCGGTCGTCGACGCCGAACAGGCCGTGGCGCTTGTAGAAGGTGCCCCCTTCCCAGCGGCCTGTATTCTCCGCGGCCTGATTGTCGACGAAGAGCTGCCAGGTATCGACCGGCGGCTCGATCACCGCAAACTGCAGGTCGGTCAGCCCGAAGCTCGCGCCGGGCTGGAGCAGCGCCTTGATCTGCACGTCGTTGGTCCGGTTGAACCAGGTCACGTCGCGATTGAGTTTTGGAACGTCGAGGACCTCGGCTTCCGGCTCCTTGACGCGCTGGAGGATGTAGTCGGTGCGGGTCTGCTTGTTGCCCTCGATGGTCGTCTTCTGGAGCCGGCCTTCGGTCAGCTTGATCCTGACCACCCCGTCCTTGGGATCCTGATCGGGCAGGGTCGCGATGCCGGTCACGATGCCGCGCTCGGTGTAGATCGCATTGATATCGGCGACGATCTGCAGCAGCGTCGCGATGTCGACGTTCTTGCCGACATATTTCTTCGCGACCTCGTCGAGCTCGGCCGGCGTGATGAATTTGGATGAGTCGAATTCGAGCTTGCGCAGGCGGAACTTCGGGCCGCCCGGCTTCAGCAGCGGCGACTTTTCACGTGCGCCGCCGATCACGGCCGGACCGTTCAGCTTGGGTGGCTCGCTCTGCTGTTCGACCTGGCGGCGTTGCCGGTCGATGTCGTTCTGGATCGCGCCGGGATTGATCGATGGCACCTGCGCGCGCGCGGCCACGATGCTCGATGCTGCGAGCCCGATCCCGAGTGCTGCCCCCAGAACCCGCATCTCGACCTACCATGCCTCCGCAAGGCGACTCACCGCCGGCTTCGTCATTGCACCAATTGCTGCGTCCTTCCAACCCGGGCGACCCGTGCGCTGCCCCTGGCGGCGCAGCTTGCGCATGTCGCTGAGCCCTTCGACGTTCACGGCTGGACCAGACCCGATGGTCTCGACCGGCCGCGGCGACAGCAACGCGTCGAGCCGTGCATGGCCGGAGAGACCGAGCTGGTAGAACGTCCCTTCCCCGCTCTTCTGCGCCAGCCAGGTGCCGATGCTCTCATGGCCCTCGCCGTCGACGGAGATGTTGCGCACCATGCTGGCGCCTGTGTAGTCGCTGCAGCAGGCGTGGCTCGAACCGTAATTGGAGACGCTCGCCGAGATATCGCCCGCGTAGAACACCACATAGGCGTTGGTGACGTTGGCGTTGCCGACCTGGCTCATCGTGAACACGCCGTCGGGCTGGTAGAGCTGGAGCGTCGGCCTATTGCTCGGCGCCGGCGTACGGTTGTTCAGCAGCACCTGCTCGGTCGCTGTGGTGAGCAGGAGTTGGCCCGGCACGTAGCCGTTCAGGATCGTCACGGAGTGCGCGTCGGTCAGGAAGTTCGCGTCGATCACCCTGAACTGGTTGACGATGATGGAGTCCGGATCGATCGAGATATTGGCATACTTCGCGATGCCACCATTGTAGCCCGTGATGTTCAGGATCAGCGGAATCGGCGGATTCGAGCGGACCTGCTCGCCCGTGACGGTGATGGTATCGGCGGCGAGGTCGAGCTCCCTGACCACGCTGACCCAGTTGATGGTCAGATCACCCGACGAGGTCAACTTGATGGTTTCGCCGCTGACCCGGTCGAACGAGACCGATCCGGCCACATCAAAACGGGTATCGCCGTTGGCCGAGATCGAGCCGCCGCGAAGCGAGCCGGTGTCGGACTTGACGATCAGATCGCCGGCATCGCCCGGGATGCCGGTCGTGGTGAGCTGGCGGAAGACGACGTCGTTCACCGCATGCAGCGTCTGCGTGCCGCCGCTGATAGCGGTACCGAGGGTGATCCCTCCGACTGTCGCAGCGATGCCGAGCGTGCCGCCGACGTTGAGATTGTCCCACTTGACGACGGTACCCTGCAGAAGCGCGTTGCCGGTCGACGCCGAGAGGTTGTGACCCATGTTGGTGCCCGCGGCGATCAGCCTCACCGAGCCGTTGGCCGAGAGCGAACCCAGCGTCGGCACGCCGGCTGACATCACCGTCTGCGCCAGGATGAAACCGTTGTCCGCATCGACGTTGATGTTGCCGGCGTCGCCATTGATGCCCGTCGCCGTCAGCGCGTTGAAGGTCACGTTGTCGTGGGCGCGGATGGTCTGCGAGCCGCCGCTCTGCGCGGTCTGCAAGGTGATGCTGCCCTGGCCCGCGGTCGCGCCCAGCGTCGTCGCGACGTTGAGGACGTTCCAGTTGATCGGGCCGCCGGCGGTCAGCAGGCCTGAGCCGGTCGTCGCCGCAAGAATGTTGCCGGTGATGGTCGTGGCGGCGATCAGCTTCGCCGAGCCATTGGCGGAGACCGAGCCCAGCGTCGGCACACCGCCGGACATCACCGTCTGCGCCAGGAGGAAACCGTTGTCCGCATCGACGTTGATGTTGCCGGCGTCGCCGGCATTGCCGGTGGAGGCGAGCGAGTTGAATGTCACGTTGTCGTGGGCGTGGATGGTCTGCGAGCCCCCGCTGTGTGCGGTCTGCAAGGCGATGCTGCCCTGGCCCGCGGTCGCGCCCAGCGTCGTCGCGACGTTGAGGACGTTCCAGTTGGTCGGGCCGCCGGCGCTCAGCAGGCCTGAGCCGGTCGTCGCCGCAAGAATGTTGCCGGTGATGGTCGTGGCGGCGATCAGCCTCACCGAGCCGTTGGCGGAGACCGAGCCCGGCGTCGTCGCGCCGCCGGACATCACCGTCTGCGCCAGGATGAAACCGTTGTCCGCATCGACGTTGATGCTTCCGGCGTCGCCATTGATGCCGGTCGCCGTCAGCGCGTTGAAGGTCACGTTGTCGTGGGCGTGGATGGTCTGCGAGCCGCCGCTCTGCGCGGTCTGCACGGTGATGCTGCCCTGGCCCGCAGTCGCGCCCAGCGTCGTCGCGACGTTGAGGACGTTCCAGTTGATCGGGCCGCCGGCGCTCAGCAGGCCTGAGCCGGTCGTCGCCGCAAGAATGTTGCCGGTGATGGTCGTGGCGGCGATTAGCGTCGCCGAGCCATTGGCCGAGAGCGAGCCCAGCGTCGGCACGCCGCCGGACATCACCGTCTGCGCCAGGATGAAGCCGTTATCGGCGGTGACGTTGATGTTGCCGACGTCGCCGGCATTGCCGGTGGAGGCGAGCGAGTTGAGCGTCACGTTCTGGCTGGCGTGGATCGTCTGCAAGCCGCTGCTGCTGGCAGTCCCGATCACGATGCTGCCGTTGGTGGTGACGGCGCTGAAGCTGCCGCTCGCGCCCGTCGCCGTGCCCGCGACCACCTGATCGAGCGTCAGGCCGCCGGTACCGAGAATGTCGACGCTGCCCTTCACGGCAGACAGCAGGATCGCGTCGGTGTCGGTGAGAGCCTTCAGGTAGATTGCGCCGTCGGTCGCGCTTGCCGATAGCCGCGCGGCGCTGAAGATGAACCGGTCCGTCGCGGTGCCGATGCCGTTCGACGCGCCCAGCGAAAGTTCGGCGCCAGTGCCGGACGCGACGAACTTGGTCTGACCGTCGCCATTGTCGATGATCGCTCCGAGCGAGGCGACGCCACCGGCAGTGACGATGATCGACGGAGCGTTGCCGGCTGCAGCATGGGACAGCGACGAATTCAGCTGACCAATCGTCGCATCGCCCGTAGTGGTCACCGAAATCGCGCCGGCCGCGTTGATGGCCGAATAGGCGCCCATCGACAGCGTCGCGGCCACCAGCGTCACCCCGTCGGAGCTGCTGGTCGCAACCATGGGTGCCGTGCTGGTGCCGGCCGCGAAGGTCATGCCGCGATTGGCAAGGAGCTGCATCAGGCCGTCGCTGGTGAGGTCGGCATTGATGGTGAGCGCGCCGCGCGGCACGTTCAGCGTCATCGCGCCGCCGGCCGTCAGCGACCCGTAGGCGCCGCTGGTGCCGACTGCGAGGTCGCCGGTGACCGCGAGAAGGCTGAAATCGCCGCCTGCCGAACCGGTCACGGCGCCGGAGATATTCACCTGCAGCGGCTGGAAGGTCGAGCTGTTGAAGCCGATATTGCCGCCGGCGCGCAGATCGAGGTCGGTGCCCAGAATGTGGATCGCGGTGCGGTCCGAGAAGCCGGCTTCGGCGTAGATGCTGCCGGTCGCGGCAAGCTGGATCTCGTTGCCGGCGGAGATGTTGCCGAGGATGAGATCGCCGGTGGTCTGCTTCACATAGATGCCCTGTCCGGACGAGACCTGGTCGAGCTGGTCGTTGGCCGGGCTGGCAAAGGCGATCTGGATCGCATTGGCATTGGTCGCGGGATTGCTTCCGGCAGTCCCGGGAGCGCCGATATTGCCGTGCTCGGCGATCAGGGTCAGGTTGGCGATATCGCCTGATATCACGGGCACACCGGTCACGCCGGCGGCAGCGGTGATGCCGGTCACGGCGTCGAGCTTGACGTCGCCACGACCGGTCACCTGGATGCCGTTGGCCTGCGCGGCCGCGATCGGGCCGTAGCTCGCCGTGACGCCGCCGAGCGTGAGACTGTTCTTGCTGCCGAGATAGATATTCGACAGCGCGTTGGCCGAGATCGCGGTCGGGTTGTCGAGGACGACGAGGTTCTGCTGCGACAGGCTGACCGTATAGGTCACGACGTGGGTCGTCGGATCCGTGGTCGCACCGACGGTGAGCTGGCCGGGACCGGCCGAGGAGAGCAATCCCCGCTGCACAGTCGTCAGCGACGAGGAATCGACACTGGTGAAGGTGAACGTCTGGGGCGCGGCCGAATTGCCGACCGAGCCGTGCGGCGCGTAGAGCATGATCTGGCTCGCGCTGACATTGGCCGCGACGTTCGGGTCGATCGGCGGCGGTGCCGCGCCGACGGCCGACGACGAGACCGTGTAGGCAAGCTGGCTCTGCGTCCACTGCGCGCCCGCGGTGATGACGCCGTAGACGCGCTCGGTCGATGCGAGCGTGTAGGTGTAGTTCGAATTGTAGGCATTAAGCGCCGTCTGCAGGGCCGTATTGCTCGGCAGGCGCTGATTGGCTGTGGCCACGCCGTCGAACAATTTCGCGAACAGGGTCGTCGACAGCGAGCTGCCGAACACGGTCGCCAGCGGATCCGCGGGCGCGGTACCGAGCAGCGTCGTCAGCGAGCTCTTCAGCTCATCGGTGTTGATCTTGCCGAGCAGGAACTGATCCCGCAGGAACCGTGTCGTGGCCTCGTTCTTCATATCCGTGGTCGAGACCCTGGAAGGATCGATGCCGAGCTTGGCCGCCACCTGCGCCCGCAGCACCGTCAGCCCCACCGAGGTCGGGTTGTAGGTGCTGCCGTTCGCGAAGGCGATATTCTTGAGCTGGAAGTAATCGTTGTAGGCCGACGTGACCATGGACTGGTAGCTGTTGACGGCTGCGGTGGCGGGGTTGCCGTTGAGCAGATCGAGATTGGCCCAGACGGCCTGGAGATGTGCGCTCTCCGCCGCGGTGATACCGGCGGCCGCCCGGCCGTTCAGGATGCTGGCCTGGTTGCCGTCGGAGCCGGCCGCCTCCAGGAACACCGGGCCGCCGGTCGACTGGACCGTGCCGAGGCGCAAATCGCCCTTGGACTGGATGATGTAGCTGCCGGTGGCCGAGGCGCTGTCGAGGACGCCGCCATCGACGGCGCCGTTGGTCTGAACTGTGCCCGTCGCCTGGATCACCAGCGGATTGATGTTGGTCAGCGTGGACGCGCCATTGACGACGCTGCTGGTCGCGCCGATCGCGCCGGCGGCGGAGTCGATCTCGATATTCTTGCCGATCACGACGGGGTTGGCGACGTCGTAGGGGGACGCCGAGTTGATGTCGCCGATGGCCGAGAGGAAGACGCTGCCTTGCGGCGCCTGGCCCGTGACGGTCGGGCTCACCTTAACCTGGTTGATCGACAGCGAGCCGATCGCCGAGATTGAGATGTCGTGGTCGATCGAATTGGCGGTAAGGCTGCCGCCATAGAGCTGCACCTGGACCGGAACACCGTTCGTGCCGAGCGTGCCGATGCCGCCCGGCGCGGACAGGCTGACGCTGGTGCCCGAGATCACCGGGTTGTTCGCGTGCGCGCCGACCGTGATCGACGAGTTGGCGCCGGTGGCCGTGAACGAGGTTGTGCCCTGAAGGTTGTTGACCGACCCGATGAGGACGATGCTGGAGTTCGAATTGACCGCAACGGTGCTGGTGCTGCCGCCGTTGAACTGGATGTTGATCGGGTTCGACGCCTTGACCGTGTTGGTCAGCGTCAGGGTCAGGTGCGTGTAGATCTCCTGGTACCAGTTGAACTGGGAGTCCGCGCCGCAACACGCGTCGGAATGGGTGTTCTGCCCGTTGTTGCCCGGCCTGCTGTCGTTCGGAATGTAATAGGCGCCGGTGGCGGTGACGACTTCCTGGTAGTTGGAGGTCTGCACGCCTGACACCAGACTGACCGCGCGGGTCCAGCTATGCCCGGCGTTTTGCGTATAAGTCCAGCCGTAGTCGAACTGCGTGCTGGTCGGCGAACGATCCAGCGTCGCCGTATCGACCCACTGATAAAGCATATCGGCCTGCGGCGCGTACTGGACACCTGCCGTACCGCTGACGCCGGTGAGCATCGAGCCGGTGTACTGGTTTGCATTGACGCTGTTGGTCACATACGTCGACACCTGCTGGCCGGCCGCCGCGGTGGGGTCGAAGACGTACCACTTGGTCTGCTGCTTGAGCTGGTCGACGATCTCGATCACGCTGGGCGTGGTGACACCGGTGTTGATGGTGTTGGTGACGAGCTGCAGGCCGGTGGTGTTGTTGACCGTGACCGTGCCGGCACCGCCATTGATCACGAGCTTGCCCTGTAACTGGCCGTCCTGGGTCGAGGTCGAGATGATCTTGCCGTTCAAGTAGATGTAGCCGCCCGACCCCTGCACCACGCTGTTCAAGATGATCTGGTCGGTGAGAACGTTGTACTTCGCCCCGATCGTGGCGTCGCCGGTGCCCGACGTCGTCAGATCGGACACCGGTATATCCCAATAGACGCCGTGTTGCGCATTGGCCTGGGCCTGGGCAAGGCCTGTGCCGCTCTTGAGGATGTTAATGTCCGACAGGGCGTTGGCGCCGATGTTGACCGAGTAATTGCTGCTCGAGCCGCTCTGGAGGGTGCCGTTGATGTTGATCACTGACGCCGAGATGATGATCGCCTTGCCGATGATCTGCGCATCGTTTTGAGGCTGGACCGGCGGCGCAGCCTTGGTGATCGGCGTGATCGCGGCCGGCTGGATGTTGATGACCTGGAAGTAGGCATCGCAGGTCGCGCAGTTGAACGGGGTGGAGTATGTGCTCGAACCGCTGGTCGTGCCGCTGTAGACGCCCAGGCCGTCATAGTCGTGCTGGTGCCACGGCGCCGTGGTGATGCTCTGGGTCGTCGGTCCCTCGATGACTGCGAGCGTGGCGGGGTACGGCACGCTGCCAGCGTGCTCATTTCCATCGCCGGGCGCGCCCTGACCCATCGGCAGGAAGATCGCCGAATAGAGCGAGGTGCCGTCGAAATACAGATCCAGCATGCGCGCCGTGAAGATCGTACTGTTGGCGGCCGTTTGCTGAACGCCGGTATTGCCGTCGACGCAGCAATAATAGAAGTACGGGTGATTGCCGCCGCCGGCGATGTGCGGGCTGGTGGCGTAATCGCCGTAGGCACCGAGATAGGTCGCCGCCAACATCACCGCCGTGAGCGTGTCGTTGTCACCCGGCTTGAATTCCGTACCCGCCCATTGATCGGCGACGCTGCCGTTGGTGTCCTTGAAGCTCCCGAGACCGCCGAGGAAGGTGAACGAGCCCTTGGGCACCACCATCTGGATGGTCGCGGCATTCATGGCCTGCGACGCGACGACGCTGCCCGAATTGTTGGTGATCTTGAGCAGGCCGTTGTTGTTGGTGATGGCGCCGTCCAGGTAGATGTCGGGCGTGCTGGTGAGCGCGTTGCCGTTCTGGTCGACGGCCTGGCCGGTGACGGCATCCAGGCGGTTGTAGATGGCCGAGATGTCGATCCTCGGCGACGCGCTCGGCGTAGCGGTGAAGGTCACGTTGGAGTGCGAATCCGGATCGACATGGTCGATCTGGCGGTAGGTGATGTTGCCTCCGCTCACATCGGTGACCGTGAGGTTGTTCAGGTCCATGAAATCGAGACCCTTGTTCTCGACCTTGATCAACGGCGAGCTGCGCGCGATGACCGCCGGCGCCGCGGGATTCGTGCCGCTGTTGCCGGTCAGCTTCTGCGCCAGGATCGAGACGTTGCCGGCGGACACCAGCATGTCGCCGAGCGCGAAGGCATTACCTGCAGCGTCGGTGGTATAGGGCGCCTGCTGGATCAGCGTGTTGATCTGGCGCTGGATGTCGCCGGTCGGATCGGTCCCGGAGGGCGACATCGTGGCCGGGTTCGCGGTCGTTGACGTCGCAAGCTGAGAGCGGATTTGCGCGGCGGTCAGGCCGGTCAGCGTCACGAGCTGGTTGACGATCAGCTGGTAGGGATTGAAGCTGGAGACGATGGTATACTGGACCGTCTGGTGGTTCCAGCTCATCACTGGATTGAAGTGATTGACGTCGGAGACGTATTCGAGAACAGACGAGCCGCTGTTGGTCAGCGACGAGTAAGGACTGGTCGTGCTCACCGTCGGCGCGGTCGCGCCCAGCTCAATCGTGACAGTCAGATCGTCGTTGATGCCCGCAACCACCAGGCCGTTGAGCGCGACGTCGCCGCTGCCGCTGGTGTGGCTGTGGTTGTCGCTGTTCTTGGCGCTGAAGATGTCCAGATACGGATTGTAGTTGCTGCCGTTGCCAGTGGCGGTGACCTGCGCCTGGGTCGCACCCAGATAGATGTTTTGCACGCCAAGCACGCTCGACGTATTGGCGAGCGTCAGGCTCGTGGTGTCGTCCGCATTGGCCGTGCCGCGGTACAGGGTGGAGATCGGGACAGCGGTGTTGTTGTAGACGACCGTCGTCGCCGTCGCCTGCACGCTGCTGAAGACGCTGCCGTCGCCGGCGAGACCCGCATAGATGGTGATGTCGCCCCAGGCCTCGACCTTCGCGTTGCTGCCGACATTCACGGCCTGGTTGGCATGAACCCAACTGTTGGTGCTGGCGCCGACACCGGCGATCGCGCCGTAAAGACTGGCGTTGGCATTGTTGGCCGCCGCCATCTTCGCGGCCGAGCCGACATAGATCTTGCCCGCGCTGAAGAGCTCGCGGGCATTGATGTTGACCGTGAGCGTGGCGTTCGCCGTCATGTCGGATTCGGCGCCGCCGCCGGCGAAGAAGCTCGCCGTGGCCAGGCTCACCGTGTCGTTCGTATTCAGCGTGTTGTAGGCCTCGATGTTGATCACCGCGTTCGACGTCCGCGGATCGTCGTTGAGGCTCAGGACCGTCCCGGCGTCGATGTTGGTGGTGACGGTCTGGGTGACGGTCGAGTTGCTGAGCGCTGCGGCGCCCGAGAACATGCCGCCCGAGCCCGAACGCGCGCCGCCGCCGGCCTGATTGACGATGTCGTTGGAGATAACATCCATGTCGCCGCCGGCCGAGTTGATGATCAGGTGCGTGCCGACCTCCGCGGTCGTGTTTGTGGTCACCGTGTTTTGCGCACTGCCGCCGGACACGCCGGCGGTGGAGGCCTGGTAGGCGTCGCCGCTGGCGGCATAGTTCGTGGTGTGCTTGGCGCGGATGTTGAGACCGCCGAAATAAAGCGTGTCGTCGGTTCCGTTGCCGTCGGCCCTCGCCTGGGTCGTCGCGGTCGAGCTGGTGGTCGCCACCGCCGCGGCGCCGGCATAGGTGCCGCCCGCGCCGACGACCGCATTGGCAACGTTGGCATCGACGCCGGTCGCGGTAATCTGAAGAGCACCGGTGTTGGACGCCGACGTGATCGCGCCCGCCCCGAGATAGGCGTAGGTGTGCGCGCTGGACGATACCTGTGCGACGCTCGCGCCCAATGCCAGGAAGCCGGTCGAAAGTCCGGTCGCCTGGGCGTATTGGGCGCTGTCGTTTTCGGCTGCAATAGTCACGTTTGCGTTGGGAAGCGTAACTCCGGTCCCGCCATAGGCGTTGACCGTCGCGTTCTCCGAAGCCTTGGCGAAGCTGCCCTGGGCACCGATCAGCGATCCGCCACCACCTGCGAGTGCCCAGGCGTAGGTCGTCGTGCCGCCGGTCGGGACCAGCGCCATGGCAGCCACGGAGATCGCGCCGCCTGAGAAGATGGTGTTGTCGCCGATATCGGCCGTGACCTGGGCCCCGACCGTCGACAGGGCGACGGCGACGCCGACCGCACCGCCGCCGACCGCGACGCCGATCGCGCTGCTCGACAGATTGGGCGTGATCGACGCCGACACCAGCGTGCCGGCTCCGGTCGCGGACGTCGCGATCGTGGAGCCTGCGCCGATATCGGCGGTCACGCTCGAATTCTCGTGAGCCTCCGCGTCCGCACCGACGCCCGCGACGATGCCGCCGCCAAACGCCGTTGCCGTCGTGGTCAAGGTGCCCGCGCCTTGCGCGCCGACCGCGAGCGTCGAGGTATTGACATTGGCACCCTGCAGCACCTCTGCCGAGACCGTGCTCGACCGGCTCGCCGTCGAGATCGAGGCGCCGACCGCCGCGGCACCGGCGGTGACACCGCCCGTGAAGACGATCTGGGTCGTGGAATCCTGCGCCATCACGGCAACGCCGGCGCCGCCCGTCCCGGTCACGGAGCCGCCGAGCTCTGCCGTCACGTGGTTGGAGACGTTGCCGATCGCCACCGCGGCATCCGCGCCGAAGTAAAGCGCAGCACCACCGGCGATCGCCTCGGTGTTGATGGTCTGGCCGGCATAAGGCCCGGTGCCGGCGTCCTTGACCACCGCCGCAACCATGACGGACGGCGCGGTGACGGCCGAGCTCAGATTGGCTGTCACGCGACTGTTGACGCTGGTGTAGCCGATGCCTGCACCGATGCCGACATTCTTGGCGAAGCCGGCGCCGAGCAGGTACATCTCGGTCGCATTGGCGCTGGTGGCGCCGACATTGACCTGCGTGCCCGTGGTGGTGCCGCCCGCGATCTGCGCGGTGACGCCGTCGGCACCGCCGACCAGCACGGTGCTGACGTCGTAGGTCGAGCTGACATGGGCGTAGTTCGGATTGCCGGCGGTGCCGCTCGCAACCGCATCGCTGCCGTGCGAATTGCTGGTGCTGTTGTTGACCGCCGTGATGGTGCCGTTGTTGTGGCCGTTGCTGTCGCGCTGATCCAGTTGCCCGGTTTCCTGGATCTGCGTGTCGGAATCGGCCGTATTCTCGCCGATGATGATGACGCCGACCGTCGCGCCGATGCCGACGCTGCCGCCGATGCCCGCGGTGACCGCGTAGGACAGCACTTCCTTGGTGCTGAGCGCGCTGACATTGATCGCGGCGGAGGAGTTCAAATTGCTGTTGACGCTTTCCGCAATGGTCTGGCTCTTGAAGACGAGCACGTTGGCGGCGGCGCCGACACCGACGCCTGAGCCGCTGGCGCCGATCGCGAGCGCGCCGGCGATCTCCTTGATCGCGACATCCTCGTTCGCGCTGACGGTGACCGCGCCGGCTGCGCCGCCCGTAGGCGACCGCAGCGTGGTGTCATAGACACCGGCGATGGTGGTGTTGTTGGCGATCTCGATGTTCGCCATGCCGGCGATCGCGGCCGATCCGGTCGCGAGCGAGCCGCCGACCGAATAGGCCTGGAAGCGGTCCTTGGTGTTGGCCTCGACGTCGAGCGCACCGCTCAGATTGAGCGCGGTCGTGTGGGTCGTGCTGCCGCCATGATAGAAGAACTCGTCGCCGACATAGGCCTCGGTCCGATTCGCCGAGACCTGGACCAGGAAGGCTGCGGCGACCGCGGCCTGGCTGCCATAGGCTGCCGAGCCGCCGGCCGAGTAGATGCCGGTGGTGTCATTGGCGTTCACGGTGAGCGACGACGCGGTCAGCGCGCCGCCGTCGACATAGGCCTCGGTGGTCGCGGTGAAGATGTTCAGAGCGACCGAGCCGGTGTTGAAGCCGATGCCGATCGAGGACGCATCCTGCTCGGCATTGGCCTTCACGTTGACGGCGCCGACCGTCGGGGTCGTCGTCGCCGACAGGCTGCCGACGGTCGCATTGGTGACGGTGGCCATCGTGGTGCGCGACATCGTCGTCGAGATGATGGTCGCGCCGCCACCGCCGGTGCCGGTCGGAGGCACGATGCCGGCGCCGAACGCGCCCGAATAGGAGAAGCTCGAGGCGGCGACGTCGATCTGCGGCAGCAGGCTGGCACTGGTGAGGCGCGTATCGATGCTGGCACCGTCGATATAGGCGCTGGTCGACCCGCTCAGCACCGAGGTGATCGGGTTGACCATGATCGAGATGCCGGAGCCCGCCGCGATCGTCATGACATTGGTCACGACGGCCTGGTGCGAGCTGGCGACCACGGCGAGGCCCTTCACCGTATCCTGGGTCTCGCTTAGATCGGGCGTGCTGTCGGTCGGCGCCTGGAAGCCGCCGAGATCGCTCGCGTGCGCCAGCGTGCCGCTATTGACTGACAACGTGTCGGTCGAGCTGGTTCCGAGTGCGTCGACCTTGGTGCTCGATCCGCTGATGTAGGCAGAGGTGCTGCCGGTGATCTGGTTGGTCACGATCGAGCCGGCGCCGCCGGCCGGGCCCTTGGAGATCGAAAGCGCGCCGGCAGACACGACGATATTGTCCGAATTTTTGGCGATCACGCCGACATTGTTGTTGGCCGTGACGTCCGCCCCATTGGTGATGCTGGCCGTGACGTTGGTGCCCAGCAGGTTGGTCGCGACCGATCCCGCGAGGCCGATCTGGGAGGACAACGCTACGCCGACGGCGACCGTCGAGATCCTGCCGTTCGAGGTGGCACTGACCACGGCGCTGCTGCCGGCGAGCAACTTGGCGCTCGTGACGTTGGCGTCGAGCTGATTGTCGATCTCGCTATACACGATAGCGAGACCGCCGGCGCTGCCCTGGGTGGATGCTCCCGCGACCGCCGCCGTGGAGGTGATCGCGGAGTTGTCGAGCGCCTGTACGGTGACGTTGCCCGCGCTCACCACCGTATCGGAGGTGGTCGAATTGGCGTCGCCGATGCTCGCCGAAACGTTGTTCCTGATGGTGCTGATGACGGCCCCGCCCTGCCCGGCAAACTGTCCGGTCGACAGACCGAATCCGACCGCAACGGACTGGATCTTCGAGGGATCTTCCGCCGCAACCAGCACGTTGCCACTCGTCACGGTCATCAGGGTCTTGGTGATGTAGGCCGAACGCGTGGCGCTGATCTCATCGACGACGATGGCGATGCCGATGTTGTTCTTGCCGAATTGGACGATGCCCGCAACCGACGTGATCGCGGCTCCGGGGCCGGCGCCGACGCCGCCGTTCAGCGCGGCTCCGCTGAAATCCACGCAAGCCTGCGACCCGCTCGACGTCGTGCAATTATCATGTGCAAGCTGGCCGTGGTTGGTAGCGCGCACCAGCGTGCCGAGCGCATCGTCCAGCGAGGCGATATCGACACTCTCGGCGCTGACGGTGACGTTTCCGCCCGAAACCGTCACGGTGCTCGAGCTGATATAGGCCAGCACGCTCGGGCTGATCTCGTCGATGACGATGGACCCGGCCAATCCGTTCTCGGCGTAACCGCCGGAAGCGCCGCCGGCCGCGATCACGCTGGCGTCGTCACCGATGACCGTCAGCGAATTGAAACCCGTGACGGTGGAACCGGAAATATGGGCATCGACGGCGTTGCTGCCGCCGGGATTGCGGATTTCGGCATAGGTCAGCGCCAGGCCGGCCGCGTTCTTGTCACCGTTGAGGTAAAGCGACCCGCCGCCGATCGCGATGTCGGAGGTCTGGTAAGCGTTGACATTGGCCGCGTTCGCCGTGCCGCCGCTCACGCCGGTGATGGTCGAGTTGTCGATATAGGCGGTCGCCGAATCCGAGATCGAGCCGACCGAAACCGATACCGAGGCGGCGGTGCCGGTGCGCGTCGCGGAGAGTGCGATCGCCACCGCCGTCAGCGAGCCGCCGCTGAGCGCCCGGACGTTGACCGCCGATTCATCCGAAACCGTCGAATTGGCGATGTAGGCCGTCGTCGAGTTGCTGGACAGCGCGATCGAGATCGCACCGGCGATCGCGGCGCTGGTCGCGTTCCCGCCAGCAAGGTTGAGCGCGCCGGAGCCGGAGCCATTGGTGGTGATGGTGTCGTTGAGCGCCTGGACCTGGATGACGGCCGCGTCCGTGGCGGTATAGGGATTGCCGCTGTTGACGGTGACGCCCTTGATGTAGGCCGAGGTATCGAGGGACGTGGCCGAGACCGCGGAGCTGCCGGCGATATCGATGCTGAACTTCGACGTTCCGTTCTTCTTCGCGGCGGCCTGCTTGGCCACTTCGAGGGCCCCCAATCCGCCAAAGGCCGGCGACTTGTAGAGCGCCGTGGCCTTGCTGACATAGCCGATCTGCGCGAACGGATCGGATTCCACCGCCGCTACCGCGGCAACCGTGATCCGGCCCGCAGTCGCAGCATTGACCTGCAGGCTCTTGGTGGTCACGTGACCGCCCGAGCCGCTCGTGGCATTCGGATCGTCGCTGCTGAACGCGCCGCCGGCGATGTCGTTGCGGTTATCGCCGATATAGGCGGCGGTGTCGGCGAGCGCCGTCATGTAGGCGGCAGAGACGCCGACGCCGGAGGTGGTGCCGAGCTGGATCGCGCCCGACAGCGAGAACAGCGACACGTTCTGGTCGGCCGAAATCTGCACCGAACGCGGCGAGAGAATGGTCGCCAGGGAGCTGATCGAGGCGTGGGTCGTGTTGTCGATGGAGGCCATCGACAGGATGCCGTTCAGCGCCAGGCTGCCGCTCGACGATCCCGACGTCGGCGCGATCGCGAACAGCAGGTCGGTCGTATCAGCGGTCACGCTGACGTCGCTCTGCGAACTCAGTGTGGCGCCGGAGGACACGCCGGCAATCGTGTTGCTGGTAGACTGGATCAGGTTGAGCGTTCCGCCCGCCGCCGTTCCCGGGCTGTCGGAGCCGGGCAGCAGCACCAGCGGACCGAACACGCCGCCGATGTCGATCGACGTGTTGTAGGTGTAGGCCGAAACCGTCAGCGCCGAGGCGAAGCCCTGCGAAATGACCACCCCGTCGATGTTGTAGGCCGCCGTCGCCGTCCAGCCGGCCGTGCCGCTCGACGCACGGGTCGAGTACAATTGCGCGCCGCTGCCGACCCACGCCGTGGTGTTGTCGGTCAGGCCGAAATAGGCGAACGAGCCGGCGACGGAAACGGTGCCGCCGCCGCTGGAGTTCGCATTGGCATAGGTGGTGACGATATTGTTGACGACGCCGAAATTGGCATTGAGATGGCTCAACGTGTCGCTGAGACCGTTCCACTGCTCCCAGGTGTTGGTGTTCGGTATCGTCGTCAAGGCGGCGACGCCGATGTCCGCGGCGCTGATGACCACGTTCGCGCCGACATAGGCGTTCGAGTTGTGGGTGTACTCGCCGAAGGCGACCGCGGCAGAAATCGCAAATGCCGGACCCTTGTCCGCGCTGCTGACGTTCACCGTCGAAGAGGAATTGTTGCGGATCTGGTCGTCGATCAATTGGCTGACCACGGCGACGTCGCCGGACGTGTAGATCTGGGGCGCCGTCCCGCCGTTCGTGGCCGCGATGGCGGCGTTGGCCGATTCCGACGTCATTGCAAGCGATAGCGACCCCGCTACCTTGAACGGCAGCTTGACGTCCGTAATCGGCGTCAGCAGCGTCCCGGCCGCCTTCTTGAAGCCCTCGGACGCGCCGGCCCCGCCATTGATGATGGCACCGAGCAATCCGGGCGACCCGAGCGTGACCGACGCGCTGGTCGCGTTCCTCGCAATGTCGGTCGCTGCGGCCACCACGAGATTGCCGGCCTGATTGGCGCCGCTGCCACCGAAGTTGGCGCCCATCGTCGCCGTGGTCGTGACATTGATGTTGCTCACGGCAACCGCGCCGCCCATTCCGCCGGAATCGCTCGTGGACGTCAGCGGGGTGAACCCGAGTGCTGTCGCGCTGACCGAGAAGTTGCCGTAGTTGTTCGCCGAGACCTGAAGGCCCTGGTTGCCGCTGGAGAGGATCGCGCCCGTGTTGACCGTCGCCTCGGTCTTGATGTTGGCCAGGCCGACCGCGGACGTCGCCAGGAACAGACCTTTTGTCGTGACAGCAAGCGCCGACACATTCAACGTGGTGTCGGTGGCGGCGCCGACCAGAAGTCCCCCGCCCGCGTGGATCGAGGCGCCGGATGACACGATCGCCGAGACGTCAGCCGTCACCTTGCCGACGACGACGGCCGCACCGACCGGCGATACCAGGCCGGCCGAAACCACGGGATCCTCGGCGTCCTGGGTACTCCGCGCGGAAATCTTCACGTCGCCGGAACCGTTGATGTCGGCATGGCCGGTGATCGCCACCTTGGCGACCGTATCGGCGGCAACGTATCCGCCGTTGACGCCGAGGATCAGTGACCCGACCGTCTCGGCCACCGACGCGAAAAAGCCCGCGGCGGTGGCCGTATTCATATTCGACGTGGCGGTCGACTCGGCCTTGATGGTGATGTTGCCACCGGTGATCTTGCCGTCGACGGTAATGCCGGTGCTCGCGCTCGCGAGCCCCGACAACAGCGTCTGGCTGGCGGTCGCGATCAGGCTGACATCGCCGCTGGTGAAGCTGGTCCCGTTGTTGATGGCCTGTGCCCTGATCTCGGCGCCCTGCATGATCGAGATCGTTGGCGCGGTCAGCGTGACGTTGAGCGGATAATTCTGGGAGAAGCCGGAACCGTTCAGGAGACGCGTATCGATGACGCCATTGGGATCGATCGTGATCGAGTTGTTGGTGCTGATCGTGAACGTGCTGAGGCTCGGGGACGCGAGGATCAGGTTGGCGATCGTGTCATTGCTGACGAACCCGGTCCTGCTCGAATTGGCGTCGCCAGTCGGTCCGATATAGACGTCGTCCTGGTCGAAGCTTACCCCGACCGCACCCGCGATGATCCGGGCACCGGTTGCAACCGAGAGCGCCTTCGACGAGAACGCGATATTGACGTTGCTGCCGCCGTTGATCACGGCGGTCGAGGTCAGGTGCATGGTCCAGGCGCCCAACGACGACAGGACGAACGTCCCGCCCGCCTGCATCGCCGCGATATAGCTCGCGATCACGTTGTTCGACAGGACCCCGTTCGACCCGTTGCTGTTCGCGGTATTGTTGACGTCTTCTCCGTTCCAGAAGCCGAAGCGCACGCTGCCGCCGGTGTCGACGAGCAGCGCCGCGGTGTTCGCGACGGTGATGCCGCCGGCAGCAAGCACCACCGAGCTGCCCTTGATCGTGCCGCCGATCGTAAGCGCGCCGCCCGCGGTCCCGTTGATGACGTCGGTCATCGTGGCCGAGATGGAAACGGCGCCGGACCTGTACGTGGTGCCGCCCGCATTGGCGGCCTGGGCGTCGATCACGGCGCCCGCGGCGACCGTCACTGAGGCCGCCGACAGCGAGACGTTGACCCCGTCGGCGGTGGAGTGGGAATGCGAGTCCTTGGCGGTAGCGTCGATCCTGCCGCTGGCATCGACGGTGAGTGTGGTTGTTGTGGAGCCCGCAGTAGCCGCAGCAATCGAGATCGAGCCAGCGCCATGCAGCGCCGTCACGTAGCGCGCAATGGTCGTATTATCGATGAATCCGGGTGCGTTGACATTGGTGTCGGTGGATGCGTTCCCGATGTAAACGCTATCGGTGCTGGTCAACTTGACCTGCGAAGCGAGCAGCATCAGCGGCGACTGCGCCGTGATCGTCGCGCCGCCATTGTACGCGGCATTGACCGCGAGCGTGCCGGCGCGTCCGGCATTGAGCACGATCGTATTGCCGATCAAGGTGGTGTTGCCGGCGAACGAGATCAGCGAGCCCGCAGTCAGGTTGACGTTGCGGGCCGCTTCGGCGGCGATGCTGCCGCCGTTGTCGACGTACAGCGAATTGGTCGCGGCCAGCGCAAACGTGCTCGAACCAGCCAGCGAAGCAAGATAGTTCGAGATCGTCGCATTGCTCAGGAATACGGTGCCGGCGGGCGGATTGCTGCCGTTCGGATCGTTGGACGGCCCGACATAGATGGTCCCCGCCCCGGCGTTGAACGTCACGACACCGCCATTGATCGTGCCGGCGCCGGCCGTGATGTTCGACGCCGCCAGCGTAATGCTTCCCGGCGTATAGAAGGTCTGCCCCGATACGTTGCTGACATCGGTGCGCAGGCTCGCGCCGCTCTCGATCGCGATCGTCGGCGCCGCCAGCGCGATGTTTCCGGATGCGCCTGACGAATGTCCGCTGGCCGCGTCGAAGCGACGGAGGTCGATCACGCCGCCGTTCTTCACCGTGATCGAAGATGCCGCACTCAGCTTCAGCGTGCCGACCGAGCCGCCCGCCGTCGACAGATAGCCTGCAATGCTGGCGTTGGTCAGGTTGACGGCTGCGTTGGCGGCATCGCCGACCACCATGTTGGCCGAGCTGGTGAGATTGAGGACCGAAGCGATCAGCGTGAGCTGCGGCGAGAGCACGGTGCCGCCGGTCACGCCGGCGTTGATGGTGACGGTGTTGCTGTTGATACCGACGCCGTTGCCGGTCACGCTGCTGTTGCCGGCCAGCGAGATCGACGTCCCCGCCGTGAGCGCCACGCCGGCAGCGCCGCCGGCGATCACGCCGTGCGCATCGATAGCGAGGCTGTCGATCGCCGACAGTGTAACCACACCGTTGCCGCCGAGGGCGGCGATATAGCCGGCGACCGTGGCGTTGGAGATGAAGCCGGGGTTGGACGCATCGGCCGCATCCTGCGTGGGATCGCCGACGATCACCGCGCTGCGCTGGATGTCGTAGATGACGGAGTTCGCCGAGAACTGCGCGCCGCTGGTCACATTGATGGTCGGCGCCTGCAGCGTGATCGCGGCGGTGCCTGCCGGAACGGAGGCACCGATCCGGGCCGCAGCTCCGACACTGACCGAGGCGCCCGCCATCAGCGTGACATTAGAACCGGTGATCGATCCGTTGGCGGTCACGGAACCGTTGCTGACGGCGGTCGCGTCGAAGGTGACGGCGCCGGCGACATAGCTGTCGCTGCCGGAATTGACCGCGCCGGCCTGGATCTGGCTGCCGGCCGCGGCTGTGATGCTGTTCGCCGTGATCGTGACGTCGCCGGAATCGCGGAGCGCGTTGCCGTCGGAATCGCGATTGCGGGTGTCGATGATCGCGGTGGGGTTCAGCGCCACCGAGGTGCCCTTCAGCGTGACGCTGCCGCCGGAGAGCAAGCCTGCCACCGTCACGGCCCCCGGCGCGCCCGATGTCGCGTCGAGGATGATTTTGCCGGCGGTGAACGTCACGTCCGACGTGTTGACCGATTGCGCCAGCACCTGCCCGCCGGACGCGATGGCGATGGTCGGGGCCTTGAGCGCGACGTCGAGCGACTTTCCGTTCGACACGCCGTCGCTGCCGAGCTGGCGCGTATCGATGATGCCGGTGCTATCGACGGTCAGGGCGGTGGCCGCGCTCACCGTGAGGTCGCCCAATCCGCCCATTGCCGCGGAGTAGCGGGCGATTGCGGCATTCGAGATGAAGCCCGCCGCGTTCTTGTTGGCCGAACTGGTGCCGTCGCCCACGAACGCGGTGCTCGCGCTGGTCAACATCAGATGCGCGGCGATGAACCGCAGCGCTGTGTTGGTCATCATTTGCGCGCCGCCGTTGGCGGCGGCGTTGACGTTGATGGTGCCGCTCGCACCGGAATCCAGCAACACCGTATCGCCGCGCAGGTAGCTGCCGGCCAGCAGAGTCAAGGTCGGCGCACTCAGCGCGACATTGACGCCGCCGGAGCCACCATCGACCCGGCCATGCTGATCGATCGTGATCGAATTGCTCGCGGACAGCGTGAAGGTGCCGGTGCCGTTCAGCGCGGAGATGGCGGCCGCGACCGTCGCGTTCGACATGTTGACATTGGCGTCGCCCTGGGCCGCGTCGCCGATGATGATGTCGACGGGATCGAGGACCAGCGTGCCGTGCTTGCCGTTCGGCGCCGCCAGATTGATCTGGACCTTGTCGCCGATATCGAACTTGCCGTCGGCGCTGAGGTCGACCAGACCGCCATTGCCCCTGGCCGAACTGGCATCGATCCTGGCGCCGCTCCTGACGGTCAGGTCGCCCTGGGTCTTCAGCGTGATATTGCCGGCGTTGGCGGTCTTGCTGGCCGTGCTGAGTTTCGCGTTCTTGCCAACCTCGATGCTGGTGCCGGCCGTCACGGTGATGTTGCTGGGCGTCGCGCTCTTGCTGCGCGCCGTCAGCCGCCCGTTGACCGTGGCGTTGTTGACGGCCCCGATATGGATCGAGCCGTTGCTCACGGTGATGGCGCTGGCGCTGCGCAGGCCCTTGGAATTGACGGAGGCCGCGAACTTCGCGGCGTGATCGAGATTGGCGATGTCGCGCTGGCTTGCGCCGCCGACAAGGACGTTCTGCCCGGTCAGGCGGACGCCGTCGACGGCATTGATCCGGCCGTAGATCCTGACATTGCCGTCCGGCGAGACCGGGAACGAGCCCGCCATCAGGTTGCCGACCGCGGTGCCGTTGATCGCGCCGCCCGGGCCGATCAGGCTGTCGGTGAACTCGCGCGTCGGCGTCGAGACGTTCAGGCTGCCGACATTGACCGTGCCGCTGCGGCCGACGACGAAGCCCTTGGGATCGGCGAAGTAGACGTTACCGCCGATGGCGCCGTTCATGTAGGAGTTCAGCGTGCCGTTGACGTAGACCGGTGCGTCGCGAACGATGTTGACGAGGTTTTGGGTGCCGGTCGGCAGCTGCAGATTGACGGTGTTGCCCTGCCCGACGCTGAACTGCGAGAATGAGTTGAAGGCATTGGCGCCCGACACCGTCGACGTCGTGACGTTGGTGACGCCGCCGGCGGTCTGCAAGGACGTGCCGGTGCGGCCGTCCGGAACGATGACGTTCGCCGTCTGCGCCTGAAGGCGGACGCTGAACACCGGAAGAAAGGCCATCTGCATCGCGCAAAGCAGCGACATCGAACGGAAGCGTGCAAGTCCTTGCAGCATCCGTTCGTTGTTGTCTCGCCTCGCAGATGGTCTGCGCATTTCAGATCCTCTTCATCGGCATTGGCGCCGATCCACAACCGGGTGGGAGAATGATTTGAGATGACCCGTGATCAGAACTGGCCGGGCGGAAGCTTGAAGACGTCGGGGCTCTTGGCGTCGGCGACGTAGAACAGCAGCAGGCTCGTCGGCGTGAGCACGCGCTGGTTGTTCTCCTTGTTCTCGAACGTGCCCTGGAGCAGCAGAATCACGGAACGATCCTTGGCGTCGCTGCCGCGGAACATCACGATGCCGCCGTTGACGGGCATGTTGACCGCGATGGAGTCGGGCTTGAAGCCCTCGCTGAGGAAGTGCGCGCGCAGGATGTTGGCGTTGGAGAACAGCTTCTCCGCTGTCATCGCCGCATCGGTCCCCTTGGACCAGACTGCGCCGATCTGGATCAGCGACTTGGACTTGTAGCCGAACACATAGGAGAGCTCGGCGGTGCCGCCGCTCGGTAGCAGATCCGGAACGGTGAGCAGCACGCTATGGGTCAGCTCCGACGGATTGTCCTGCGACTTGATCGCGTCGGCCTTCGGGTTGAAATCCTTGGCCATCGCCGCGCGTGCGTCGGTCTCGTTCATGCCGAACCTGGCGGAGCGGAAACCGTCGATCGCCTTGGTCTTGTCGTCGGCGGTCTCGCTCGAGGCTGCCGGTGCCGCACCGGCGGGGGCGGCTGCGGCGGGCGATGCGCCTGCCGCGACCGCCTTCGGCGCCGCCGCGGCCTTCTGCTTGGGCGTCGCGCCCTGAACGCCTTGGGCCGCCAGCGGCCCGGCCGCAACAATGGTGAGAAGGCCGACAAGGGCCGGAACATGATAGATCTTGTGCATTGTAAACCTTCGAAACAAACCTGAAACAACAGCTCAAAAATCGGCAGTTACGAGATTCCCCCGAACCGCCGCCCGCAATCGAGACGGAAATGTTGCAATGCCAAAAGGCCCTACAAGGCGTCACGGAGCAGACATCAACCGAAACAGCGATTCACATAGCAATACGGTATCGGGCTGCCCGTGGCTGCGAATGAACATTCACAAGGGCATTTTTTCATCAATTGTCGCCGTCAGGCTTTCGCGTTATGCACATGCTCAGGGACAATCTTTGCGAAGCATGTCATGACTGAGCGGCCCGCTCCTGCCCGCGTTGTGCCGGCGGTCGCCCGCCGCGATTTCATTCGCCTTGCGGGCGCGACAGCCGCGGGATTTTTTGCGCTTGGGGCAACGTCGGATCGCATGCGGGTCGTCGCCTCGATCACCAGCCTGTCGCTCGACGACGAGCTGACCAGACGAAACATGACCGAAAGCCCGACCACGCGCCTCGGTGCGCTGATCGCGGGCCTGAGGCAGCGTGGCTGGGTCGAAGGGGTCAACTACCGTTTCGAGATCCGCTCGAGTTTCGGCGGACCGGACAAGATGAAGTCCGCGGTCGCCGAGCTCATCGACCTCAACCCGGATGTCATCCTCACCGGCTCGACCGTCGAAACCGCAGCCGTCATGGCAGCCACCAAGACCATCCCGATCGTTTTCGCGACATCCAACGACCCCATCGGCAATGGCTTCGTTCAAAGCCTCGCCCGTCCCGGCGGCAACGTCACGGGCTTCACCAGCAGCACCCCCGAGATGGGTGGCAAATGGCTTCAGCTGGTCAGGGAGGCCGTGCCGGATATCCAGCGCGTCGGCGTCCTGTTCAATCCGGCGAGCACGCCTCGCGCCGGGCGCTTCTATCTTGACTCCGTCGAGCAGGAGGCCGCGGCCTCGGGCGTGACCGTGGTCCTCACCCCGATCAGCACGGCAGCCGAAATCGACGGCGCGATCGGCCGCTTCGCCGGGCCGCCGAAGGCGGCGATGATCTCGCTCGTCGACAGCTTTCTGGTAGTGAACC
Source organism: Bradyrhizobium sp. S3.12.5 (assembly GCF_040548225.1). NCBI lineage: Bacteria > Pseudomonadati > Pseudomonadota > Alphaproteobacteria > Hyphomicrobiales > Nitrobacteraceae > Bradyrhizobium > Bradyrhizobium sp. S3.12.5. Next base: position 71,089 of record NZ_JBEPRF010000002.1, read on the forward strand.
GGCAGGCGATCGTCGCGACGACCGCGAAATATCGCGTGCCGATGATCTATCCGTTCCACTACTTCATGGATGCCGGCGGGCTGATGAGCTACGGGCCGACGCTGGAGGTGCGCTCGGCCGATTACGTCGATCTCATCCTGCGCGGCACCAAGGCCGGCGATCTCCCGGTGCAATCGCCGCGGAAATACGAGCTGTTGATCAACCGTACCGTTGCCAACGCGCTCGGGCTGACCATCCCGTTCACGCTGCTCGCGCGCGCCGACGAGATTCGCGAGTGAACGAGGCGGTCGACCAGGGACATTTGCGGACGCCTCCGGGCCGGCTGTTCCGCAAATATCTCTACTCGATCGCCGCCCTCGCCTTTGCTGCGCTCGCCATCAACACCGGCTTCGACATCTGGTTCTCCTATCGCGAGCAGAAGCAGCTTCTCGCGGCGACCCAGCGCGAGCAGGCCGCAAGCGCGGCCATTCAGATCGGCCAATTCATCGGCCAGATCGAGAACCAAATCAGATGGCTCTCCCGCCTGCCTCCGGAGCTGTCGAACAACGAGGACGAGCGCCTGAACGCCATCCGCCTGCTGCGCCTTTCGCCCGCGATCGCCGAATTGACCGAGCTCGATGCGCAAGGCCGCGAGCAGGTGCGCGTGTCGCGCCGTGTCGCGGACAGGATCGGCAGCAACGCCGACTACTCCTCCTCTGCCGCCTTCCGCGGCGCCAATGAAAGCCGGGCCTATTACGGGCCGGTCTACTTCTTCGGCGACACCGAGCCCTTCATGACGATCGCCACCCGCGGCACCGGCCGCGAGCCCCATGTGGTCGTCGCTGAGGTCAATCTGCGCTTCATCTGGGACCTCGTCGCCGGGATCAGGGTCGGCAACACCGGCAAGGCCTATGTGGTCGATCGCCTTGGCGTGCTGATCGCGCATCCCGATTTGTGGCCGGCGCTCCGCCGCAGCGATCTCTCCGGGCATCCGGATGTGCGCGCCGCGCTCGACGGCGTAGGCCCGCCCTCCGGCGGCCTGATCAAGCAGGATTTCTCCGGGCAACGCGTGCTTTCGACCTATGCGACGGTCCCCTCGCTCGGCTGGCTGGTGTTCGTCGAGCTTCCGCTCAGCGAAGCCTACGCGCCGATCTACGCCTCGATCGGACGGTCGACGTTCCTGCTGATCGTCCTGCTGGCCTTCGCGGCCCTGGTGTCGCTCTGGCTCAGCCGGCGCATGACCGTGCCGATCCAGATGCTGACGCAGGGCGCGCGGCGGATCGAGAGCGGCGATCTCGGATTGCGGCTCGCGATCAGGACGGGTGACGAGCTCGAGGCGCTCGGCGACCAGTTCAACCGGATGGCCGCGCATTTGCGTGAATCCTATGCGACGCTGGAGCGGAAGGTCATCGAACGGACCTCCGAGCTCGAGAAGGCGCGCGATCACGCCCTTGCCGAGCACGATGCGGCCGAGCGCGCGCGCAGCGTAGCGGTTACGGCCAACGAGACCAAATCGCGCTTCCTTGCCGTGGTCAGCCACGAGCTGCGCACGCCGCTCAACGGCGTCATGGGCGTGCTGCAGCTGCTCGACGACGGCCGCCTCGGCGAGGTCCAGCGCCGCCACCTCGCAACCGCCGCCGCCTCGGGCGAAACGCTGATCGCGCTGGTCGATGCCATTCTCGAATATGCCCGCCTCGAGGCCAGCACTGAGGCGCTGGAGACGCGCGACTTCCGTCTCGACCGACTGGTCGAGACCGCAGCCGATCTGATGCGGCCGCAAGCCTTCGGCAAGGGATTGAGCTTCGACCTCGACTGTGATGCGACGCTCAGCACCTCCGTGCACGGCGATCCTGTCAGGCTCAACCGCATCCTGCTCAATTTGATCGGCAACGCCATCAAGTTCACCCCGAACGGCGGCATCTCGCTGAGCGCGACAGCCGAGCGGCACGACGATCATGCCCTGCTTCGCCTCGTCGTTCGTGACACCGGGATCGGCATCGCGCCCGACATGCACGAGCGGATTTTCGAGGATTTTGTGCAGGCCGACGACAGCATCGCGCGGCGGTTCGGCGGCACCGGCCTCGGACTTGCGATCGCCCGCCGTCTCGCCCGGCTGATGCACGGCGAGCTGACGGTGGCGAGCACGCCGGGCGCCGGCAGCGTGTTCACGCTTCTCGTTCCACTCGGCTATGCCGGCAGCGGCGTTGCACAAGGCGCGCCTTCGCCGCCATCGCGGCAGCGCCGCGTGCTGCTGGTCGATGACGACCCCGTCAATTGCGAGGTCGGCGAAGCGATTCTGAACCGGCTCGGCCACCGTTCCAGGATCGCAAGGAATGGTGCGGCCGCGGTCGCGCTCGCCGCCGACCAGTCGTTCGACACCATCCTGATGGATCTGCACATGCCCGACATGGATGGCGTCGAGGCGACCGCGCGCATTCGACAGCTCCCGCTGCAGCCGATGCCGCGGATCATCGTCGTGACCGCCGACGTGTCGCGCAGCACCCGCGAGCGGCTCGCAGGCGCCGGGATCACCAAAATCGTCAGCAAGCCGATCCTGATCAACGCGCTTCGCGAGGCGATCGAAGACGAGCCCGAGCACCGCTCGACCGACGCGCCGCTTGCGGCCGGCGCATTCATCGACCGGCACTTTCTCGACGACCAGAAGGAGCTGCTCGGCGCCTCGCAGATCACGAAGCTTCATGATCTGCTGGACCAGACCGGCGACAGACTGATCGCCGACATCACTGCGGCGGCTGCAGCTGGCGATCACAAGCAGCTGGCGCGCTCCGCGCATCAGCTCGGCAGCGCGGCAAGTGCCCTCGGCCTCGTCCGCCTGTTCGAGCGCTGCCGTGACATCGAGCTGGCCGCGCCGACGATGCCGCTCGCCGAGTGCCAGGATGCAGCGCGCGAGCTGGCCGTGCTTCGCGCGGCGTCGATGAGCGCGCTGGACGATCTGCTCGCGCCCGCCGAGCAGCGGTCGGGTTAGCTAGGACTGGATAGGCGCGCGAGACAGGAGCGCGTCAGCAAGCCGATTGTCGCGTATTTCGATCACGACCCGGCCAAAAGCGGGCTCATTGTGCTCGTCGGTAGTCGCTTCTGGTTTTGACCTAAAGGAGAAGGGAGCTATTGCAACTTGCGGCGGCATTTCATTTCTGCTTACTGCTGCTCTCTAGGTGGAAAGCCGTTGTCCCAATTGAGGTCTACGCCAAATGCTCACCGTTTACGGCCGTAAATCGTCATTCAACTTGCAGAAGGTGATGTGGCTAGTCGGTGAACTCGGCATCGCGCACAAGCATGTCGAACTTGGAGGCTCGTTCGGCGGCCTCGACACTGATGAATTCCTAGCCATGAACCCGCATGGCCGCGTTCCGGTGATTGATGACTCTGGCATCATCGTCTGGGAGTCGCACGCCATCTTAAGGTATCTTGCGGCCAAATACTCTTCCGAAACTTCGTTCTGTAAGGCGAATCCGGCTGAGCGTGCGAACGCAGACCAATGGATGGACTGGTCGCAAACCGCGTTGCAGCCAGCATTCATGGTTGGCGTATTTTGGGGCTGGTACAGGACGCCCGAAGCGCAACGCAATTTGGTTGCGGTCGACAAAGCTCTGGAACAGACCAACCGTTATCTGAAGCACATCGACCATCAGTTGAAAGGCAGGTCTTTCATGCTGGGAGACCACTTATCACTCGCCGATATTCCGATAGGGACCCATCTTTATCGCTACCTCAATCTTGACCTTCCGCGCCCGAACTTGCCGAACGTTGAGCGCTGGTATGAGCGGCTGCAATCGAGATCCGCCTACCGCGAGCATGTGTGCGTGCCATTCGACGAACTCTACGGCCGGCTTGATTTTTGATTTCCACAATTACGAAATTACGGTGACAGTGCATTCAATTCGGCCGGACCGAATAGGGTGCACTGTCACCGTAACACGGCGGATGGAGACACGTGATGATCTTTTGGCAGCTAGTTACTCTTGTTGGCGCGGCTTACCTTGGGACCGGGTTCGTATATGCCCGACTCACGTCATTAGACGCGCAACATTTGCGTGTCCCCCCATCAATTCTGAAATGGCCAATAGAGACCATTTCCAATTCGCAATTTTCTTACTTGCTGATGTTCGCGCTGCTCGTGGTGGTCATCATCTGCAAATACTACACAAGTTACGCCTGAGTCCGGTTTATCAATGTCGCCTCTTGGCCCATCGCTTCCGTTGGCGTGGTGCAGCTTTATGTCGGCTCACAGGGGTAGACCGGAAGTTTGCATCCGTGCGCCAAACCGACGCGAATGACCCGCAGCGGACAATTGACGATTGATGCGCCCGATAGCTTACGGAAGCTGGAGAAAACGAGATGTCGCTCGTTCTATGTCTACTTGCCGTTGCGCTGATCGGCGTTGCCGGATGGGGTTTTCAGTCCGTGATGATGGAACTGGACAAGTGGGATCTGCAAGAGCCAGCGGACTCTATTTCTCGCAGGTTCGAGGTTGATGATTTCGTCTGGAGCTCCCGCGCACCGCGAGCATTGCGCCGTCGGTATGTTGCGACACAGGCGTGCGCTATACCGGCGGCGCTCTGCTTGGCCGCACTGGTGTGGCTGAATGAAGCGCGTCTCGATGTGCGTATCTTGGGGACTGTCGCATTCTGCTCCATGTCACTTCTGGTCGCTGGTTCTCTGACGTGGAAAGTCATTCAGCGGGGTGTAATCGCAAGCCGTCCTTGGGTCGCAGGACCGGGTGATGGCATAAATTGAAGATCGAAGTTGGCTAGTTTGAAAGGTAAGACAGCGCGGCTATGGCCGCAGCAAAAACGAATAGCATTCTCTCAAACCATATCAGGGTAGTGAGATAGCGATCATTGAGCGCGGCATGGTCACCAGCCCAGACAAATAGCATCAACCGACAATTGGATACCCAGTTTTGCCAAGCTTCACTAAAAGTCCCCAGCACTATCCCCCAGCCTGTTGGAGAGCCGAGCTGAATCCAATCGGTTAAGGAAACACGTTTAAGACGGCGCGCCAGAAGCCAGAGGACTAACCAGAACAGCAAAACTGTGAGGAGTATTGGTATTACCAATGGCAATGGGTGCGTTGGCATCGTTTGGTACTCTGGCTAGGACGTGTACTCATAACGCGCAGATGTCCGGTCTTGGAGGCTGAGCGGAAATGTTCGGCTCGGCCAGAGCATTACCGTTCTTGACCCATTGCTGACGTTAGCTACTGCGCCGGCCGCCGTTCCGCGCAAAGAGGATCAGGAGAGGATATGCCAGCGCGAGAATGAAGATGGCGTCGAACAAGTAAACCCCAAATCCTCGACCGAACGACGCTCGGGGCCTGAACGTAAACTCTCGCGCGTCAGAGAACGAAATCGGCAGGTTGAGAACGGTCGAGATGACGTGACCGCCCCAACCATCTTCGCAGGCGAAGCTTTGCCGTCCCTCGTTCAAACCGCACCCGATGGATTTCAGCATAGGATAAGCGACAAGCTCCAAGGGAGCTACAACAACGGCGACTCCCACGATGCATAAGCAAACCATGCTCACACCTCGAAAGACCCTAATCATTACCGACCCTGCCATTCACCAAGAATAGCAATATCGATAGCGAGTTGCGACTATCGTTGGTTGGCTCATCGAACGGGAGCGAGATGCTGGTAAACGGACCCTTGCGGCGGATGAGCTTCCGCTGTTGGCCCATCGCTTCCGTTGGCGTGGTGCAGCTTTATGTCGGATCACAGGGGTAGACCGGAAGTTTGCATCCGTGCGCCAAACCGACGGCAGATTACGGTGCATTCAACTCGGCTTGACCAATTATGTGCAGTCCAGCACTGTCACCGTAATTCCCCTTAGCCTTTTAGCGGTCGGTCGCTCCATCTATCGGCGTATGCTGCATCGGTCCAAAAGAACTCGTGAATGGCAATCACTTCACAGCCTTCCGCCTTGGCGAGCCCCATTGCTTCTACCGTGAAGTGTTGACCTGCGAGCAATATCGGGCCGCGCGGAGTTGGTATTTTTCCTAGCGCATGTGAAACCGCGCGCCCGGTGACAACGCCGTCGGGGAATTTGAGGACGAAGGCGTACTTCGGCACCTTGGGATTTGCAGAGTACTGCTTGGCCAGCTTGGGACCGATGGCCTTCTTTATCGAAGAGACATCGGCCGGAACGTTACAAATGACGGATGGCTTTAGGGTCACGTTACCCTCACCTGCTTATCGCCGACCTCTTAACCCCAGAGAGTTAAAGGCCATTTGAACAGAATACATAAAGCTTGGCGAATAATCGCGCCATGTCCGCTAGTGTGAAGGTTTTCATGGCCTCGTCGGTCATGGGGATGCTCCTGTCTTGAGTGAGGTTGTCGAAACCCCTCGATCTCAAGACAGGACGTCCCGCCGCGCTATCCTCTTGGCTCCGTCGGCAGCCGCGGAGTCCTACCGCGCAAGCGGTTTAGTCCTGTGGCCCTTCTTGGACTCATGCAAATGTCCGCTCCTCCACCGCTGCCAGGAGACAAGCGGACATCGCGGATTTCATGAGCGCCCGCCCCCCTCCTCCTGCCCAAACCGCTCAACCAGAAAATCGATAAACAGCCGCACCTTCACCGACAAATGCCGCGTCGGTGGATAGACCGCATAGAGCGCAAGCGGCGGCGCAAAGTAGTCGTCCAGCAACGTCCGCAGTTCGCCCTTGCGCAAAGCATCCGCGGCAATGAAGTCGGGCAGCAGCGCGAGGCCCCTGCCTTTGATCGCGGCATCGCGCAGCACCTCGGCATTGTTGACGCAGAGCGACCAGGCCGGCTGGATCCAGTGATCGCCGTCGCGGCCGGTGAGCTTCCACTGGTTGCCGGTGAGCAGGAAGCCGTAGGTAAGCGAGGCATGCTCGCGCAGATGCTGCGGATGCTTTGGCGTACCGTGGCGCGCGAGATAATCCGGCGATGCGCAGATCATGCGCGCCACCGGCATGATTTTTCGTGCGATCAAGCTCGAGGATTCCAGCTCCGCAATCCGCAACGTCACGTCAAAACCGTCCTGGACGGGATCGAGCAGATCGTCGCTGAGCACGATCTGGAGCTGAAGCTCCGGATATTGCTTCATGAAGTCCGCGAGAACAGGCCCGAGCCGCATCGTGCCGAACGACATCGGCGCGTTGACACGCAACAGTCCTCGCGGCGCCGACTGGGCCTGCGCCACCGCCTGATCGGCGGCCTCGATCTCCGAGAGGATGACGACGGCGCGCTCGAAATAGCGCTGGCCGCTCTCGGTCGGGCTGGCGTGGCGGGTGGTCCGGTTCAAAAGCTGGACGCCGAGGCTCTCCTCGAGGTCGGCGATGTATTTGCTGATCGCCGAGCGCGACAGCCGCAATTGCCGGCCGGCCTCGGCAAAGCTGCCGCTTTCGACCACTTTGACGAAGGCCCGGAGGCTGGCGACCTTATCCAAGGGCCGGCCCCGGCGATTGTTTCCAAATCGTAGACATAGACGTCATATTTGCATGGATTGTCTCCAATCCAAAGCGGAACGATATTTCGCTCCAGAGCAAGACCGCTCCCCGAATTCTGGAGAACTACAATGTCTGGACTGCACCATGTCACCGCGATTGCCGGCGACCCCATCCGCAATTTCGGCTTTTACACCCGGGATCTCGGCCTGCGCTTCGTCAAGAAGACGGTCAATTTCGACGATCCCGGCACCTATCACTTCTATTATGGCGACGAGACCGGCCGCCCCGGCACCATCCTCACCTTCTTCCCGTGGGCCGGCGCATCGGCCGGGCGTCGCGGCGTCGGCGAGACCCATCAGACCGCCTTCCGCGTGCCGCAGCGCTCGCTCGGCTACTGGACGCAGCGCTTCGTCGAGAAGGGCATCGCCTACGAGGCGCTCGAGAAGCGCTTCGGCGAGTCCGTGCTGCCGTTCACGGACCCTGACGGCATGGCGCTCGCGCTGGTCGGCATTCCCGGCGCCGAGAACGAGCCGGGTTGGAGCAATGGCGACGTGCCCGCCGAGCATGCGATCCGCGGCTTCCACGGCGTGACCTTGCTGCTCGATAGCGCCGCGAAGACGGCCGCCGTCCTCACCGACGTGTTCGGCTTCAAGGAGACCGGGCGCGAAGGCTCGGTGATCCGCTTCAAGGCCTCGGGCGATGCTGAGGGCAGCGTCGTCGACATCTACGAGGCCAAGGGCTTCCTGCGTGGACATCAGGGCGGCGGCTCGGTGCACCACATCGCGTTCCGCGCGGCTGACGATGCCGAGCAGGGCAAGATGGCGCAGAAGCTCGTGACCAATCACGGCCTGCATCCGACCGAGCAGCGAGACCGCAACTACTTCCGCTCGATCTATTTCCGTGAGCCGGGCGGCGTGCTGTTCGAGATCGCGACCGATATCCCCGGCTTCGCCGTCGACGAGCCCGTCGCGACGCTCGGACGCGACCTGAAGCTGCCGGGCTTCCTCGAAGCGCATCGCAAGCAGATCGAGGGCGTGCTGCCGAATTTGGAAGAGACCGCGTCATGACCGACTTCATCCATCGCTACGAGCCCGCCACCAAGGCGGGCTCTCCTCCTCTTCTGCTGCTGCACGGCACCGGCGGTGACGAGAACGATCTGCTCGGCCTCGGCGAGATGATCGCTCCCGGCTCCGCCCTGCTCTCGCCGCGCGGCCGCGTGCTCGAGCACGGCATGCCGCGCTTCTTCCGCCGACTTGCCGAAGGCGTGTTCGACGAGGAGGACGTGCGTCGCCGCGCGCTCGAGCTCGGCGAGTTCGTCGCCGACGCACGGAAGCAATACGGCATTGGCGCGCCAGTTGCGGTCGGCTTCTCCAATGGCGCCAACATCGCAGCCGCACTGTTGCTGCTGAAGCCGGACGTGCTTGCAGGCGCGATCCTGCTGCGCGCCATGGTGCCGCTGTCGGATCCGCCCAAGGCCAACCTTGCAGGCAAGCCCGTTCTGTTGCTGTCCGGCCAAAGTGACCCGATCGTGCCGGCGACCAATTCGGCAAGGCTTGCGGCGCAGTTGTCGGAAGCAGGCGCGCGCGTCGAGCACAAGGTCTTGCCGGCCGGCCATCAGCTGTCGCAGGCCGACGTCACGCTCGCCCGCAGCTGGATCGGCAGCGTCGAGGCGAAGGCGGCATGAAGCGGCCAGCGGCGCATCGTTTTCGGACGGTGCGCTGCCGTCTCACTCGAACCAGCCGCGCCGCTTGAACCAGATCAGCGGCAACACCCCGCTGGCGACGATCACGAGCAGCGACAGCGGATAGCCGAACGTCCAGCTCAGCTCCGGCATGTTCTTGAAGTTCATGCCCCAGACACCGACCAGGATCGTGGGCGGCACGCCGACCACGGAGACAATTGTCAGGACCTTGAAGATCTCGTTCTGCTGGATGTTGATGAAGCCGAGCACGGCATCGAGCAGAAGCTGGATCTTGTCGGACAGTCGCGTCTCGTAATCGCTGAGCGAAGCGACGTCCTTAGAGACCGCCTCGAGGCGCTTCTTCGACGCCGCCGTGATCCACTCGCTCCCGACATTGTCGGCATAGGATGCAATACGCCCGACGCCGAGCAGGACATCGCGCGACTTGGCGAGACGATCGGCCAGCTCGCCGACATTCTCCAGCGCCTCGCGCATCCTACGGCTGGAGCGAACCGGCCGCCTGGTGCGAATGAGACCGCCCTTGAAGACGCCGCGCGAGAGCTGGTCGAGCTTCGCGCCGAGGTGCTCCAGAGCATCGGCGCCGCGGTCGATCATGGCCTCGAGCAGGCTGGTGAACACGCACATGCCGTTCTCGAGGCTGTCGTCGGAGCCGACGCGCTTGCTGATCTGGTCGAAGATCGGCAGCTCTGCAAAGCGCACCGTCACCAGCACATGCGGGCCAATCACGAACCCCACCGGCGTGATCTCGGCCTCGTTGTCCTCGTTGACCCGGACCGCCGGCGAGCTGAGGTAGAGCGTGCCGTGCTCGAGGATCAGCCGGCTCGACGCCTCGATCTCGCTGAGCGATTCCTCGGACGGAATCCGTATCTTGAGCATTCGCTCGACGAATTGCTTTTCGCCTGCGGTCGCGTTCAGGAGATCGGCCCAGATGATCTCCGAGGGCATTTCCGCGCCGATGCCTTGCCAATCGTCGGACGGCCATCTGTGCAGTTTCAGCAATGACCGAACTCCGTTTGTCCTCGCGCCGGCACGCACGGCATGCGGCCATCCTGCGCCGGCTAACGCATGAGGGTTTCAATCGTTCAAGCGGCGGGGATCAAGAGAAGCGGCGCTGCCAAATGAACATGGGCGACGGCTTTCTCCGACGATGCCATCATGCCAGTGTTTTGCCCGACGGGTCAACGTTCACGGCCGACATGCGCAAGCCATCGAGCGGGTCGCGCAAGCCATTGAAAGAACTAGCCCCGGCTACTGTGCATGGGGTTGTTTTAAGGGTTTTGCTTTGGGCAGTTGAAAAAAACCTCTCCCCGACGGGGAGAGGTCGAAATCGAGATGTCGGATTTGACTTGGAGGACTCTACTCCCAGGACCAGGCCGAGAAGTCGTTCTCGAACTGCGGGACTTCCTTCCAGACGCCCTTCAGCTTCTTGTTGATGACCGTGGGCCATTGCGGCTGGAACAGGAAGCCGGCCACCGCGTCGGTCGCCAGCATGCGCTGGGCATCGCCGAGCAGCTTAGCGCGGCCGGCCTCGTCAGGCGTCGACACGATCTGCTTGTAGAGCGCGTTGAACGCCTCGCTGTTGTAGCCGAGGTAGAAGTCGGGCTCGGTCAGCTTGACGAGATCGAACGGCTCGACATGGGAGACGATGGTGAGGTCGTAATTGTGCGGTCCGTTGGGGGCGAACGCCTGCGACAGCCACTGCGCCCATTCGACGTTCTCGATCTTGGCGTTGATGCCGACCTTGGCGAGCTGGGCTGCGAGGATCTCGCCGCCCTGCCGCGCGTAAGGCGGCGGCGGCAGCTTCAGGCTGAGCTCGAGCGGCGTGGTGATGCCGGCCTCGGCCAGCAGCTTCTTCGCCTTCTCGGGGTCGTAGGGATTGACGGCGGTGGTGTCGACATAGCCGAGCGAGCCCGGCGTGTAGAAGCTACCGATCGGCGTGCCGAAACCTTCGACCGCGCCGTCGATCATCGACTTGCGGTCGATGGCGGCGAGGATCGCGCGGCGCACTCGCACGTCGTCGAGCGGCTTCTTCTTCTCGTTGATGGCGACGATGGTCTTGGCCTTGGAGCCGCCGACCAGCACGGTGAAGCGCGGATCGCTCTTGAACTGCGCGACGCCGCGGGTGGTGACGCGCGGGAATGCGTCGACGTCACCGGACAGCAGGGCCGCAATCTGCGCGGCGGGATCGCCGATGAAGCGGATCGTCACCTTGGACAGCTTGATCGCGGAGGCGTTGCGATAGTCGGCCCATTTGTTGAGCGTGAGCGAGGAGCCCTTGACCCAGGCCCCTAACTGGTATGGCCCGGTGCCGACCGGTTGCGTCACATTGGTCGCCGCACTCTTCGGCTCGACGATCGAGCCGCTAGCCTGCCCCAGCAGGAACGGCAGGTTCGGCTCGGGATATTTCAGCGTGAGCACGATCGTGTCGGCGTCCGGCGCATCGACTTTCTCGAAGGCCTGGAACAGGCTCTTGTCCTTGTTGGTGCTGTTCGCGGCCGCGTTGCGCTCGAACGAGAATTTGACGGCAGCGGAATCGAAGGCCTCGCCGTTCTGGAATTTGACGCCCTTGCGCAGCTTGAACGTGTAGGTCTTCAGGTCGGGCGAGGCGGTCCAGCTCTCGGCGAGCAGCGGCGCGACCGAGCCGTCCTCGTTGATCTTGGTCAGGGTCTCGTAGATGTTGTAGAGCGTGACCTCTGCGATCGCGGCCGCAGCGGCGTTGGTGGGATCGAGCCCCGGCGGCTCCAGCGTCATGCCCATGACGACGCTGTCCTTCTTGCTCTGCGCCAGCACCGGCAGCGGCGCCGCGGCCAATGCCGCGGCAAAAGCGACGATCGTTAGCTTCTTCAACATGCCTGACTCCCCAGCCTTCTTCTGTCGTTTGAGGCTACGCCAATCTCGTAGCCGACATTAATCTTCCATGGCCGCCTGCGGCAATGCCATCACGGCCTCCGCCTTGTGGCAGGCGGCGAGATGTCCCTCGCCCACCCTGCGTAGCAAGGGCGGAACCTCGCGGCAATGCTGGTCGGCGAGCGGACAGCGCGGCGCATAGGGGCACCCGGCAGCGGCCGCCGATTGCGAGGCGATTGCCTGGGCGCCGCGCCGGCGCCGGCCCCCGCCGGCACGCGCCCGCGGTATCGCGTCCAGCAGCGCCCGCGTATAGGGATGGGCGCAGCGCTCGAACAGATCCTCCGGCCGCCCCTGCTCGACCACCCGGCCGAGATACATCACCGCGACCTCGTCGCAGAGATAGTCGACCACGGCGAGGTCGTGGCTGATCAGGATGTAGCTCAGGCCGAACTGCTCCTGGAGGTCCTGCATCAGATTCAGCACCTGCGCCTGCACGGAGACATCGAGCGCGGAGACCGGCTCGTCCGCGACGATGAGCTTCGGCTGGGTGATCAGCGCACGCGCGATCGCGATGCGCTGGCGCTGTCCGCCGGAGAACTCGTGCGGGTATTTGTCCATGTCCGCTTCGCGCAAGCCGACCTGCTTCAGCACCGCAGCGACGCGGGCGCGGAACGTGCTGCGGTCGGCGTCATCAAGCACGGTGAGCGGCTCGGCGACGATACGCGCAATCATCTGGCGCGGATCGAGCGAACCGTAGGGATCCTGGAACACCATCTGGATATCGCGCCGTGCGCGGCGCAATTCATCGGGGGAGATGCGGTTGAGGTCGCGACCGAGCAGCGTGACCCGCCCCGCACTCGGCCGCTCCAGCGCCATCACGACGCGCGCAAAAGTGGATTTGCCGGAGCCGGACTCGCCGACGATGCCGAGGCTCTTGCCGGCGGCGACCTGCACGCTCACCCCGTTGAGCGCGCGCACCTCTCCGGGCGATCGGAACAGGCTTTCGCGCGGCAGCGCGTAGCGCTGCTCGAGATCCTTGACGTCGAGAAGCGGTGCTGCGGTCATGCGGACAGCGCCCCGACCTTCGCTGCCATCGAGACGTCGGTACGCACGCAGCGCACGACATGCGCGGGACCGACCTCGACCATTGGCGGCAGCGCCGCGCGGCATTTGTCCTCGACCAGCGGACAGCGCTCGCTGAAGGCACAGCCCGCCGGCAGATCGGCGAGCTCCGGCACCGTGCCCGAGATCGTCGTCAGCCGCGTCCCCTTGCGCGCGCCGAGCTTCGGGCGGGCGCGGAACAGCCCCTGCGTGTAGGGATGCCCCATACGGCGGAACACCTCGTCGGTCGGCCCGCTCTCGACGACCGTGCCGCCATACATCACCATCATGCGCTGCACGTTCTCGGCGATAACGCCGAGATCGTGCGAGATCAGGATCATCGACATGCCGCGCTCCTCGACGAGGTCGGCGATGAGATCGAGGATCTGGCCCTGGATGGTGACGTCGAGTGCGGTGGTGGGCTCGTCAGCTATCAGGAGATCCGGCTCGCAGGCAAGCGCCATCGCAATCGTGACACGCTGGCGCTGGCCGCCGGAGAACTGGTGCGGATAGGCGTCGATGCGCTTGGCCGGATCGGGCAGCCCGACGCGGTCGAGCAAGGCGATCGCCTCTGTGCGCGCCTGCCCAGCGGAATATTTCTTGTGACGCCGTAGCGGCTCGGCGACCTGATGGCCGATTGTGTGCATCGGGTTGAGCGCCGTCATCGGCTCCTGGAAGATCATGCTGATGCGGTTGCCGCGCAGGCCGCAGTAATCCGCATCCGGGAGCCGCGCGAGCTCGCGTCCATCCAGCTTGATGCTGCCGGTGACGACCGCGGTGTCCGGCAAGAGCCCCATCAGCGACAGCGCGGTGACCGACTTGCCGCAGCCGGATTCGCCAACAAGCCCCAGCGTCTCGCCGCGCTTCAGCGCAAAACTGACGCCGCGCACGGCCTGCGCCGGGCCGCGGCTGGTGTTGAGGCGAACGCCGAGGTTTTCGACGGCGATCAGCGGCATGGTTGCGGGATCGGCCACCGTCACCGCTCCCGCGCCAGTCTGGGATCGAACAGATCACGCAGGCCGTCGCCAAGCAGGTTGAGGCCGAGCACGGCGATCGCGATCGCCGCCCCTGGATAGACTGCGAGCATCGGCGACTGGAACAGCATGGTCTGCGCATCGTTCAGCATGCGGCCCCAGGACGGCTGCGGCGGCTGCGTGCCGAGGCCGAGATAGGACAAGGCGGCTTCGGCGAGAATGGCGAGCGCAAACTGAATGGTCGCCTGCACGATCAGGATCGACAGGATGTTCGGCAGCACGTGCTCGATGGTGATGCGGAAGGCGCCCTTCCCCGAGGCGCGCGCCGCCAGCACGTATTCGCGCGCCCAGATCGCATTGGCGGAGCCGCGTGTCAGTCGGATGAGCGTCGGGATCTGGAAGATGCCGATCGCGATGATCGAGGTCAGCATGCCTGGCCCCGCGACCGCGGCGAGCATGATTGCGGAGAGCACGGCCGGAAAGGCGAAGGTGAAATCCGAGAATCGCATGATGATCTCTTCGGTCCAGCCGCGCTTGGCCGATGCGATCAGGCCGAGGCAAACGCCGAAGGTGAGACCGATGCTGACCGCGATGATGCCGACCAGGATGGTCGCGCGCGCGCCGGCAAGCAGCAGCGAGACGATGTCGCGGCCGAAGGTATCGGTGCCGAGCCAGTGCGCGGCCGACGGCGGCCGGAGTTTCGAGGCGATGTCGATCTCGTAAGGCGACCACGGCGTCCACACCAGCGAGAGCAGCGCCGAGGCGACCACCAGCAGGCTGAGCACGCCGCCCAGCACGAAGCTGCGATGCCGCAGCGCTCTGCCCCAGAACGTCTTGGCCGGCAGAGGATGCGGTGCGATCGGCAAGTCGACTGAAGTTGTCAGGGGCGCGCTCACAGGTCGTGAACCTTGATGCGGGGATCGATGAAGGCATAGAGCACATCGACCACGAAATTGACGATGACGACCATGGCGGCGAGCAGCATCACGCAATTGCGCACCACGATCAGGTCGCGGTTGGCGATCGACTGGAAGATCAGCCGGCCCAGACCCGGCAGATAGAACACGTTCTCGATCACGATGGTGCCCGCGAGCAGATTGGCGAATTGCAGGCCCATCACCGTCATCACCGGGATCATGGCGTTGCGCAGCACATGGCCCCACAGCACCTCGCGCCTGCCGAGCCCCTTTGCGCGCGCGGTGCGGACGAAGTCTTCGCGCAGCACCTCGAGCACGGCCGAGCGGGTGACGCGGGCGAGGATCGCCGCCTGCACCACCGCAAGCGAGATCGACGGCAGCAGCAGCGATCTGATGCCGGGCCAGATGCCATCTTCCCAGCCGGCAAAGCCGCCCGCGGAGAGCCATTGCAGCCGCACCGCGAACAGCAGCACCAGAAGAATGGCGAACCAGAAGTTCGGCAGTGCGATGCCGATCTGGGTCAGCGACATCACGCCGACATCGCCGAGCTTATTGTGGTTGGCGGCGGTGTAGATGCCGGCCGAGAGTGCCAGCGTCACCGTGATCAGCATCGACATGATCGCGAGCGGAATGGTCAGCACCAGCCGCTCCGCAATCAGGCTGCCGACCGGCGTGCCGTAGACATAGGAATTGCCGAGATCGCCGACGACGAGGCCCTTGATCCATTGCAGATAACGGATCGCGAGCGGCTGATCGAGCCCGAGCTTGGCGGTGAGCGCGCGCACCGCATCGGCGGATGCGTCGGCGCCCATCAGCATTTGCGCGGCATTGCCCGGCAGCGCATCCAGCACCAGGAAAATGATCACGGATGCGCCGACCAGCGTCGCCAGCAAAGTCAGGACACGTCGGAGGACAAATACGCTCATGCGCGGTCGGTTTCAGGGCTCATCGGCGGCACGATCAACATGTCCGGACCCCGGACGCAAGCCTTTTGCGGCCCATCGTGGACCCCTCAAGCCGGCCGGCGGGCGAGAAGGTCGTGCGAGGCCTCGAACAGCGCGCTGACGCGCAGCAATTCCGCGTCGGCCCGGAAGCGGCCCACAAGCTGGAGCCCGATCGGCAGGCCGTCGCGACCAAAGCCGCAGGGCAGACTGATCGCGGGGTGACCGGTCATGTTGAACGGCATGGTCCAGGGGAACCAGTGCGGGCGGACGCTGTCAAATTGCGCCCCGTCGATCTCGATGGTGCCGAACAGGTCCTGGTCGATCGGCAGAGCGGTGCGCGTGATGGTCGGCATCGCCAACAAATGCCCGCGCGCAAGCAGGGATTGCACGCGGCGGAACAACGCCGTGCGCGCGAACATCGCTTCTTGATAGTCGACGCCGCTGACATTCGTCGCCAGCGCAATCTGCCTGACGAAGGCCTCGCTGAGGACGTCGCCATGCTCCGCCACCAGCTTCGAGAAGCGCGAGCGCCAGACGGTGTGGTTGATGGCGCGCCAGATCGGTTCGACGTCGTATCCCTCGCCGGAGAATTCCTCGAGCTCGGCACCCAGGCTCGCGAGCCAATCGAGGCTCGCCTTGAACGCTGTGGCAACATCCGCCGACACCGGGCGGCCGGGTGGCGAGGCGCAGAACAGGATTTTCTGCCCGCGCAGATCACCGCGCGGGGCAGCGGAGCCTATGAAATCGGGCACAGGCACACCGATCGACCAGGGATCGCAGGCATCCTCGCCGGCCATCGCCTGCATCATCAATGCCGTGTCGGCGACAGTGCGCGTGGTCGGTGTGACATAGGTCTGGTTGCCGAACGCATCGAGCGCCTGGCTGTGCGCGATCACGCCGTTACTCTGCTTCAAGCCAACGACGCCGTTGCAGGCGGCCGGAATCCGCGTCGAGCCGCCGCCATCGGTGGCAATCGCCAGCGGCGCGATGCCGCTCGCCACCGCAACGGCCGCCCCGCCGCTGGAGCCGCCGGACGAACGCTCCGCACTCCACGCATTGCGGGTGCGCCCGAACAGCGGTGAATCGGTCAGGCACTTGCTGCCGAACTCCGGCGTCGTGGTCTTGCCGATCAGGATCGCACCTTCCGCGCGTAGCTTTGCGACCGCGACGGCATCCTCGGTGGGGACGTTATCCTTGTAGGGAACGGCGCCAAAAGTCGTCTTCACGCCGCGTGTGTTGACGATGTCCTTGACGGTGACGGGAAGCCCATGCAGCAGGCCGAGCAGCTCGCCCGCCATCACCTTGCGCTCGGCTTCGCGCGCCGCTGCCATCGCCTCATCGCCGCAGAGCGTGATGAAGCAGTTCAGCTCAGGCTGGAGCGCTTCGGCGCGCGCGAGCACGGCACGGGTGATCTCGACCGGCGAGATCTGCTTGCTGTTGATGCGTTGGCGCAGTTCGGTGGCAGAGAGGAAACAGAGATCGTCGCTCATCAGGGCGGGCTCGCGTCAGGACGGGCGGACCTTGCCAGCGATGACTTGCCCTGTCCATTCGCCTGGCGCATGGCCGTAGTCCGCCCTGACACGCGGGGCCTCGCATGTCTACTAGCTCCAATTGATCTCGTGGCTCCAGGGCGGATCGGCACCCGGACGGGTGCAGGTCAGGCCAGCGCAATTGGCGGCAAAGGACAACGCGCGGCGGAGCTCGTCTGCGCCGATGTCCTTCAATTTTTGCCGGGCGAGGCGCCCCTGCTTGTGCAGGGCGAACAGCAAAGCGGCCTGAAAGCTGTCGCCGGCGCCGATGGTGTCGGCGACCTCGACCTTCGGTGCCTCGACCTCGATCTGCCCTGCCTTCGCATGCCAGGCGTTGGCGCCATGATTGCCGCGGGTGATGACGACGAGACTTGCGCCCTGCGCCAAGAGCGCACTCGCGCGTTGCTGATAAGGCTCCTCGCCGAAGAGATAGGCGAAGTCAACGTCCGACATCTTGATAAGATCGGCGCTCGCGGCGAACTCGACCATGCGCGCAAGATAGGCCGGCTTGTCCTTGACCAGATTGGGCCGGCAGTTCGGATCGAAGGAAATCGTTGATGAGGCCCGCGCATCTGTGATCAGGGCCTTGGTCTCGGCAGCGCCCCGGTCGTTGACCAGCGTGGTCGAGCCGACATGGACGGCCTCGACCGTATCGAACGGGATGGTGCCGCGCCGAAACGTCCAGTTCCGCGTCGCAGTCCCGGCGTCGTAGAAAGCGTAATGCGATTCGCCGGCGACGATGCGGACGAAGGCGAGCGTGGTCTGATGATCGCTGCGGGTGGCGAGACCAAGCTCGACGTTCGAGGCGGCGGCGTGTTCCGCGATCATGCGCCCGAACAGATCGGTCGAGACGCCGCCGACGAAACCGGTCGGTGCGCCGAGCCGCGCGATGCCGATTGCGACGTTGAGGCAGGAGCCGCCGACCGCCGGCATCACCGCTTCGCGGCCATCGGCGTTTTTCGTCGGCACAAAATCGATCAGCGCATCGCCGCAGGAAATCAGCATGTCTCTTAACCCTTGGCGATGTCGCGCATCGCCGCGCGGCTGCCGCGATCGACCTCGCGCAGCAGCTTGTAGACCTCGCGCTTCCTGGTGTGAAACGCGGCCATGTCGGGCGCGGTCGGCTCACTCTTGCGTCCAAGCGCCGACATTTTTGCCATGGTCTCGCCGATCGAGGCATAGGCCCCACCGGCAACCGCACCCAGCATCGCGGCACCCAGCAGCACCGGCTCGCTGGTTTGCGGCAGCGCAACAGCAAGCCCGGTGGTATCGGCCATGATCTGGCGCACCAGCGGACTGCGGCTGGCGCCGCCGCCCATGATCATGATGCCTGCATGCACGCCATGTGCGGCAAAGGCCTCGATCACCTCGGCGAGCCCGTAGGCCAGCCCGCAGAGACCTGCAATGAACAACCGCTCCATCGAGCTGACATCGGTGTCGAGATCGAGACCCGCGATTACCGCGCGCGTATCGGGATCGGCGTAAGGCGAACGGTTGCCAATGAATTCAGGAAGCACATGGACGTCGCGGGCGAGCAGCGCGGCGCGGCTGGCATCGCCTGCGCGCGCGATGATGCGGCGCTCCAGGAATTCGATGAGGTCGACGCCCTCGCCGCGCGCTGCCGCGCTCGCTTCCGAGTGGCCGGGATGCGACTTGAGGAGATGGTCGATCGCCGCGCCCGCAGCCGACTGGCCGCCTTCATTGAGCCAGAAGTCCGGCACCATGCCGGAATAATAGGGGCCCCAGACGCCGGGCACGAAGCACGGCTCTTTCGTCGTCGCCATGATGCAGGCCGACGTACCCATGATGTAGGCCAGGCGATCGCCGACATCCGTCGTTCCGCCCGATCCGTCACGCCCGCCGATCGCGCCGATGCCGCCGGCATGGGCGTCAATCAAGGAGGCGCCGACCGGCGTGCCAACGGACAGGCCGAGATCGGTGGCGGCCACGCGGGTGAGCCCGGCGCCGAGCCGCGTGCCGGGGGCGACGATCTCGGTGCCGATGCGGGCGTATTTCTCGCTGACGAAGTCAGACAGGCCAATGCGCTGAAAGAACGGCGCACTCCAGCCGCCGCCGTCATGCGCGAGGTAGTTCCATTTGCAGGTGACTGTGCAGGTCGAGCGCTGCAGCGAACCGGTCGCGCGCCAGGTCAGATAGTCCGCCAGATCGAAGAAATGCCCGGCGGCGTCAAAACTCGCGCGCAGATGCCGCTTCAGCCACAACAGTTTTGGCATCTCCATCTCGGGCGAGATCGAGCCGCCGACATAGCGCAGCACTGAGTCGCCGGTCTCGTTGATCAGCCGCGCCTCAGCGATGGCACGGTGATCCATCCAGACGATGACGTTGCGGTGCTTGTCGCCGGAGGCACTCACCGTGACCGGCTCGCCCTGGCGGTCGAGCACCACCAGGGAACAGGTCGCGTCGAAACCGATGCCGCCGATGCTGTCGGGCGCGATTGCCGCCTCCGCCAACGCCGCCCGCACCGATTTGACGCAGGCCTCCCAGATGTCCTGGGACGACTGCTCGACGACGTCGCCAGCCTCTTGCCAGACCCGGATCGGATGCTTGGCGGTCGCCAACAGCGAGCCGGCCTCGTCAAACACCCCTGCCCGCGTGCTCGTGGTCCCCACGTCGACGCCGATATACGCTTGCGGCATAGTCGCTCCTGGTCGCTCTCGTCAGTTTTGACGCAAGCCTACCAGCAAGTATAGCCGCCATCCACCAGCACGATGCTGCCAGTCATGAGGCTCGCAGCCTCGGATGCCAGGAATAGGACCACCGAGGCGATCTCCTCGACCTGCCCCATCCGCCCCATCGGGGTTCCACCGATCCAGGCGTCGTACATTCTCGGGGTGCTCTTCACGAAAGCGTTGAGCGGCGTGTCGATATAGGTTGGCGCCACCGCATTGACGCGGATGCCGCGCGCGCCCCATTCGGCCGCCAGCGACTTGGTCAGATGGTGTACGCCGGCCTTGGAGGCGTTGTAGAAGCACTGCTCCTGCGGCTTGTTGACGATGAAACCGGACATCGAGCCGACATTGACGATGGCGCCGCTCCTGGCCTTGAGCATGTGCTTGCCGAACTCGCGGCAACACCAGAAGGTGCCGTTGAGATTGACGTCGATGACGTTGAGCCAGTGCTCGTCGGTGACGGTCTCGGCCGGCGTTTCGCTGCGCGCAATGCCGGCATTGTTGACGAGGATGTCGACCTTGCCGTGCCGAGCGACGAGATCATTGGCGACCTCCGCCACGCGCTTGGTGTCGGTGACGTCCATGATCGCGGTCTCGATGTCAAAACCCTTCGCCTTCAGGCTGGCCTTGGCGTCTCCGGCGACCTTGCTGTCGCGGTCACCGATAATGACCTTGGCGCCGGCCTCGGCCAGCGCCTCCGCGCAGGCAAGCCCAATGCCCTGCCCGCCGCCGGTGATGAACGCGGTCTTGCCGCTCAGCTTGAATTTTTCTAGGTACATGGTCGTATTCCCGTTTCTTGTTAGTTCCGAAGCGCGTTACCGCTTGCGTCGAAGCGGTGAATGCGCGCGGGGTCCGGCACCAGCGACACGCGGTCGCCGGCATGCAGGCTCAATTCGCCGATGTAGCGTGCCGTTAGCATGCCGAGCGGTCCGGCGTCGACGTAGAGAAAGGTGTCGCTGCCGAGGTGTTCGGCGACCGCGATCGTGCCCGGCCAGCCACCGGCGCCGTCGCGCTCGATCTTGATGTGCTCGGGCCTTACACCGATGGTCGCCGCCCCCTTCTGCGCGGCATTTTCGCCGGTGACGAAATTCATCTTGGGCGAGCCGATGAAGCCGGCAACGAAGAGATTCGCGGGCCGCTCATAGAGCTCCAGCGGCGAGCCGTATTGCTCGATCTTGCCGCCGTTGAGCACGACGATCTTGTCGGCCATGGTCATGGCCTCGACCTGGTCGTGGGTGACGTAAATCGCGGTGGTGCCGAGCTGCTTCTGCAGCCGCGTCACCTCGATACGCATCTGCACGCGCAGCGCGGCGTCGAGGTTCGACAGCGGCTCGTCGAACAGGAACGCCTTGGGCTCGCGCACGATGGCGCGGCCGATCGCGACGCGTTGGCGCTGGCCGCCAGAGAGCTCGCGCGGCTTGCGGTCAAGATAAGGCGTAAGGTTCAACGTCGCCGCGGCGGCTTCTACCTTGCGGTTGGTTTCGTCTTTGGAGAGGCCCGCCATCTTCAGGCCGAAGCCGATATTGCCGCGCACGCTCATATGCGGATAGAGCGCGTAGGACTGGAACACCATCGACAGCCCGCGCTTGGCGGGCGGCGTGTCGACCACGTTCTTGCCGTCGATCAGGATGCTGCCGCCGCTGACGTCCTCCAGCCCGGCAATCAATCGCAGCAGCGTGGTCTTGCCGCAGCCGGAGGGGCCGACGAACACGACGAAGGAGCCGTCGGCAATTTCGAGGTCGGCGCCCTTGATGATGTGCACGGGGCCGAAGGATTTTTGTACCCCTTGAAGTGTGATCTGACCCATGATCCGGCAGCCCCTTTACTTCACCGCGCCGAAGGTAAGCCCGCGCACGAGCTGCTTCTGGCTGAACCAACCGAGGACGAGAATGGGCGCGATCGCCAGCGTCGAGGCCGCCGACAGTTTTGCCCAGAACAGTCCTTCCGGACTGGAATAGGACGCGATGAACGTGGTGAGCGGCGCAGCGTTCGAGGTCGACAAATTGAGCGTCCAGAACGCCTCGTTCCAGGCCAAAATCAGATTGAGCAGCATGGTCGACGCCAGCCCCGGGATCGCCATCGGCGTCAGGACATAGACGAGCTCGCGGCCGATGGTGGCGCCGTCCATGCGCGCGGCCTCGAGGATGTCGCGCGGGATCTCCTTGAAATACGTGAAGAGCATCCAGATCACGATCGGCAAGTTTCCGAGACAGAGGATGAAGACAAGACCGATGCGGGAATCGAGCAGGCCAAAGCTCTTGTAGATCAGGTAGATCGGCACCAGCACGCCGACCGGCGGCATCATCTTGGTCGAAAGCATCCAGAGCAGAATGTCCTTGGTGCGCTTGGTCGGCGAGAACGCCATCGACCAGGCTGCGGGGATCGCGATCAGCAGCGCGATCAGCGTCGAGCCGCCGGCGATGATGATCGAGTTCATGGCATGGAGCAGATAGTCGCTGCGCTCCTGCACGGTCGCATAGTTTTCCGTGGTCCAGTGGAAGAACAGGAAGGACGGCGGAATGGCGAAGGCCTCGAGCTCGGTCTTGAAGCTCGCCAGCACCATCCACAGGATCGGGAAGAAGATCAGGAAGCCGAAGAACCACGCTCCGATCGTCGAAACCACCACCCGCTGCGTCGTTGACTTGCGCGCCATGATTTTAGGCTTCCAGGTTGCGGCCGACGATGCGGACGAGGAAGAAGGCGACCACGTTGGCGATGACGACGGCCACGAGGCCGCCCGCCGAGGCGCTGCCGACGTCGAACTGGATCAGCGCCTGCGAGTAGATCAGGAAGGCGATGTTGGTGGTTTGCAGACCCGGTCCGCCGCCGGTGGTGACGAAGATCTCGGCGAACACGGTCAGCAGGAAAATGGTCTCGATCAGGATCACCACCGTGATCGGGCGTGCCAGATGCGGCAGCGTGATGTAGATGAAGGTCGAGACGGCGCTGGCGCCATCCATCTCGGCCGCCTCCTTCTGCTCCTCGTCGAGCGATTGCAGCGCGGTGAGCAGGATCAGCGTCGCGAACGGCAGCCATTGCCAGGCCACGATCAGGATCACGGCAAACAGCGGCGCGTCGGTGAACCAGTCGATCGGCGTCGCCCCGACCAATCTTGCGAGCCAGGCAAACAGGCCGGATACCGGATGCATCAGCAAGTTTTTCCAGACCAGCGCGCTCACCGTCGGCATCACGAAGAACGGCGCGATCACCATCAGCCGCACGATGTTGCGGCCGATCACCGGCTGATCCATCAGCAGCGCCAGCGGAATGCCTAGCAGGATCGTCAGCGCCAGCACCGAGCCGACCAGCACCAGCGTATTCTGGAGCGAGGCGAGGAAGGCGGGATCGGTGAGGAAGTAGCGAAAGTTTTCCAGCCCGACGAACGATTCCGAGCCGGGATCGAGCAGACTGTAATGCAGCGTCGAGAAATAGAGCGTCAGCGCGAGCGGGACGATCATCCAGATGAAGAGCAGCCCGACGGCCGGGGCCAGGAGCGACCGCGCAAGGAGTTGCGTTTGCCGGGTTGCCATCTTTGGCGTCTCCGCTCGGAGGAAGAAGGCGGCCATCCATCCGGGGTGGAGGATGGCCGCAAGTTTGAGCTCAGGGAGAGCTCGGGTCTACTTGATGTAACCGGCGCGCTTCATCTCGCGTTCGGTCGCTGTTTGCGCGGCGGTGAGTGCCGCATCGACCGTCATCGATCCGGCAAGTGCCGCGGAGAATTGCTGACCGACCTGCGTACCGATGCCCTGGAATTCAGGGATCGCGGCATACTGCACGCCGACGTAAGGCACGGGCTTCACGGTCGGCTTGTTCGGATCAGCCGCGTCGATCGAGGCCAGCGTCATCTTGGCGAAGGGCGCGGCCTTCAGGTAGTCAGGATTCGTGTAGAGCGAGGTGCGTGTACCCGGCGGCACGTTGGCCCAGCCCTCCCTCGAGGCCACGAGCTTGGTGTAGTCCTTGTTCGTCGCCCAGGCGATGAACTTCTCGGCGGCTTCAGTCTTCTTCGAGCCTGCGGGGATCGCGAGGCTCCAGGCCCACAGCCAGTTGGCGTTCTTGCCGAGCCCGGTGTTGGGCGCGAGCGCGAAGCCGACCCTGTCGGCAACCGTGGACTGACTCGGGTTGGTGACGAAGGACGCCGCCACCGTCGCATCGATCCACATGCCGCACTTGCCGGCGTTGAACAGCGCCAGATTTTCATTGAAGCCGTTCGAGCTCGCGCCGGGAGGGCCAGCGTCCTTCATCAGATTGACGTAGGTCGTGAGCGTCGTCTTCCATTCCGGCGTGTTGAACTGCGGCTCCCACTTCTCATCGAACCAGCGCGCGCCGTAGGAATTGGCCATTGCCGAGAGGAAGGCCATGTTCTCGCCCCAGCCGGCCTTGCCGCGCAGGCAGATGCCGTAGACGCCACCGTTCTTGTCCGTGAGCTTCTTGGCGGCGTCGATGACGAAATCCCAGGTCGGCTTTTCCGGCATCTTCAGGCCGGCCTTCTCGAACAGGTCGGTGCGGTACATGATCATCGAGCTCTCGCCGTAGAACGGCGCGGCATAGAGTTTGCCGTCGACGGAGACCGCATCCTTGATCTTCGGCAGGAGGTCGGCGACGTCGTAATCGGCGCCGAGATTGGCGAGCGGCACCAGCCAGCCCTTCTTGGCCCAGATCGGCACCTCGTAGGTGCCGATGGTCAGCACATCGAACTGGCCGCCCTTGGTGGCGATGTCGGTGGTGACGCGCTGGCGCAGCACGTTTTCCTCGAGCGTCACCCATTTCACCGAAATGTCGGGGTTCGCCTTGGTGAATTCGCTGGTCAGGCCCTGCATGCGGATCATGTCGCCATTGTTGACGGTGGCGATCGTCAGGGTCGTTTCGGCCATCGCGGGGACGGCAAGCAGTACGGACGCGCCGCAGACGGCGCCCAAAAATTGTTTCACGGTGACCTCCCTAGCCCGCGCTTTTGAGCATATGCCCACGCGTTGGGCGTATGTTCGGATGAGGGGCGGCGCTTGTCAAGCAGGCTCGTAGCCTTCCCCGCAACTTATGAGTGCTGCGGTGCGGCAACCTTTCCGTCATGCCCCGCGAAGGCGGGGCATCCAGTAATCCGTACAGTCAGTTGGTTTGCCCCAAGCTGGGCCGCGGCGTACTGGATCATCCGCTTTCGCGGATGATGACAGCGGCTCAAGCGGCGAGACAGCCCGCCCTACCGCTCCAGGATCGCCCTTGCGGTGGCCTCGTCGGTGATCAGGCCGTTGATCAGACCCCCGTTCAACGCAGCCGCGATCGCCGGCACCTTGGCCGCACCGACCGCGGCGCCGATGGTCGTGGTCTTGGCCGGGACCTCCGGCGGAATGCTGGTGAGGCGCTTGTTGGTGCCGGCCTTGAGCACGCGTCCCTTGGAATCATAGGCCCAGCCGGTGATCTCGCCGATGGCGCCCTGCCGCATCATCTCGAACAATTCATCGCGCGTGACGAAGCCATCGACATGGACCTGCGCCTTCTGGTCCATCTGGCCGATGCCGACGAGGCGTAAGTCCGCCTTGGCCGCCACCGCCTTGACCTTCGCGATCGGCTCGATCCGCACCATCTTGTTGCGCTCGTCCTCCGACGACATCAGGAACGGCAGCGGCATCGGGTAATGCCGCGCACCGGTGCGGTCGGCGAGCCGGCCGACGGTGTCATAGAAGCTCGCCGAACCGTCGGCGGAGATGTTGCCGACCAGCGAGACGATCTGGTGGTTGGGCCGGTCGATCGGCGTGACGCGCTCGACGGCGGCGCGCACCGCCCGCCCCGTGCCGAGCGCGACGATGACAGGCGTCTCCGAGCGCAGCGTCGCGTCCAGCAGATTGGCGCAGCGCTCGGCGATGCCGGCGGTGGCCTGAGGCGCCGCAGGATCGGCCGGCACCACCTCGCAATAGCTAAGGTCAAACCGCTCCTTCAGCTGCGCGGCCAATTCCATGCAGGCAGCGATCGGATGTTCGAGCCGGAACGTGATCAGCCGCTCGGCGAGGCACAGCGACACCAGCCGCTGCGCCGAGGCGCGCGACACCTGGAGCATCTTTGCGATCTCGTCCTGGGTGTGGCCGGCAATGAAATAGAGCCAGCCGGCACGCGCGGCGTCGTCGAGCCTGGATTTTTCGTTCTCGACGGCCATGCGGCCTCACGCCTCCCAGAATTCGCTCATGCGCGCGAAGACCCGATCGGCTCCGGCGGCGGACAATATAGCGCGGCCATCGCGCGCGCGATAATGGTCACCGCCGACAAATCCCCAGACCATCATGCCTGCCGCCTTGGCAGCCTGCACGCCGCTGACACTGTCCTCGATCACCAGCGTGCGCGCGGGATCGGCCTGCATTTTCCCGGCAGCGTGAAGAAAGAGATCCGGCGCCGGCTTGCCGCGCCTGACCATCTGTGCGGTGTAGAGCCGGTCGCCGAAATGCGGCGCGAGGCCGGTGACATCCAGCGACAGCGAGACGCGGTCGAGGTCGCTCGACGACGCCACACAGCGCGGCGTCTCCAATTCGGACAGAACCGCGCCGACGCCGGGGATCGGCTGGAGCGCTCCCGCAAAGGTCTCGAGCACGCGCGCCTTCAGGCCCGGAAAGAAATCGTCAGGCAGCGTGTGCCCGAGATCGCGATAGTGCTGCTCGATGGCCTTGGTGCTGCGCCCGAGGAAGAGTTCGAGCGCCTGCTCCACACTGAGCTGAAGGCCGAACTCCGCCAGAACCTCGGAGAGGCAGCGGCAGCTCAACAACTCGCTGTCGACGAGCACGCCGTCGCAGTCGAAGATGATCAGATCGGGCTTGCCTGGATCCATCGCCGCATTCGATCATATACTCACTGACTGGGCAATAGCTCAGCCACTGGCCGATCTGTCGAGGACTATCAGGGTACGTCAAGCGACGCGCGCCCATTTCCTCCGCGCAACGTCGAGCAAGCGAGAATGGGCACGGCGCAAATGCACCTTTGCCCGGCAGACGTGCACCGCCGGTATTGATCATCGGCGACTATGCCTGAAGACCGCCCTAACGCTTCCGTTCGAGCTCGGCGGCCCGATGCTTCTGCGAAACCGGATGAATGCGCTGGATCGGAGCGCGAGCGACCGCATCGCGGGCGCGGCGCGCGATCTCATGCATCAGGGCGCGGCCGTCCCAATCGACCGGCCATCCCCGCCAGAGCCGCAAGCGGCCTGCGACAAACACTGCCACGATCTGGTCGCGGTTGCCGAGCCGCACTAGTTCCCACGTCAGATCCCAGGACGGGCTGAACTCCGGCACATCGATGTCGACGAGCAGAAAATCCGCGGCAAGGCCGGGCGCGATCGCGCCGGTGACACCGGCGAGTCCCGATGCGTCCGCGCCTCGCTGGGTCGCGTGCTCGAGCCAGGTCCAACCACCGCCACAGGATGAGTCGCCGTTGGCAAGCCCGAACGCAAGCCTCTGCGCAGCCTCGGCCGCATCGACCAGACGGAAGGCGTCGCTGCGCGTGCCGTCGGTACCGATGCCGAAGCGAATGCCGAGGGTCGCCATCAGCGTCGCCGGCGCCACCGCATTGCCCTTCCATTGCGAGGCAACGGGATTATAGGCGACCGCCGTATTGGTTTCCCGCAGCATTGCGAGTTCCGTGGGCGTGACCAATGTGCCGTGGGCGATCAAAACATGCGGGCCGAGCACGCCCAGATCGTAGAGGTATTCGAGCGGACGTCGTCCCACCTGCGTCAGCGAACGCTCAACGGCAGCAAGATGCTCGTTGACATGACTCTGGAATACTGCGCCAGAACGCGCAGCCAGGAACGACGTCTCGCGCAGCATGTCGGCGGTGGCGGCCTCGGGAATCGAGATTGCCAGCGACGGATGCACCAGACTGTCGGCGCGCCAGCGTGCGAGATGCGCTTCGGCGCGAGCCAAGATCGCGTCGCGATCTGCCGCGGCCCCGCCGCCACCAAGATCGTTGCAAATGAAGCCGAGGACACAGCGCAGGCCGGCTTCTTTGGTGGCCTTTGCGACCGCCGCAACGCTCCCCTCGGCGCGCGTCCCGGCATCGACCACCGCGGTGAAACCACCACGTAGCGACTCCAATGCCGCAGCCTTGGCGGTGAGGTAGACGAGCTCGTCGTCGAGCACGCCTTCGAGCGGCACCCAGATGCGCCGGAAAATCTCCGACGGTTCGCCGAAGGCCAGCGCCTTGCCAAACGTCTGGGTCAGATGGTGGTGCGCATCGACGAAGCCGGGCATCAAGAGCTTGCCCGGCAGCAGCAGCTCGGCGAGACCGGGATGACGCGCGCGGACCTGCATCCGCGGGCCGACGTCTGCGAACTTGCCGCCGCTGACGACGACCGCATGGTCCGGGACGGGCCCGTCGCCGAGCATCAACTGGTCCGGGGCCAGCATCAGTTCTCCGGCGGTCAACTGGTCCGGACTGAGATCGGGAGGCATGACTGAACCTAGACTGGTTTGGAGCGGCGAGCGGAAATCGTTACTCGGCCGCCACTTGCGTGTCGGGCGCAATTGGATCGGCAAGTTCGCCGGCGGGCTCTGCGTGGCCGAAGGCAAATTTCGGGCGGACATGATGGAACAGGATGTTGAGGAGCACCGCGACGACGGTTCCGGCGGCAAGCCCGTTGCCAAGGATCATCTGCACACCGGCGGGAAATTTGCTGTAAATGCCGGGCACCAGGATCGGCAGCAAACCGACTGCGAGCGCAGCAGCGAGCGTGAATAGGTTGCCGTGCTCGCGCAGATCCACCTTGCGCAGCATATCGATGCCCATCACCGCGATGATGCAGAATACGATGATCGCGGTGCCGCCGACGACGGCGCCGGGGATCGCGTTGACCAGCCGGCCGAGCGGCGCCAGCAGGGCAATGACGAGCAGGATGATCCCGCTCGTCGCGGTCACGTAGCGCGAGCGCACGCCGGTGGCGCGGACGATACCGATATTTTCGCCGCTGGTGATGATGAGCGACGTCCCGAAGCATCCCCCCAACAATGAGATCAGCGCGTCGCCGCGAATTGTCTTCGACACATCGTCACGCGGCACGATCTCCTTGCCGACCACATCCGCTATCGCCACCGTCTGTCCCGTAGCTTCCGCCATAGAGATGATGCTGAAGACGATCAGCGGCACTGCCGAAACGAGGTCGAAGTGCGGCACTCCAAACGGAAACGGCTGCGGCAAGGCAATGACGGGACCCGACAGGATGCCGTCGAAACTCATATTGCCGGTCAACGCGGCAGCGATCGTCCCGATCAACAGGCCAAACAGGACGGACAACTGCCCTGCGATGCCGGTGAACAAGCGCGCGAATATCAGCGTGAAGCCGACCGTGCATAGCGCCAGGAGGACGCCCTTCGGAGCTGCGAAATCCGGTGAACCAGGCGTGCCGGTGATGATGCCGCCATATACCTTGACAAGGTTGATGGCGACGAGCAGCAGCATCGTACCGATGACAAGCCTCGGGAAGTAGATCACGCAACGCGCGAACACGGGCAGAAACACAAAATAGAATAGCGCCGTGAGGATGACCGCGCCCGACGCGGTCTGGATGTCGGTCTGCTGCGCGATCGTAAGAAAGATCACGATCGGAGCACCGCCCGGCACCATGATGAACGGCAACCGCGCACCAAACTTAAACGGGCCGATGCTCTGCAACAGCGAGCCGAGCCCGCACATCAGAAACGTGGCGCTGATCAGGTTGACGGTGAGGTCAGATGACAGATGGAGCGCCCTGCCGACCAGAAACACGGCGGTGATCGGCGAGGCCGCCATCACAAGCACATGCTGCAGCCCGAGCAGGATGAGCCGAGACACCGGCAGGACTTCGTCGACGGGATCGGTAACGGCAGCGGGCATCTCACGGGTCCTTGCAATCCCGTAAAACGAAGCAAATGTTGTGCCGCCACTCGGTGGTATTGCCGTGTTCTGGCCGAAGCGTGACCTAGGCCCCGCATGGCTGGCGGACGTCAGCCGACGACCCGTCCGACATCCATCGCCACCCGATACCGCCCCTCACCGTCGCTGATTATACACGTCGATGCACACCGCCCCGAGCAGCACCAGTCCTTTGATCACCTGCTGGTAATCAATGCCGATGCCGAGGATGGACATGCCGTTGTTCATCACGCCCATGATCATGGCGCCGACCACGGCGCCGCCGACGCGCCCGACGCCGCCATAGGCCGAGGCGCCGCCGATGAAGCAGGCGGCGATGACGTCGAGCTCGAAGCCAAGGCCCGCTTTCGGGGTTGCGGTGTTGAGGCGCGCGGCAAAAACCAGGCCGGCGAGCGCGGCCAGCGCGCCCATGTTGACAAAGGTGAAGAAGGTCAGCCGCTCGGTCTTGATACCCGACAGGCCTGCAGCCTTGGCGTTGCCGCCGACGGCATAAATCTGCCGGCCGATCACGGTGCGGCGGGTGACGAAGCCATAGAGCGCGATCAGGGCGCTCATGATGACCAGCACGTTGGGCAGGCCGCGATAGGTCGCGATCAGATAGGTGAAATAGAGCACCGCACAGGCGAGGACGACGCTCTTGCCGAGGAAGAACGCGTAGGGCTCAACTTCGATGCCGTGTGAGACCTCACGCGTGCGGCTCTTGGCGCTGGCATAGACCAGCCCCAATGCAAGTACCGCGCCGATCAGCATCGAGGTCGGATGCAGCGTGCCGGCCTCGGGCAGCACCTCCGGAATGAAGCCCGACGACAGCTTCTGGAAGGTCGACGGAAACGGCCCCAGCGACTGGCCCTGCAAAACGGCAAGCGCAAGGCCCTTGAACACCAGCATGCCGGCCAGGGTCACGATGAAGGACGGGATCTTGAAATAGGCGACCCAATAGCCCTGCGCGGCGCCGATGGCCGCGCCGACCGCGAGGCAGATGATGAAGGCGAGCGTGTAGTCGACCTTGTAGGTCACCATGAGGAGAGCGGCGACCGCACCGACGAAACCCGCCACCGAACCGACCGACAGGTCGATATGGCCGGTGACGATCACCAGCAGCATGCCCAGCGCCATGATGACGATGTAGCTGTTCTGTAACACCAGATTGGTCAGGTTGAGCGGCTGCAGCAGCGTGCCGCCGGTCATGACCTGGAAGAACAGCATGATCGCGATCAGCGACATCAGCATGCCGTAGTTGCGCAGATTGTTCTTGATGAAGCCGCCGTGCCGGCGCTCCTCGGGCAGCGAAACCGTCTTGTC
Organism: Bradyrhizobium sp. S3.12.5; assembly: GCF_040548225.1. Lineage (NCBI taxonomy): Bacteria > Pseudomonadati > Pseudomonadota > Alphaproteobacteria > Hyphomicrobiales > Nitrobacteraceae > Bradyrhizobium > Bradyrhizobium sp. S3.12.5. Next base: position 102,386 of record NZ_JBEPRF010000002.1, read on the forward strand.
GGTCATGGCTGCGATCCTCCCATCTCAGCGGCCTCGACCGCGCCGTTTCCATTGCGTCGTTCGTTGCGCATGATGGCGCGCATGATCTTTTCCTGTGTCGCCTCAGCGCCCGGGAACTCGCCCACAAAGGCGCCGTCGTTCATGACGCAGATGCGGTCGCAGATGCCGAGCAGCTCTGGCATCTCCGAGGAGATCACAACCACGCCGCGGCCGGCTTCCGCAAGCTCGTTGATGATACAGTAAATCTCGTATTTGGCACCGACGTCGATGCCCCTCGTCGGCTCGTCCAGAATCAGGACCTTGGGGTCGGTCATCAGCCATTTCGACAGCACGACCTTCTGCTGGTTCCCGCCGGAGAGCTGGCCGGTCTCCTGGTAGACGTCGGAACAGCGTATCCGCATGCGGGTACGGTAGTCGCTGGCGACCTTCAGCTCGGCGATGTCGTCGATCACCCGCCCCGGCGCGACCTGCTTGAGGCTTGCCAGCGTAATGTTCTTGCGGACGTCGTCGGCCAGGATCAGCCCGAGCTGCTTGCGGTCCTCGGTGACATAGGCAAGGCCGGCGTCGATCGCGGCGGCAACACTCGTCAGCGCGATCTCGTGGCCTTCGAGGGCGATGCGGCCGCTGACATTGGTGCCCCAAGACCGGCCGAACAGGCTCATGGCGAACTCGGTGCGGCCGGCGCCCATCAGCCCGGCGATGCCGACGACCTCGCCGCGCTTGACGCCGAAATTGACGTTCTTGATCACCTGCCGATCGGGATGAATGGGGTGATAGACCGACCAGTTCGAAACCTCGAGAACGGGCTCGCCGATCTTGGCGCTGCGCTCGGGGAAGCGATGGGCGAGATCGCGATTGACCATGCTGCGGATGATGCGGTCTTCCTGGATCGGCTCGGCCCGGCAGTCGATGCCGTCGACGGTGCGGCCGTCGCGCAGCACGGTGATGTGGTCGGCGACGCGGGCGACCTCGTTGAGCTTGTGCGAGATCAGGATCGAGCCGATACCCTGCTCGCGGAATTTCATCAGACGTTCCAACAAGGCGGCGCTGTCGGCCTCGTTCAGGCTCGCAGTCGGCTCGTCCAGGATCAGCATCCGCACGCGCTTGGACAGCGCCTTCGCAATCTCGACCAGCTGCTGCTTGCCGACGCCGAGATCGGTGATCAGCGTATCCGGCGATTCCTTCAGTCCGACCTGCGCAAGCAGCTCGCGCGTCCGCCGGTACACCTCGTCGCGATCGATCACGCCGAGCTTCGACGGCGGATGCGACAGGAAGATGTTTTCCGCGATCGACATCAGCGGGATCAGCGCCAGTTCCTGGTGGATGATGATGATGCCGAGCGCTTCGGAATCGTTGATGTCGCGGAAGCGGCGCTCTTCGCCTTCGAAGACGATGGTGCCTTCGTAGCTGCCCGCCGGGTAGACGCCGCTCAGCACCTTCATCAGCGTCGATTTGCCGGCGCCGTTCTCGCCGACAAGGGCGTGGATCTGGCCGGCCTCGACCGAGAAGTTTACGTCGCGCAGCGCCTGAACACCGGCAAAGCTCTTGCTGACGTTGCGCATCTCCAGCATGGCGGTCATGATTTTCGTCCTCGATCGATGCTGGTTCCCTCTCCCCGCAAGCGGGGAGAGGGAACAGGTCTCTTACTGGAACTGCGCCTTCTTGTAGTAGCCGCTGTCAACCAGGGTCTTCTCCCAATTGTCCTTGTACACCACGACCGGCTTCAGGAGATAGGACGGGATGGTCTTGACACCGTTCTCATAGGTTTTGGTGTCGTTGACCGTCACCTGCTTGCCGGCGAGCGCGGCGTCGACCATGTCGGCGGTCACCTTGGCGAGATCGCGGGTGTCCTTGAAGATGGTCGAGTACTGATCGCCGCGCAGCATGGCCTTGATCGAGGGCACCTCGGCGTCCTGGCCCGAGATGATCGGCATCGGCTGATCGGCGCTGCCGTAGCCGACACCCTTCAGCGAGGAGATGATGCCGATCGAGAGGCCGTCATAAGGCGACAGCACCGCGCTGACCTTCTTGTTGCCGTAGTAGGCACTGAGCAGATTGTCCATGCGGGACTGGGCGGTGGCGCCGTCCCAGCGCAAGGTCGCGACCTTGTCCATGCCCATCTGACCGGAGGCGACTACGAGCTTGCCGCTATCGATATAGGGCTTCAGCACGCTCATCGCGCCGTTGTAGAAGAAGTAGGCGTTGTTGTCGTCCGGCGAGCCGCCGAACAGCTCGATGTTGAACGGACCCTTGCCTTCCTTGAGACCAAGCCCCTTCTCGATCGATTCCGCCTGGAGCACGCCGACCTGGAAATTGTCGAAGGTCGCATAATAGTCGACATTCGGCGTGCCGCGGATCAGGCGGTCATAGGCGATCACGGTGATGCCCTTGGCCTTGGCCTGCTTGAGCACGTCAGACAGCGTGGTGCCGTCGATCGCGGCGATCACCAGCGCCTTCGCGCCCTTGGTCACCATGTTCTCGACCTGCGAGAGCTGGTTCGGGATGTCGTCCTCGGCATATTGCAGGTCGGTGTTGTAGCCGCGCTCCTTCAGCACCTTGACCATGTTGTTGCCGTCGTCGATCCAGCGCGCCGAGGATTTCGTCGGCATCGAGATGCCCACGGTCGCCTTCTCCTGTGCGGAGGCGGTGACGCCTGCGGCCATCGTTGCGGCGCCGGCCAGCGCCAATGCGAGAAATGTCGTCTTCAATTTCAACATGCTTCACTCCCTTTGGGTGTCAGACTGATTCTTAGTGTCGTCGAGAACAGAGGTAAAGGTCGGCTTCGGATCTCCTATGCGAGCTTGACATCGGGCTCCGCGCGACCGCGCGCGGAGGCTTGCAGCAGAAAGGTGCAGCCGGCCTGCGGATCGGCGGCGCGCGCCTCGGCATCCATATCCTGCCACGCCGAGGTGACGAGTAGGCGCGACAGATCGGCGCCGACGAAAGCGGGACAGCTCGCCTGCCTGGCCGGCACGCGCAGCGAGCGCAGGCGCTCGCCTTGTGGTGAGTAGACGTCGACGCGGCCCGCCCCCCAGCAGGCGTTCCAGATTTGCCCGTCGGCGTCGCATACCGAGCCGTCGAGGCCGCCAATGCCAGTGTGATGCAGCAGCACCTCCGGTTCGCCGCGCGGCAGGCCGGTGGCGGGATCGAGCGGCACCGCATAGAGCACGGCGCGCGCGGTGTCGGTGAAATAGCCGGTGGTGCCGTCCGGCGAAAAGCAGATCGAGTTGGGAATGCTGATGCCGGAAAACAGCGTCGAGATCTTGCCGCGGTGGAGCGCGTAGATCGCTCCCAGCTCCCGCTCGGCTTTGCGCCCCATGGTGCCGATCCAGAACGTGCCTGATTGATGCACGCGGCAATCGTTGGAGCGCGTGGCGGGGTTGTCCGCTTCGAGCGGGCAGAACAGCGTCATCGCGCCGTCGGCCACGCTACGGATGTAACAACCATCTTCCGCGACGACCAGCTGGTGTTCGGCATCGATCCGCCCAAGCGCGCTCGCCATCCGGCCAAGCGCATGGATGCGGATCGTGCCGCTGCCAAGATGCGCCTCGAACAGGCGCCCCTCGCGAATATCAAACCACCACGCTGTATCGGTGGTGACATCATAGGTCGGGCCTTCGCCGAGGTGACAGTGGTCGGCGGAGAGAACAGAGGTCAGCACCTCCTCCATCATGGCGTCCTCACGGCGAAGCGATAGACGGTGTGATGCCGATAGACGCCACCGGGATCGAGGCGCGGGCTCGGGAAATCAGGCCGGTTCGGTGAATTGGGCCACATGTGGGGCTCCAGGCACAACGCGTCCGACTGCCGGATCAGCTTGCCGCCCTTGCCCGAGATCGTGCCGTCGAGATAGTTGCCGGAATAGACCTGGAGGCCGGGCTGATCGGTCAACAGCTCCATGATGCGACCCGAGCGCGGCGCCTCCAGCCGGGCCGCGAGCGCGAGCTTGCCGTCGCGCGCGAGACAATAGGTGTGGTCGTAGCCCCTGCCGTTGCGCAATTGCTGATCGCTCTCGCGAATGCGCGCGCCGACCGCGTGTGCCTCACGGAAATCGAACGGCGTGCCGGCCACGGCGCGCGGCGGCTCCGGCAGCGGAATCGCGGTGGGATCGATGGCCAGGAAATGCTCGGCCTTAACCGTCAGCCTGTGATCGAGGGTGGGCGTGCCTGAGGTCGCGCCTTCCAGATTGAAGAAGCTGTGGTTGGTCAGGTTGACGATGGTCGGACGGTCGGTCCGTGCCTCCATCGTCAACGACAGCTCGGCCGGCCCGGTGACGCGATAGGTCAGGCGCACATCGAGCTTGCCGGGATAATTCTCCTCGCCATGCGGGCTGCTGTAGGTCAGCGTGACCGCAGGACTAGCGCCATCGTCGAGCTCGGCTATGTCCCAGAGCTTGCGGTCAAAGCCGTCGAGGCCGCCATGCAGCGCATTCGGGCCGTTGTTGATTGGAAGCTGGAAGGTCTCGCCATCGAGCGAGAACTGCCCGTTGGCGATGCGGTTGGCGTAGCGGCCGACGGTCGCGCCAAAAAACTTCCGTTCGGCGAGATAGCCGGCAAAGGCATCATGGCCGAGCACGACGTCGTCGTAACCGCCCTTAGCGTCCGGCGCGATCAGCGCCTGGATCACCGCGCCATGAGTGATGATGCGAGCCTCAAACCCGCCCTCGCCGCACAGCACGATGCGCTCGACCTTGCGTCCGTCTGGCAGCGTTCCAAAAACGTCTTTTGTTATTTTCGAGCCAGCCATGTCTAGTCCACAAATGGTTCGACGATGTTGCGCTTGCCGAGCAGGAAAGCGTCGGCAACGAGGCGAAGCGGTGCCAGATCGACGTCGCTCGTGCCGCTCGCGGCAAGCTTGACGAAGCGCCGATACAACTCGCGATATTCCTCATCGGGCGCGTCGGCAACAACCTTGCCGTCGACCGCCATGATCCTGCCGCCGCGGGACAAGGTCATCCGGCCCTCGTCGGTTTCGACCAGGATATCCCAGTTCTGCGGCCCGGTCTGGCGGAAGTCGAATTCGGCCGTGATCGGCAAGCCGCCGATGTCGGTCAGCGTCAAATTGGCGGCAATCGGCGACTGGCAATTGGCCGGAAAAGCGAGCTCAGCCGCGATGACAAACACCGGCCTCGGCAGGATGCGGGTCAGGATCGATAGCGCGTTGATACCGGGATCGAACACGCCGAGCCCGCCCGGCTCCCAGATCCAGGCCTGGCCGGGATGCCAGACGCGGACGTCTTCCTTCCAATTGATGTGCACCGATTTGATCCGGCGCGCAGCCAGCCATTCGCGGGCCGGCTCGACCGCGGGTGCATGGCGCGAATGCCAGGTCGCAAACAGGGTCCGCTTTGCCTCCGACGCCATCGCGATCAACGGATCGAGCTCGGCAACGCCGATGCCGGGCGGCTTCTCCAGCATGACATGCTTGCCGGCGGCGAGCGCCGCGGCGGCCTGGCCACGACGTACCTGCGGCGGCGTGCAGAGCGACACCGCGTCGATCTGCGGTCCCTTATCCAGCAGCTCCTCGACGGTCGCGAAATGCGGCAGGCCCGGCAGCGACGCGTTGCGGCTCGCAACTGCGGCGAGCATCGCGCCTGGCACTGCGGCAATCGCGCCGACATGCTGGTCGCGCGCAATCTTGCCGAAGCCGACGATGGCGATGCGAAGTTCAGTCACGCTTATTCTCCACTTTCGCGGACGGCAGCGGCTCGGCAGGGGCCGTCTCGATCACAGTGCCCTCATGGCGGCGCATGCCGTTGTGAATGACATAGACCATCGCCTCCGACGCCATCCCGGCATCGCCGCACGTGATCGCATCGACGATCTTCTGATGCCAGAGCAGCACGGTGTCGCGGTCCTCCGGCTCGACCGGGGCACTGAGCAGGAACGAGGCGCGCAAGGCGGCCTCGATCACATGCCCGATCGAGCGCATGAACAGATTACCCGATGCCCGCGCCACCGCAACGTGCAGCGCGAGATCGGCATCGGCAAAGCTGACGGAATCGGAAGCCTCGAGCCGCATCCGTTCCATGCTGCGGCGAAGCTCCGCGATATCCTTCTCGGACCGGTGCGCCGCCGCCAGCGCTGCGGCGCGCGGCTCGACCGCGAGGCGGATCTCGGCAAGGTCGTCGAGGAAGCGCTTGTCGATGCCGGCGTCGAGATGCCAGGCCAGCACGTCGGCATCGAACATGTTCCAGGCGGCACGCTCGCGCACGACGGTGCCGACCCGCGCCTTGGTGGTCAAAAGCCCCTTGGCGACCAGCGTCTTCACGCTCTCGCGCAGCACCGGCCGCGACACGCCGAACATCGCAATCAGCTCGGCATCGCCAGGAAGCCGCGCCCCTTCCGCATAGCGGCCAGCGATGATATCGACGCCGATCGAGCGAGCCACTTCCGCGTGATTGGAATGAGCCCGCCTTGTCGGGATGATGACGATGCGCGAGGTCATGAGACGGCTCCCACGCGTTTCGCCACCGGCCGTCGCGCCAGTACGACCAGCCCCTGCTGCAGGGCGATGAAGGCGAACAGCAAGACGCCGGTCGCGATCTTGGTCCACCAGCTCGACAGCGTCCCGTCGAAATTGATGTAGGTCTGGATCATGCCCTGGATCAGCACGCCGAGGAAGGTGCCGATCACCGAGCCCTGCCCGCCCGTGAGCAGCGTGCCGCCGATGACCACGGCCGCGATGCTATCGAGCTCGACACCGACGGCGGAGAGAGAATAGCCGGCGCTGGTGTAGAAGGAGAACACGATGCCGGCTAGCCCTGCGAGCACGCTCGACAGCATGTAGATCTTCACTGTCATCTTGCCGACCGCGACGCCCATCAGGCTTGCGGTGGCCCGGCCGCCGCCGAGTGCATAGACATTGGCGCCGAACCGGGTGAGACGCAGCAGCAGAACGCCGCCGATCACGATCGCGAGCATGATGATCGCGATCGTGGTCAACCGCCCGCCCCCGGGCATGCGCAACGCGAAATCCGACACGGTCGAATAGACCGGCGCCGTGATTGGCACAGATTCCGTCGAGAGCAGGAAGCTCGCGCCGCGCGCCAGGAACATGCCGGCAAGCGTGACGATGAACGGCGGCAGGTCAAACACATGGATGATCGCGCCCATCGCGGCGCCAAAGGCCGCCGAGAGCACGATGATGGCGACGAAAGCGACCAGCGGCGGCACACCCCAGCGCTCGATTGCGAGCGCCACGAACACGGTGGTGAAGCCGATCACCGAGCCGACCGACAGATCGATGCCGCCGGAGATGATGACGAAGGTCATGCCGGTTGCGACGATGCCAAGAAACGCGTTGTCGGTCAGGAGATTGCCGACCACGCGGGTCGAGGCGATGTTGGGAAACTGCAGCGCGCAGAGGGCGAAGCCTGCGACGAGGACGAGGGCCGTGATCAGGACGGGCGGCAGGCCTTTCATGGTTTCGTCCCCCGCAGCCACGCCATGATACCGGCAAAGCCGGACAGTTTTGGCGATTGCAGCAGCAGCACCGCGAGCACCACCATGGCCTTGACCAGCAGGTTGAACTCCGGCGGATAGCCTGACAGCAAAATGCCGGTGTTCATGGTCTGAATGATCAGCGCACCAAGCACCGCCAGGACAAGGCTGAAGCGGCCGCCGAACAGCGAGGTGCCGCCGATCACCACCGCGAGGATGGCGTCGAGCTCGAGCCAAAGGCCGGCATTGTTGGCATCCGCGCCCATGATGTCGGCCGCGGCGATCACGCCGGCGAGCGCGGCGCAAACGCCGCACCAGACATAGACCGCCAAGATCATCGCGCGCGTGCCGACGCCGGCAAGCTCGCTCGCCCGCGCATTGCCGCCGGTCGCCTCGATGAGGAGCCCGAGCGCCGAGCCGCGCACCACTGCGCCGGTGAGGAGCAGCATGCCGAGCGCAATCGCGATCGGCACCGGCACGCCGAGAATGGCGCCGTTGCCGAGCCAGACCAGATCCGGCGACGTGAAGGTCACGATGCGACCTTCGGTGATGAGCTGGGCGATGCCGCGACCGGCGACCATCAGGATCAGCGTCGCCACGATCGGCTGCATGCCAAGCACCGCGACGAGGAAGCCGTTCCACAATCCGCAGACGAGCCCCGCGCCGAGCGCCGCCGCCAGCACCACCGGCAGGCCGTGGCTGTCGGCGAGGCTCGCCGCGATCGCGCCGCAGATCGCCATCACCGCGCCGACGGAGAGATCGATGCCGCGCGTCGCGATCACCAGCACCATGCCGAGCGAGAGCAGCGCCACCGGCGTGCCGCGGTTGAGCACGTCGATGATGCTGCCGAACAGACGGCCGTCCTGGAGACGCAGGTCGAAGAATTGCGGCGACACCACGCGATCGACTGCCAGGATGACGATCAGCGCAAGGATCTGGGCAAGGCCGCGGCGCGGCAATAGCGCTGTCATGCCCGGGCCTCTTGCATCGCTGCGCCATCGGCGGCGATGGCCGCGAGAATGTTGGTGACGTCGATGGCCTCGCCCGAGAGCTCCTCGACATGGGCACGATCGCGCAGCACGACCACACGGTCGGAATAGGTCACGATCTCGTCGAGTTCCGAGGAGATCACGAGCAACGCTAGCCCATCGTCGCAGAGCTCGCGGATCAGGCGGATGATCTCGGCATGCGCGCCGACATCGATACCGCGCGTGGGTTCATCCAGCACGAGGAGCCGCGGCGAAGTCGCGAGCCAGCGCGCCAGCAGAACCTTTTGCTGATTGCCGCCGGAGAGCAGGCCGACGGGCCGTTCGGCATCGGGCGGGCGGATATCGAGCATCTTGACGTAACGGCGCGCGATCTCGTCCTGCTCGCGACGCGACAGCGGCCGATGCAGCCCGCGCTTGGCCTGAAGCGCCAGCACGATATTCTCGCGCACGGTGAGCTCGGCGACGATGCCGTCGGTCTTGCGCTCCTCCGGGCAATAGCCAAAGCCGTGGCGCACGCCATCTCGCGGCGACTGCAGCCGCACGGAAGCGCCTTCCACCCTCGCCTGCCCGCCATCGGCGCGCTCGGCGCCGAACACCAGCCGCGCCGTCTCGGTGCGACCCGAGCCGAGGAGGCCAGCGAGGCCAACGACCTCGCCATGGCGCAGCTCGAGATTGAATGGGGCGACATAGCCGGCCTTGCCGTAGTTCTCGAAACTCGCACAGATCTCGCGAACCTTGTGCTCGCCGACTGCCGCCCGCGCGCTGGTGGTCTCGGCCAGCTCGCGGCCGAGCATCATCCGGATCAGCTCGAGCCGTGGCAGCGAAGCGGTCTCGCGCTCGCCGACCAGGCGACCGTTGCGCAAGACGGTGATGCGGTCGGAGATCTCGTAGACCTGATCGAGGAAATGACTGACGAAGACGATGCCGATGCCGCGCTTGGCCAACTGGCGCATGATGCCGAACAATATCTCGACCTCATGACGGTCGAGGCTCGCGGTCGGCTCGTCCAGGATCAGCACGCGTGCGGACAGATCGACGGCCCGCGCGATCGCGGTGACATGCTGCACGGCCACCGAATAATGGCCGAGTGGCGCTGCGACATCGATATCGAGGCCGAACTCCGTGAGCAGCGCTTTGGCGCGGCGACGCATCTCGCCCTCGCGCACGATGCCGAAGCGCATCGGCTGGCGGTCGAGAAACAGGTTCTGCGCCACCGACAGGTTCGGCAGCAGGTTGACCTCCTGGTAAACGGTGGCAATACCGGCCTGCAGCGCGGCCTTGGCAGAACGCGGCGCGACCTCTTCGCCGCCCAGACGGACGACACCGGCATCGCGCGGGAACACGCCGGTGATGACCTTGATCAGCGTGGATTTGCCGGCGCCGTTCTCGCCGAGCAGAGCATGGATCTCGCCAGGACGAAGCGTGAAGTCGACCTCCTGCAACGCGCGCACCGCACCGAAGCTCTTGCTGATCCCGCGCGCCTCCAGCAGGCAAGGAGCAGGATCAAGGCTGTTCTCCATAACGACGTCACTCCCACCGGCGCCCGCTTATGCTGCGGACACCCAGCCTATTCGTTCGTGCGGCGGATGCGAAGGGGGGTGCCGGACCGCAAAGCGCGATCCGGCAAGGCGCCCGCCTCAGTAACCGAGGCCCTTCTTGCTGTCGTATTCCTTCTGCGGATCGTCGGCGGCGGTGAGAAGCCTGGATTCGGTCTGGATCCACTTCGGGGGCACGGTGCCCTTATTCTTGAACGCCGCGACGGTATCGAAGGCCGGGCCCGCCATGTTCGGCGTCAACTCGACCGTCGCGTTGGCTTCGCCGGCCACCATCGCCTTGAAGATATCGGGAACCGCGTCGATCGAGACGGTGAGGATGTCCTTGCCCGGCTTGAGGCCGGCTTCCTTCATCGCCTGGATCGCGCCGACCATCATGTCGTCGTTGTGAGCATAGACCGCGCAGATCGTCTTGCCGCCGCCTTCGGCCTTGATGAAGCTCTCCATGACTTCCTTGCCCTTGGCGCGGGTGAAGTCGCCGGTCTGGCTGCGCACCACCTTCAAATTGGCGTGCTTGGCGATGGCGGTGTCAAAACCCTTCTTGCGGTTGGCGGCGACGCTGGCGCCGACCGTGCCCTGCAATTCGACGACGTTGCAGGCCTTCTCGCCTACGGTCTTGGCCAGCCATTCGCCGGCGACGGCGCCTTCATGCACGCTGTCCGAGGTGACGGCGGTGAGATAGAGGTCCTTGCCGGACGGATCGATGTCGCGGTCGAGCAGCACGACCGGGATCTTGGCTTCCTTAGCCTCCTTCAGCACCGAATCCCAGCCGGTCGAGACCACGGGCGCGAGGAAGATCGCATCGACATTCTGCGCGATGAAGGAGCGGATCGCCTTGATCTGGTTCTCCTGCTTCTGCTGTGCATCGGCGATCTTGAGATTGACCTTGCGCTTGGTGGCCTCCTGCTTGGAGACCGAAGTCTCGGCCGCGCGCCAGCCGGATTCCGATCCGATCTGCGAGAAGCCGATGGTGAGCTCGGCCGCATTGGCCGGCAGCGCGAGCAACAACGCGGCCGTGGCGCTGGCCGCAAAAAGGGCTTTGAAGGTCATCAGACGTGTCTCCCAAAATGTTGTCCGGGGCGCCGATTGGTAGCATGGCACCCTCAAGCCGGCCTTTGAGGGCGGCGGGAGGCACTATTTCACGGAAGTTTACGTCCGTATAGTCATATTATCTGACTATTTAGACGAATGAAGAGAGATGCCGAGTTGGCGGAGCAGATCACATGCCAAGCGGGACTTTACCAACTGATACAACTTGGAGATGACGGAGTTAGTTAGTGTGGGGCCACGAGTGCGCCGTGCGGATGGCGACCTAGTCGACGCGCGGAGACGCGAAGCGCTAGATCAACTTCCGCTGCGCCAGGTTCTTCATCAGTGCGCCGATGCCGAACGTCCAGGGCTCGCACACGTCGCTGGTGCGCATGCGGTTGACGAGCTTGCCGAGCTGAGGTGCGGCGATGGTGACGATGTCGTCGCGCTTGTGGGTGAAGCCCTGCCCCGGCGCGTCGCGATCCTTGACCGGCGCGAACATCGTGCCGAGGAACAGAACGAAGCCATCAGGATATTGATGCACCTTGCCGATGGTCTGCGCGACGAGATCGGTCGGATCGCGGCTGATCATGCTGATCGAGGAATGGCCGTCGAGAACGAAACCGTCCGCACCCCTCACGTTCAGGCTGATGTTGAGCTTGCGCGCGTCGTCGAGCGTGAATGTGTCGTCGAACAGGCGTAGCAGCGGTCCGATCGAGCACGAGGCGTTGTTGTCCTTGGCCTTCGACAACAGCAGCGCCGAGCGGCCCTCGAAGTCACGCAGATTCACGTCATTGCCGAGCGCGCCGCCGACGATCTTGCCGCGGCTGGAGACGAACAGCACCAGCTCCGGCTCGGGGTTGTTCCAGGTCGACTTCGGATGCAGCCCGGCGTCCATGCCGGTGCCGACCGAGGACAGGGTCGGCGCCTTGGTGAAGACTTCGGCATCGGGGCCAATGCCGACCTCGAGATACTGGCTCCAGGCGTTCTGGTCGATCAGCACCTGCTTTAGATGCATCGCCTGGTCCGAGCCCGGCTTGAGCTTTGACAGATCGTCGCCGATCAATCGTGTCACTTCCTTCCGGATCGCGTCGGCCGAGGCCGGATTGCCCTTGGCCCGCTCCTCGATCACGCGTTCCAGCATCGAGATGGCGAAGGTGACGCCGGCGGCCTTCAAGGTCTGGAGATCGACCGGCGCGAGCAGCCAGGGCTTTTTCGTATCGCGCCCATCCGGCGCCGTGTTGGCGACAATGGCTTCGAGATCGCCGATACGCTCGCCCTTGGTCGCGGCAAGCGACTTGGCCGGATTGTCCTCCTCGCAGAGGGCGCTGACGGTTGGGAATTTCGCGGTGACGTCGAAGACGCCGTCGCTGCGCACGGCGACCACCGCCGGACCGTTCGCCTGCGGCAGCCAGACGCGACCGACCAGCGTCCCTTTTGTTCCATCCTCGGGGAGAAGGTCTTTAACGGACAGTGTCGTCATGGCCGGCGTCCTCGCTGTTTTTCGGACCGGCCGCGTTCAATCAGAAGCCGGTCACGTTGGCGAAGACAAATAAACGTCTGGCGGGGGAAGTCCAGACCGGCAGCGATGAGCCGCTATGCCCCTGCCCTCGCCTTCCGGGCCGCGATCTGCTGCAAGGCCCAGCGTGCATTCTTGCGGACATCCGGATCGGCATCGTCGGCGATGACGGCCAGGAACGCTTCACCGTCGGAATGGGCGATCTCACCAAGCGCGGCGGCCGCCTCTTTCCGCAAATTCGCCTGATCGTGGTTGATGCAATTGCCGATCGGCCGCACCGCGCGTTCGATCTTCATCTTGCCGAGGCTGCGGATCGCCTTCAGCCTCACCTGCCAGAACCCATCAGCGAGCGCACCGACGAGCTGGTCGGCGGCGATCGAACCGTTGACGTTGAGACCGAGCGTTTCCGCCGCCATCTCGCGGACCATCCAGTTGGCGTCCTTCAAGGCTCGCGTAATCGTCTCAGCCGCGGGCTTCATCTGCGAAAAGGCGAGCGCGCTCACGGCGGCGCGGCGGACATGCGCATCGGGATCGTTGATCAGCGCGGTCAGCGCGGGGATGGATTCCTCCAGCTTCAGGAAGCCGATCACGCCGATCGCCTGCACCCGCACGGCGGCATCGGAATCCTGCAGCGCTTCCAGCGCGGGCTTGAGCGTATCCTTGCACCGTAACTCCTTGAGCGCGCGCAGCGCGCCCATGCGGACGAAGGCGTGGGCGTGCTTGACCAGCGGCAGAATGATTTCAGCACAAGCCGGATCCTTGAACTCGGCCATGCTGTCGGCCGCGGCCGATGCCACGATCCTTTCCGGATCGACCAGCAGCTTCACAAGCGCGCGCGCGGCTTCCGGCCCGTCGAACTCGCCCAGCGCCATCGCGACCTGCTGGCGCACGCCGGCATCGGGATCGGTTACGATACTGGCGAGATGACCGACCGCGGCGGGGTCGCCGGAATGACCGAGCGCGATGATCGCGACGCGGCGCTCGGCGGGATCGGCGGCCTGAAGCCGCTCGTCGGCGTCTTCGAGATCGTCGTAGGATTCGAACGGGCTCGACATGCTCACCTCAACAGATAGGGAATGTTGACCGTGACGGCGCCGGTCGGGCAATCGGCCTCGCAGGGCATGCAGTACCAGCACTCGTCATAGGCCATGTAGGCCTTGCCGGTCATGTCGCTGATGCGCAGCACGTCGAGCGGGCAGACGTCGACGCATACGGTGCAGCCCTTATCGGCAATGCATTTGGCGTCGTCGACGACCACCGGAACCGATGTTTGATAGGACGCGAGAGGCATTTTATGTCTCCTGTTGCTAGGGTGCGGTGGATCAGGCAGTGGCGCGGATGCGCTGCTTGTCGTAGAGGTCCTTCTCGTCGTCGGCGATCGGCACGACATAGGGCTCTACCGCGCGCTTCTCGCTGGTCATCTTGCCGTTCTGCTTGGACAGCAGCGTGTGGCAGAACCAGTTCTCGTTGTCCTTCTCCGGAAAATCCGTGCGCCAGTGATAGAGGCCCCAGCGGCTTTCCTCGCGATACAGCGAGGCATGCACCGCCATGTCGGCGCAATCCATGATCGACTGCACTTCGAGGGCGCGGAGCAGCTCGTGCGCGTTGCGTGCGATCATATGCTCCTGCATGTCCTGCCGCGTCTCGGCGAGACGGCGCATGCCGAGCTCGTATTTGCGCGTGACCTTTGGCGGCTGGAGATAGTCGTTGACAAGGCGGCGGGTCTTGTACTCGACTTGGTTCGGCGGAATGCCGTCCTCGCGCCTGGTCGGCGCCAGCACACGGTCACGCTCCTTTGCGACGTCCTGCGCATCGAACTCCGCAAAGTCGTGATTGTCGGCAAACTCCATCGCATCGATGCCGGCGACCGAACCGTTGGTGAAGGCGCCGAGCATGTAATTGTGCGGCACGCTCGCCATGTCGCCGGCGGCGTAGAGGCCGGGCACGGTGGTGCGGGCATTGTCGTCGACGAACACGCCCGAGGCGCTGTGGCCGGAGCAGAAGCCGATCTCGGAGATATGCATCTCGATCGAGTCATTGCGGTAGTCGACCCCACGCCCTTGCTGGAACAGGCCGCGCGTCGGCCGCTCCACCTTGTGCAGCGTGGACTCGATCTCGGAGATCGTGTCAGGATGCAGATGCTTGAGCTGGAGGAACACCGGGCCCTTGCCGGACAACAGCTCGTTGTAGAACTCCAGCATCATCTGGCCGGACCAGTAGTCGCATTCAATGAAGCGCGAGCCCTCGTTATTGGCTGTAAATGCGCCGAACGGACCGGCGACATAGGCGCAGGCCGGGCCGTTATAATCCTTGATCAGCGGATTGATCTGGTAGCATTCGAGGTTCGCGAGCGCCGCACCCGCGTGATACGCCATCGCATAGCCGTCGCCGGAATTGGCGGCGTTCTCATAGGTGCCGAACATGTAGCCCGAGGTCGGCAGACCGAGCCGGCCGGCGGCGCCCATGCAGAGGATCACGGCCTTGGCCTTGATCACCAGGATCTCGGCCGTGCGGGTGTTGACGGAGATCGCACCGGCAATGCGACCGTCGGACGATTTGAGCAGCCGCGTCGCCATGTAGCGATTCGAGATCAGGATGCGGGCGCGGCGGAGCTGGCGGTAGAGCGCCTTCTTCACGGTCTCGCCGTTCGGCATCGGCAGAACATAGGTGCCGATATGGTGCACCTTCTTGACGGCGTAATCGCCGTTCTCGTTCTTCAGGAAGCGGATGCCGAAACTGTCGAGCTCTTCGATGATCTCAAAGCAGTTCTGGGCATATTTATAGACCGCCTTCTGATCGACGATGCCGTCATTGGCGATGGTGATTTCCTTGGTGTACTGCTCCGGCGTCGCATAGCCGGGGATGACGGCGTTGTTGAGCCCATCCATGCCCATCGAGATCGCGCCGGAGCGCTTGACGTTGGCCTTTTCGAGCAGGACGACATTGGCCTTCGGGTTCTTCAGCTTCGCCTTCAGCGCCGCCATCGGACCGGCTGTGCCGCCGCCGATCACGAGCACGTCGCAGGAAACCTCTGAAAGTCCGTCGACGATCTGATCTAGTGCCATCGCTTGCTCCTGGTCCGCCGATCCGGCGCCTTTTGCATCAGATTTGTTCAGGTGACGTGCCGGCGATAGCAATTAGTTGTCGCCGGGCTGCGATTTGCGCCTCAGCGCTCGACAAAAGCCTTCTCGATCACGAAATGGCCGGGCTGGCTGTGATTGCCCTCGACGAAGCCGCGCGCGGCAAACATCGCGGGGAGTTCCTCCAGCATTGCCGGGCTGCCGCAGAGCATGATGCGGTCGGTCTCGATATCAAGGCCGGACTGCCCGATGTCGTCGAACATCTGGTTGGAGGCGATCAGGTCGGTGATGCGGCCCCGATTCCGGAACGGCTCGCGGGTCACGGTCGGGTAGTAGACCAGCTTGTCGCGGATCAGAGGGCCGAAGAATTCGTGATCTCGCAGACCGCAGACAAGGTGCTCGCCATAGGCGAGCTCCGAGACCTGCCGGCAGCCATGGGCGAGCACGATGGTCTCGTAATTCTCATAGACGTCAGGATCCTTGATCAGGCTGGCGAACGGCGCGAGGCCGGTACCGGTCGAGAGCAGCAGGAGGCGCTTGCCGGGAATGAGATTCCCGGTGATCAGCGTGCCGGTCGCCTTGCGGCCGACCAGGATGATGTCGCCTTCCCTGATCTTCTGCAGACGCGAGGTCAGCGGACCGTCCTGCACCTTGATCGAGAAGAACTCGAGCTCTTCCTCATGATTGGCGCTCGCCATGCTGTAAGCGCGCATCAGCGGCTTGCCCTCGACTTCGAGCCCGATCATGGCGAACTGGCCATTCTGGAAACGGAAGCCGGGATCGCGCGTCGCGGTGAAGCTGAACAGGGAGTCGGTCCAGTGCCTGACCGACAAAATCGTTTCCTTCTGAAATGCGCTCATGGTCTCTCCTTGCCGTCGATGGCGCACAAAGTTTCGGAGAGACGGGATTCCGGCAACGCGGAATTGAAAATCCCGGTCGATTAGTTTCACAATTCGCGAGCGGTGATTGAAGAGATGGCACGTGGGCCACGTCCGCGCCGGCAATTAGTTGCTATTCGCGCTCGTCGGCATCGACGTAAAAGAGAGCCGGAGATACCTCATGACCATAGCCCTGGTGGCACCGACCGTGGCCGACTATGAAGCCAGCGCCGATCTCGCGACGCTCCTTGTCCACACCACCGAGGGCGATGCGCTGAGCGTCCCTGCCGAAAAACTCCGCCTCTCCTGCAAATGCGCCCACTGCACCCGCGCCCGCTTCGACGGCCGCTTCCCCGAAGCTTTTCCTGGGATTGCGATTACCGAGATCGGCGATCTCGGCTACGGTCTGAACATCTCGTTTTCAGACGGACACAATCGGGGGATTTACCCCAAGCCGTATTTGCTGAGCTTGGCGGGGCGTTAAGGGCTCGATCTCCCCCGCACTCCGCTGTCATTCCCCGCGAAGGCGGGGAATCCAGTACGCCGCGGCCTCTCCGTATCCCTTTAACGTCTCTGGAATACTGGATCGCCTGCCTTCGCGGGCGATGACAGCCGAGTGATTGGCACGGACATTGCTCCTCTTTAGAACGATTTGAACGTTCCGGAGGCAGACGATGTTGCAGGCAGCGAATGCGGTTCGCGGGACTGTTTCCCCGACAATCCGGCCTGCGGGCAGTTCCTCGCTGCTGCTGACCGAGAACCAGCAATGGATCGGCGGGCCGCCGCCGCTGATGGACAAGCTCAGCCAGCGCGAGCGGGAGCTCGTGCTGAAGCAGGGGCGCCGCAAGGTGCTCAACCGCGGTCAGACGCTGTTCAGCCAGGGCGGCAAGCACGACGGCATCTGGCTGATCGAGAGCGGCCGCATTCGCGTATTCTATACCTCTCCGCTCGGACGCGAGATTACCCTCGCCTACTGGCATGTCGGCAATTTCGTCGGCGGGCCCGAAGTGTTCGAAGGCACCGTGCATCAATGGTCCGGCGTCGCATCCAGCAATTGCAGCGTGGTGCACCTGCCCGGAAAGGAGCTGCGGTCGCTTGCCGTCGAGATCCCGAACCTCGCGATTGGTCTGATCGAGGGCCTCACTTTCAAGGGCAAATGCTATTCCGCGCTGGCCCAGATGCTCGGAACACGCTCGATCACGCAGCGCCTTGCGCATCTGTTGCTGCATCTGGTCGATCTCTACGGTGTCGAGGATGCCGACGGCCGGGTGATCGCCGCCGCCTTCACCCATGCCGACATCGCCCACATGGTCGGCGCCACCAGGCAATGGGTCACGATCAGCCTGAAACGCATGCAGGAGAAGGGAATCGTGGTGACGAAGCGATCGCAGATCGTGGTCTGCCGGCCCGACGTGCTGGAAGAGATGCGCGGCCAAGGCGCCGAATGACGCCGGTGCACAGGCAAGCGGCTTTATAGTGCAGGACTGCCCAAGGAGTATGCAATCAGCTTTTCCCGGCAACTAATCGACTGCGGCGTTCATTCCGGATTTGCCCTGTCCACGCCCTCACCCAATCATGGCAACCACAGCACATCCAACCGAATGAGGATGAGAATGGTCCGCCATCTTCCCACGCTCTCGATCGCGATGTCGGTGACGTCGCTGGCGTTACTCCTCGCGCAGCCGGCTTCGGCGGAAACCGTTACCCTCGGCATCGGAACACAGGACACCACGACCAACACCGTGACCGCGGGCGTCGTCATCCGCCAGCTGCATCTCGTCGAAAAATACCTGCCGAAGGACGGCAAATACGCCAACATCAAGTTCGAGCTGGAGTGGCAGAATTTCACTTCCGGGCCGCCCGTCACCAACGCGATGATGGCGAACAAGCTGCAGATCGGCATGATGGGCGACTACCCGCTGATCGTGAACGGCTTCACCTTCGACAGCAATCCCGAGAGCAAGAGCCGCCTGATCGGCATCGCCGCCTACAGTCTCTCCGGTTCCGGCAACGGCATCGTCGTTCACAAAGACTCGCCCTATTACGATCTGGCCGATCTCAAGGGCAAGCTTGTCAGCGTGCCCTTCGGCTCCGCCGCGCACGGCATGGTACTGAAGGCGATGCAGGACCGCGGCTATTCGTCCGATTTCTTCCAGCTCGTCAGCCAGAGTCCCGAGGTCGGCTCGACCAACCTGCAAGAGAAGAAGATCGACGCGCATGCCGACTTCGTCCCCTTTGCCGAGCTGTTGCCGTTCCGCGGTTTTGCACGAAAGATCTTTGACGGCGTCGAGACCAATCTGCCGACCTTCCACGGCATCGTGGTTCGCACGGACTTTGCCGAAAAATATCCGGAAGTCGTCATCGCCTACATGAAGGCGCTAATTGCCGCCAACCAGTGGCTGCACGACGATCCCAAGCTTGCCGCCGAGAAGATCCAGGAGTGGACCGGCATCAACAAGGAGGTCGTCTACATCTTCCTGGGTCCGAGCGGCAACATGACCACCGACCCCACGGTCAAGCCGGCGCTGGTCGATGCGGCCGCCACCGACGTCAAGGTGCTGCAGAATCTCGGTCGCATGAAAGAGTTCGATCCGAAAAAATGGGTCGACGACAGCTACATCCGCAAGGCCTATGCCGAGATGAAGCTCGACTACGACGCGCAGCTTGCGAGCACCAAGAACTACGAAATTTCCGGTGAGGACAGCTTCTGCAAGAAGCCGATCACCGATCCGCGCAAGGCCGGCGAGGTCTGGGTCGACGACGCCGGCATCCTGCCGTTCTCGTCGGCGAGCTGCACGTTAGGGGCCTATGCCGACTTCAAGGCCAAGGGCAAGAAGATCAACGTCGCCTACGTCTTCGACACCACGCGCGGCATCAAGCTGTTCGCCGACCAGGCCTTCTTCGCGGTCGGCAATGGCGATGTCGCGCCTTTCCTGCTGAAGAAGGATGCGGAAGCCTATGCCGCCAACATCAGCGGCAAGGTGCTCGGCTTCGAGGACGCGGTCAAGGCGGCGGTCAGCGGAGGCAAGACGTGAGCAGTCCCGCCATCCTCAGACATTCAGAGGACAGCAGCATGCCAACAGCCGTTGCCGAGGCGGCCCCAACGCCCGCCGTCACGCCCCCCGCAACACCGCCCTCCTTCGGTACACTGGCACTGCGCTGGTACCGGCTGAACCAGGGCCGTCTGCGCGCCACCGCGGTCGGCATCATCTCGCTGCTCGCTTTCCTGCTGGTCTGGCACCTGCTCACGACCTATCGCGTCGTGTTCTTCGTGCGCTTCACCAACGTGCCCTCGCCGCTCGCGGTCTATGCGAGCTTCACCAAGGCGATCCACGATCCCAAATTCCTGCTGCACATCGCGCTGAGCTGCCGGCGCATCTTCATCGGCTTTTCGCTGGCAGCGATCGCCGGCGTGCCGCTCGGCCTCGTCATGGGCCGCTTCAAGCTGGTGCATGAGATCATCTTCCCGGTCGCGGAGGTGCTGCGGCCGATCCCGGCGATCGCCTGGGTGCCGATGGCGATCATGCTGTGGCCGACCAACGAGCAGAGCATCGTCTTCATCACGTTCCTCGGCTCGTTCTTCCCGATCCTGGTCAACACGCTGCACGGGATGTCCTTGGTCGATCCCGTGCTGGTGCGCGCCGCGCAATGTCTCGGCGCGCGCGAGCGCTCGATCTTCCGCGAGGTGTACTTTCCGGCCTCGCTGCCACACATCTTCACCGGCCTCACCGTCGGCATGGGCGTCGCCTGGGTATCGTTGATCGCGGCCGAGATGATCTCGGGCCAGTACGGCATCGGCTATTTCACATGGGAGGCCTATTCGCTGGTCCAGTATCCCGACATCGCGCTCGGCATGATCGCGATCGGCGTGCTCGGGCTGGGATCGAGCCTGCTCATCAGAGGCGCGGGACACCTGGTAATGCCGTGGAGGTCAACGAGGTGAGCGAGATTCGGACGAGCGAACCGAAAGGTCATATCGAGGTCAGAAACTTCTCCCTCAGCTATGACAGCATCGAGGGGCCGGTTCAGGCCGTCACGGACACGCAGATTCATGTGAAGCCGGGCGAGTTTGTCTCCATCGTCGGCCCCTCCGGCTGCGGAAAGTCGACGCTGCTCAATGCGGTCGCGGGATTCCTTAAACCCACCACCGGCATCGTCACCGTCGATGGCGAACGCGTGAACGGCCCCGGTGCCGAGCGCGGCATGGTGTTTCAGCAATATTCGCTGTTTCCATGGAAGACTGTGCGGGAGAATGTCGAGTTCGGCCTGAAGATGCGCGGCATGGCGCGTTCGCAGCGCGAACGCGCCGCGCGCACCCTGCTCGGACTCGCCGGCCTCGAGGCCTTCGAGAAGCATTATCCGGAAAAGCTCTCGGGCGGCATGAAGCAGCGCGTCGGTATCGTCCGCGCACTCGCGACGGGACCGAAGGTGCTGCTGCTCGACGAACCCTTCGGCGCGCTGGACGCGCAGACCCGGGTCATCATGCAGCAGATCCTCACCAATATGTGGCAGCGGCTAAAGATCTCGGTGCTGTTCGTCACCCACGATATCGACGAGGCCATCTTCCTCTCCGACCGCGTCTACTGCATGACCGCACGTCCGGGCTCGATCAAGGCCGAGATCCCGATTCCCTTAGAGCGGCCGCGGCAGCAATCGATGATGATGTCGTCGGAGTTTTTGGCGCTACGCCGCGGGCTGATGTCGCTGATCCGCGAGGAAAGCCTGAAAGCCATGGGCGGCGAGATCAACGACATGGGCATGCAGGGGCTGAATATCGAGCTGCACGGCCATTCGCTGGCGGATGTGATCTGATTTAACCTCGCCCCGCTTGCGGGATGACAGGTTTCGTAGGGTAGGCAAAGCGAAGCGTGCCCACCATTTCTTTTCCGATCGCGGTGAGAACGGTGGGCACAGCGCTACGCGCTTTTGCCTACCCTACGGCAGCTTCGCTCGCCTCACTTAAACCAGTGCACCAGCACGATACTGATCCCTAGCAGCAACATCAGCGACAGCGTCACCGCGGCCGTCACCCTGCCGCCGACATTGGCGAGCACGCGCACGTCGACGCCGAGGCCGAGCGCAGCCATTGAGACCACCGTGAGGAAGCTCGTGATCTTCGTCACGGGCCCTACGACTGTCGCCGGCACGATCTCGAGCGAGCGCAGCGTCGCAAGCACAAGGAAGCCGAGGATGAACCACGGCACCAGACGGAAGAAGCCGACATTGGTCTTCTTGGCGCCGGTCTGCCAGCGCGAGGCGACCAATGAGAGACCGACGACCACGGGCCCCAGCATCAACACGCGCATCAGCTTGACCAGCGTGCCGATCTGCGTCGAGACGAGTCCGGCCGGCACCGTCGCCGCGAGCACCTGCGGCACTGCATAGACGGTCAAACCTGCGAGGATGCCGTATTGCGTGGCGGTGAGCTGCAATAGCGGGATCAGCAGCGGCAGGCCCAGCACCATCATCACGCCGAGGATGGCGGTGAAGGAGATCGAGGATGCGATCTCGTCGCTGGTGGCGCCGATGATCGGCGCCACCGCCGCGATGGCAGAATTGCCGCAGATGGAATTGCCGCAGGCAATCAGGATCGAGAGCCGCGTCGACAGACCAAGCAGGCGGCTGAGGCCGAAGGAGACGGAGAGCGCCACGACGACGACAGCGGCGATCGATGCCAAAAGGGCGATGCCCGAAGCTGCGATAGCGGCGAAGCTGATGGAGGCGCCCAGCAGCATGACGGCGACCTCGAGCAGCTGCTTGGCGCTGAAAGCGATGCCGGCCTGCCAGCGCGTCGCCGGCTTCCAGAAGCTGCGCAGCGCCATGCCGAGCAGGATCGCCATCACCAGCGCTTCGACATAGGGGTGCTCGAAGACGCCCAGTTCGGCCCGCTCAAGAGAGGCCGAAACGCCGGCCACGGCGATGCAGAGGAGAATGCCGGGAATCAGCGCCGCAATACGGCTCGCGACGGTCGCCGGCTTGGCATCGGCCGGGCTGGATGCTTGATTCTGCGGCACAAATCTCTCCCTAGGGAGAAGGATTTATACGCAGGGTCGCTGGACTGGGAAATAAGTTTTCGACATATCAGGGCCGAGAGAAGTTATATCCTCAGCCCGGAATAACCGGCTTAGAACAGCAGGTTCTTGGCGATCGAAGCCACGTGGCTGAAGCTGTCGTAGACGCCGGGCTCGAAGAAGGCCGCACGCGCCAGGACGATGGCGGCGACCAGCGACCAGAACAGGCCGGTGCCGGCCCGCAACACGAGCTTTGCGGCGCGCGACTTCGGCTGGGTGTCCGTCGCGGACACCAGCTGCTCGCCGAACGGCTCAAATCCAGTGCGTTCCATAATGGGCCAATCCATCAATCTGTGACCGAAATGTCGTCGTTTCGGCCTCAAACAGCAATGGAAGCGATTGGCGTTTTTGCCCCCCGGCGGGGAAACTCCTTCCGCCGGACTAGCTTGAGGCAATAGTTTTCTTCTTTTTCCGGGTTGGAGGGCCCATGGCGTCCACCCGGACCTGCTCGACGACTACCATGAGCACTTACTACCGCAACTCGAGCGGCCGCGCGTTTTCGGCGATGCCGTGGCGTTTGGCGGACTAATCGCGCATGACGCACGATCCGGACCTCGGGCCGCACAGGTCGACGAAGGCGTAGGTCTGGCGACTCTATGCCGCCAGCCCGCTTCCCAGCGGCGCAAAATCCATCCCGAGACTTTCCGCCACCGCTTTGTTGGTGATGCGGCCGCGATGGACGTTGAGCCCATTGCGCAGATGCTGATTCTCCAGCACGGCAGCAAAGCCCTTGTTGGCGAGCATCAGACCGAACGGCAGCGTCGCATTGTTCAGCGCCTGGCTCGACGTCACCGGCACCGCGCCCGGCATGTTCGCTACACAATAATGCACGACGCCGTCGACCTCGTAGGTCGGCTCCGCATGCGTCGTCGCGTGCGAGGTCTCGAAGCAGCCGCCCTGGTCGATCGCGACGTCGACCAGCACAGCACCCGGCCGCATCGATTTGAGCATCGCACGCGTCACGAGCTTTGGCGCGCTCGCGCCCGGCACCAGCACCGCACCGATCACGACGTCGGCGGCGAACACCTCCTCCTCGACGGCCTCGATGGTCGAAAAGCGGGTGCGCACCCGCCCGAGGAAGACATCATCTAGCTCGCGCAGACGAGGAATTGAGCGGTCGATCACGGTGACTTCAGCACCGAGGCCTGCGGCCATGCGCGCGGCCTGCGTTCCTACCACACCGCCGCCGAGCACGACGACGCGCGCCGGCTGCACGCCGGGCACGCCGCCGAGCAGCAGCCCGCGACCGCCGCCCGATCGCCTGAGCGCGGCGCCAGCGGCCTCGATGGCGAGGCGGCCGGCGACTTCGCTCATCGGCGCGAGCAGGGGGAGGTGACCGGCCGCGTCGGTGACGGTTTCATAGGCGATCGCTGTGCAGCCGGACGCGACCAAGCCCTTGGCCTGTTCGGGATCGGGCGCGAGATGGAGATAGGTAAACAGGATCTGGCCTTCGCGGAGCTGGGCCCATTCGCTTTTCTGCGGCTCCTTCACCTTCACGATCATGTCGGACTTGGCGAAGATGTCGCGCGCACCGGCGGCAATGGAGGCCCCCGCCCGCTGATAGACCTCGTCGGACGCACCGATGCCGCTGCCGGCTCCAGTCTCAACCGTGACCTGATGCCCAGCCGCGATATATTCACGGACAGCGCCCGGGGTGAGCCCGACGCGATATTCCTGCACCTTGATCTCCTTGGGCACACCGACACGCATCCTGGGCTCCTTTTGATTCACCCCATGATCGTAGCGGCGCAGGCAGTTTGGTTTCGTGCAAATATCCGGTAGTTTTGGCCGTCCCGCGCCGGTTTCGGTCGCGGAAGTGTCCTTTCACGCTGGAAACAAAACCTTGGCCCTCGACCGGAAAGATCTCGCGATTCTCGCGGAACTTACGACCAATGCGCGCGCCAGCCACACCGAGCTCGCCAACAAGGTCGGCCTCTCCAGCACCGCGCTGGCACGGCGGCAGAAGACGCTGGAGGATGACGGCTACATCCAGGCCTACCAGGCCGCGCTCGATCTGGCGCAGTTCGGCCTGACCACGACGGTGCTGGTGCGCATTGCGCTTGAGAGCCAGAGCGACGAGGCGCTGAAGGCGTTCGAGGCGGAGGTGGTAAAGTGCCCCTCCGTCGTGCGCTGCTTCCTGATGTCGGGGACCGACGACTACATCCTGATCGTGCTCGCCCGCGACATCCAGGATTTCGAGCGCATCCACCGCACCGAACTGTCGCGCCTGCCGCGCGTGGCGCGGGTACAATCGAGCTTTGCGCTGCGCGAGGTCGTCAATCGCGCGGTGCCGACGGTGGTGTTCGGCGAGGCGAAGCGGTAGCGTTTCCCTCGCCCCGCAAGCGCGGGCTGCGGCCATCCCGCGCACCGTCATAGAACTGTCATCGAATGTGCCGAGACCTGTCAGTCTCTGCACATTCGGGACACGTCATGGACTATTTCAAGCGCTTCAACTTCCTGTTCGCCGCACCTGTATTCGACGCCGACGACCTCGAAGGCGTCCGTTTCAACCAGATCATCGAGGAGATCCAGCGCTCCGGCTTCGAGGTGGTCCGGGCCCGCAAGCTGGAGGACGCCGAGATGGCGGTGCAGACCGACGCCGCGATCGGCTGCATGGTGGTGGATTGGGGCAAGAAAGGCCTGGAGGGCAAGACCTCGGCGCTGATCAATCTGATGCGGCGCCGCGGCCTCGACTTCCCGATCATCCTCCTGATCCGGCGCAAGCGGTTCGAGGATCTCCCGGTCGAGGTGCTCGACTTCATCGATGGCTATGTCTTCCTGTCGGAGGAGACGCCGACCTTCATCGCCAAGAACCTGATCAGCCGGCTCAAGCAATATGCCGAGACGCTGAAGACGCCGTTCTTCGGCGCGCTGGTCGATTATGCCGAGGAAGGCAACCAGCTCTGGACCTGTCCGGGCCACAATGGCGGCGTGTTCTACAACCGAAGCCCGATCGGCCGGGTCTTCGTCGAGCATCTCGGCGAGTCCGTCTTCCGCGACGACCTCGACAATTCCGTGCTCGATCTCGGCGACCTCCTCACCCATGAGGGTCCGGCGCTGAAGGCGCAGAAGGAGGCGGCGCAGATCTTCGGTGCGGAGAAGACCTATTTCGTGCTCAACGGCACCTCGACCTCGAACAAGGTCGCGCTCGGCGCGCTCGTCACAGACGGCGACCTCGTGCTGTTCGACCGCAACAACCACAAGGCCGCCCATCACGGCGCGTTGATGATCAATGGCGGAATTCCGGTCTATGTCCCGACCATCCGCAATGCCTGGGGCCTGATCGGTCCGATGCGCTGGGACGCGCTCGACGAACGGGCCCTGCGCGAGACGATCCGCAACCATCCGCTGGTCACGGACAAGGACGCCTGGCGCAAGGAACGGCCGTTCCGCGTCGCCGTGGTCGAGCAATGCACCTATGACGGCACGATTCACAATGCCGAAATGATCCTGAAGCGCATCGGCCACCTCTGCGAATACATCCTGTTCGACGAGGCCTGGGCCGGCTTCATGAAGTTCCACCCGCTCTACGTCGGCCGCTTCGCGATGGGGCTTGCCAATCTCCCGCCGGAGGCACCGGGCATCATCGCGACGCAGTCGACCCACAAGCAGCTTGCCAGCTTCTCGCAGGCCTCGCAGATCCATATCAAGGACCGCCACATCCGCGGCCAGAAGCGGCGCGTCGAGCACCGCCGCTTCAACGAAAGTTTCATGCAGCACGCCTCGACCTCGCCGTTTTATCCGCTGTTCGCCTCGCTCGACGTTGGCGCGCAGATGATGAAGGGCCGCTCCGGCGAAGTGCTATGGGACGACACCATCCGCCTCGGCATCGAGCTGCGCAAGAAGATCCGCGCCATGCGCCGGGAGTTCGAGGAGAAGGAACAGAACCCGGACCGGCGCTGGTTCTTCGAGCCGTTCGTACCCGATCGCGTTGCCATCCCCGACGTCAGCCGCCCCGGCGCCGCGCATAACGTTGCCTGGGAGACGCTGTCGACCGACGAGCTCGCGACCAATCCCGCGCTGTGGCAGCTCGGCCCTGACAGCAACTGGCACGGCTTCCCCGGCATGGCCGAGGGCTTTGCCATGACCGATCCGAACAAGCTGACGTTACTCACGCCCGGCTTCGACCGCACCACCGGCGCCTATGCCGAGCACGGCATCCCCGCCCCGGTCGTCGCGCAGTACTTGCGCGAAAACCGCATCGTGCCTGAAAAGAACGACCTCAACTCCCTGCTCTTTCTGCTCACCCCCGGCGTCGAGGCCAGCAAGGCCGGCACGCTGATCTCCGGCCTCGTTGCCTTCAAGAGACTGCACGACGACAATGCGCTGCTGGCCGACGCGATCCCGGAATTCCATCAGCGGCGGCAGGCGCGCTATGCTGGCGTGCGACTGCGCGACCTCTGCGGCGAGATGCACCGCTTCTTCCGTACCGCCGATGTCAGCGCGCTTCAGGCGCGACAGTTCATGCCGGAACACATGCCTGAGATTGCCATGTCGCCGCGCGATGCCGCGCGCTTCCTGTTCAAGAACGACGTCGACTATCTGCCGATCGAGGCGATCGCCGGCCGCATCGCGACCACGCCCTTTGTGGTCTATCCGCCCGGCATCGCCACCATCGTCCCCGGCGAGCGGCTGACGGAACGAGCCAAGCCCATGGTGGATTATCTCAGGATGTTCGAGACCTGCTTCAATACGTTTCCGGGCTTCGATGTGGAAATCCAGGGCGTCTACAAGGAGGTCGATGCGCGCGGCCGGATCGGGCTCTATACTTACGTCGTTGCCGAGTAGGGGCCGATGAACGAAACAGCGATTGCACGCGCCGATGACGAGCCGGTTCTGGTCCGGCCGTCACGCGAGAGCGATATCGAGGCGATGCTGCGGATCTACCGCCATCACGTCCGCAATGGCGTGCCGCGCGATGTCGAGGGAACCGGCGCGCCAGAACCGGACGACCTGCGCGACCGGCGCAAGAACCTGAAACAGACCCGCCTGCCGCATCTCGTCGCGACCTATCGCGGCGAAGTGGTCGGCTACGCCTATGCGGTGCTGTTCCGCAAGCGTCCGGCCTATCGCTACACGGCCAAGCACTCGATCTATGTCCACCACGGGCATCTCGGCCGCGGCGTCGGACGGCTGCTGCTCCAGGAGCTGATCGATGCCTGTGCGGCGGCCGGCTTCCGCCAGATGATCGGCTATATCGATGCCGACAACGCCCCTTCGCTGGCGCTGCACGAAAAATTCGCCTTCGCCCGCGTCGGCCTGTTGTGCGGCGTCGCTTACCGCCACGGCGGCTGGTCCGATACCGTCATGGTGCAGCGTTCGCTCGGCGCCGGCGTCACCGCGCCGCCGCCGATCGCGGCGCCCGGGCTGGGCCCTACGAGGTAAAGTCAGCCGGTCTGACCTGGATGCGATCGGCATGCAGCGACCAGTGACGCAACGCCTGGTCCTTGCAAAACCTCGCCTTCGCCCGCTCCTTGGCTTCGTCCTCGTCTGCGGCGTCGATCTCGAGTGCGCCCTGACAGACCTCGATCTGCCGGCCGTACTCGCCGAGCACGTCCTTCATGAACCTGACGACATAAGTTGACATGGGACCTCCCTGCTGCCCCGGCGGCAATCTAATCCCATTTACCGGGTTTCGGGGAGACAGATTTTGACGGAGATCAAGCCGGCGCCGGTTCCTGCCGCCAATTCAGGCATCGGTACGATCGGTCAGCCATCAAGTCTTGATATCGAGGAGTGATTCCGTCGTTTCGGAGTAGGCTTGAATGACCTTCGCATTGGCGATGAAGCTGTATTTTGCAGCCGCCATTTGAACGAGCTCATTAGCGAGATCGACATTCGGCGCGGCGACCAGGCCGTCCCGGTCGGCGAAGGGAGCGCTCGGGTCGGATTGTGCGGTATAACTCGGCGACACTGTCGACACCGTTGCGATAGTGCCGCCGGGCGTCGAGCCGCTCGACTGGTCGACCTGATCGACTCGCAACGGCACATAAGCCGCGGGATAAGTCGAGCTCGTGCTCACACTGCCGGCACCGGCCGATGTGCTCGATCCGCCCGACGCGGGTAGCGGGCCGGTGGTGCGGACATTGGCGATGTTGCTCGCGGCCACGCTCACACGCAAGCTCGCCGCAGAAAGTCCGGATGTCGCAATCGAAAGTATGCTCATGGAACCTGATCTACAGGACAAGTCATACGCGTTCATTCACGCCAACGATAAGATGCGCCGCATTGTATTTTTACCGTGGTAACCAATGATCAGCGCGCGCAACAGTCCCTCGCGCGCGCTACCCAGGCGCAACGCCAAAGGTCTGCTTGAAGCGCGCGGCATAAACAGGCCAGACATCGGGATTGATGATGCGCGGCGGCCGCTTGCCATCGAGCGTCTCCAGCACCTGCTCGGCCGCGATACGGCCCATGTTCTCGCGCGCCTCGATCGTGACGCCGGCCGTGTGCGGGCTCGCCAGCACATTGTCGAACTGCAGCAGCGGATGCTCCGGCGGCGGCGGCTCCTTGGACCAGACGTCGAGGCCGGCACCAGCGATACGCTTGTCGCGCAACGCCCCAAGCAAGGCGTCCTCGTCATGGATGAAGCCGCGCGCGGTGGTGATGAAATAGGCGTGCGGCTGCATCAGGCCGAACTCGCGTACGCTGATCATGTTGCGGCTGCCCTTGTTGAGCGGACAGGAGATCGAGACGAAATCGGCGCGGCGCAGCAACTCGTCGAGCTCGACCTTCTCGCCGCCCCGCTCGGCCATCACTTCGGGCGAAAGGTACGGGTCGTAAGCCAGCACCTTCATGCCGAGCAGGCCCTTGCACAATGCGGCGATGCGGCGGCCGACATTGCCGAGGCCAATGATGCCGACGGTCTTGTGTTCGACCTCATTGCCGACGAGCTCGTTGCGGTTGACATTGGGCTCACGGCGCAAGCGACGATCGGACTGAATGATGCGCTTGGACAAGGTCAGCATCATCGCCAGCGCGTGCTCGGCCACCGAATGCGCGTTGCCGCCGGACTGGTTGACGACCAGCACGCCTGCATTCGTGCACGCCTCGACGTCGACGGGATCAAAGCCCGCGCCATTGCTGGAGACCAGCAGCAGGTTCGGCGTGCGCTTGAGGAAGGTGGCATCGACATGGAAGTGCGGCGCCAGCTCGTCGCGGGCGGCGCCGATCTGGTAAACATGGGCCGCGCTCAGGATCGGAGCGTAAAAGTCC
Organism: Bradyrhizobium sp. S3.12.5; assembly: GCF_040548225.1. Lineage (NCBI taxonomy): Bacteria > Pseudomonadati > Pseudomonadota > Alphaproteobacteria > Hyphomicrobiales > Nitrobacteraceae > Bradyrhizobium > Bradyrhizobium sp. S3.12.5. Next base: position 132,162 of record NZ_JBEPRF010000002.1, read on the forward strand.
GCGGGGCTCTCGTTCTCGATGCGGTCGAGCCGGACGTCGGGCCGCGCCTTCAGGATGTCGATGTAGATCGGGTTGGCCAGGTATTTGACGTAGAAGACGCGCTTGCTGTTGACCGACATCAGGACCTTCCGGCTCTCTCGTGGAGACCCGCAGGGTCAGCGCAATACGCGTCCCGTCCATGCGTCCTCCCGTTTCTCGTTATCCCGCTTATGACATGGCGGTGCCGGCCATGGCAGTCCGTCTGGCGCAGATCACGGTGCCGGCCCGGGCATGTTGACAATCCCGCCCGCTCCGTCAAGTTCGGTAGAACGCCGCGACATTGGCCAAGACCAAGAAACATGCGCGGCTCAAGGGAGAACGCAATGGCGATTGCGGAGCAGCAGACTTCGACGCAGGCGTCCAGCGACAAGAGCTGGCACGGGATAGTCCTGCAAACCCTGAAGCGGAACGAGATCAGCCTCATCCCCTACGTGCCCGACCGCGTGCTGACCCCGCTGATCAAGAACCTCCACGCCGATCCATTCTTCACGTCCTTCGCCACCGCCCGCGAGGAAGAGGCCGTCGGCATCGTCTCCGGCGCCTGGATGGGCGGGCGGCGCGGCGCGGTGCTGATGCAGACCTCGGGCTTTGCCACGCTCGCCAACACGCTCGCCTCGCTCGCGGTGCCCTACCAGATCCCGCTGATCATGTTCGTCTCCGAGCGCGGCACGCTCGGCGAGTTCAATTACGGCCAGTCGCTGGTCTGCCGCACCATGCGCCCGGTGCTGGATTCGCTGGCGCTCGAGCACCACACCATCACCCGGCTCGACGAGCTCGAATTCATCGCCGACCGCTCGATCAAGCAGGCCGTCACGACGCAGGCGCCGGTAGCGCTGATCCTCAACCCGCTGCTCACCGGCGGCAAGGTCTTCGACAAGTGAGTGCCGCCAAATGAGTTCAAAAACGAACACGCGCAATACCAAGGTGATGAACCGGTTCGATCTGACCTCGCGCCTGATCGTAAAGCTCAAGCACGAGGAAGCGGTAATCGGCGGCATCGGCAACACCAATTTCGACCTCTGGGCCGCCGGCCACCGCCCACAGAATTTCTACATGCTCGGCAGCATGGGTCTCGCCTTCCCGATCGCGCTCGGCGTGGCGCTGGCGCAGCCCGACCGCCGCGTCTTCGCGCTCGAAGGTGACGGCTCGCTGCTGATGCAGCTCGGCGCGCTCTCGACCATCGCGGCCTTGAAGCCGAAGAACCTGATCATGATCGTGATGGATAACGGCATCTACCAGATCACCGGCGCGCAGCCGACGCCGGCCGCCGGTGTCGCCGATCTCGTCGCCATCGCCCTAGGCTCGGGGCTCACCAACAGCGCCTGGGCCGCGGACGAGGAGGATTTCGAACGCCTCGTCGACGAGGCCATGTCGGCTGACGAGCCGAGCCTGATCGCGCTGCGCATCGACGACAAGCCCGGTGTCGGCACCACCCGCAGGGATCCCGTGCAGATCCGAGAGCGCTTCATGCACGGCCTCGGCGTGCGCGACCCGCTTTAGGGTTTCGTCACTGACGATAGCGCCCCGCGGATCGTCGCTCCGCGGGGCGCTATGTTCCAACTCTTACGCGTCGATCAATCGATGATCTTGACGACGCGGCGCGTGCGCGGCTCGACGATCACGCGGCGATCGTTCACGACCGCATAGCGGTACTCGGTGTAGTTCGGCACGGGGCGCAGCACCACGGTCGGGGGCAGCGGCTCGCCGACCACGACGCGCTCGTGAACCACGACGGAATCATCGCGCGGGAGTCCGCCGAGGATCGCATTCGGAATTTCCAGTCCAGCGCCAACGGCCGCACCGACGGTGCCGCCGACCATCGCGCCGACCGGGCCGCCGACGTCTCCGCCCGCACGTGCGCCATTCCTGGCGCCCTCTTCGGTTGTCGACTGGGCGAAGGCTGCACTCGACGCCAGCAGCGACGCGGCAACCAACGAAATCGCAAGACGGGTTTTCATGTCCACACCCTCCAGTGCTTGTTGATGCGCCTTCAACCGCCGGGCCGGGACAATTGTTCCGGTTCCCCCGCGGCGAAAGACGCGCCAAATCTGGAGAGTGTCACTGCGTAACACTTACGCCGCGGCGATCTCGTGCCCGGCCATCAGTTCCAGCGCCCGCACCATCGCCGAATGATCCCAGCCCTTGCCGCCATGCGCGGTGCAGGACGAGAACAATTGCTGCGCCACCGCCGTGCTCGGCAGTGAAAGGCCCAGAGCCCGCGCGCCTTCGAGCGCAAGATTGAGATCCTTCTGGTGCAGCTCGATACGGAAGCCCGGATCGAAATTGCGCTTCACCATGCGTTCGCCATGCACTTCGAGAATCCGCGACGAGGCAAAGCCGCCCATCAGCGCCTTGCGCACCAGCGCGGGATCGGCACCGGCCTTGGAGGCGAACAGCAGCGCTTCGCTCACCGCCTCGATCGTCAGCGCGACGATGATCTGGTTGGCGACCTTCGTCGTCTGGCCGTCACCATTGGCCCCGACATGCGTGACGTTCTTGCCCATCTTGTCGAAGACCGGCTTCATGGTAGTGAAGGCGCGCTCGGGACCGCCGACCATGATGGTGAGGCTCGCCGCCTTGGCGCCGACCTCGCCACCCGACACCGGCGCGTCGAGATAGTCCGCGCCAAGCGCCTCGATCTTCTTTGCGAACTCCTTGGTTGCCAGCGGCGAGATCGAGCTCATATCGACCACGATCTTGCCCTTGGAGATGCCGCCCGCCACGCCGTCCTTGCCGAACAGCACGGCCTCTACATGCGGCGTATCCGGCACCATGATGATGACGGCATCCGCCTCCTCCGCCACTTCCTTGGCCGATTTGCAGGCGACGCCGCCTGCCGCGATCAGCTCCGGCGCGACCGGCACGACGTCATGCAGGAGAACGCGATGGCCCGCAGCCAGAAGGTGGCCGGCCATCGGCCGTCCCATGGTGCCAAGTCCGATGAAGCCGATGTCAATCATGTCTGCGTTTCCTCAGGTCTCGAATGTCCGCGCCGCGTGCCACGAGAGGCCTTCCAGCGTCGTGGTGCGCGGCTTGTATTCGCAGCCGATCCAGCCGCGATAGCCGATCGCGTCGAGATGGCGGAACAGGAAAGGATAGTTGATCTCGCCGGTGCCGGGCTCGTGACGGCCCGGATTGTCGGCGAGCTGGATGTGCGCGATCTGCGGCAGATATTCCTGCATGGTGCGGGCGAGATCGCCCTCCATGATCTGCATGTGATAGATGTCGTACTGGATGAACAGATTGCTCGACCGCACCTCGGCAATCAGCTGCACCGCCCGCTCGGTGCCGTTGAGAAAGAAGCCGGGAATGTCGAGCGTGTTGATCGGCTCGACCAGCAGCTTGATGTTCTCGCGCGCCAGCGTCGACGCCGCGAAGCGCAGGTTTCCGACCAGCGTCTCTTGCAGCTCGCGCGGATCGGCATCGACGGGCGCAATCCCGACGAGGCAGTTGAGTTGCTCGCAATCGAGCGCCTTGGCATAGTCGATGGCGCGGAACACGCCGTCGCGGAATTCGGCGGTGCGCTCAGGCAAAATTGCGATGCCGCGCTCGCCGGCAGCCCAGTTGCCAGCGGGCAGATTGTGCAGAACTTGCGTCAGCCCGTGGGCCTCGAGCTGCTCGCGCAGGAGCGCCTTATCGAGATCATAGGGGAAGAGATACTCGACCCCGGCAAAGCCTGCCGCCTTCGCCGCGGCGAAGCGGTCGATGAACGGCATCTCGTTGAAGAGCATGGTGAGGTTGGCGGCGAATTTCGGCATGGCGCTCTCCCCTATTCCGCCGGCTGAAGCACGCCGGGGCGCGTGGTCCCGACCTCGTCGAGGGCTAAGTCCAGCACCTCCTCGAACTCGACGATATTGTCGATCTCGGTCCCCATCGCGATATTGGTGACGCGCTCGAGGATGAATTCGACCACCACGGGCACGCGGTGCTTCTTCATCAATTCGCGCGCCGTGGCGAAGGCCGCTTGCGTGTCCCTGGGATCGGTGACGCGGATCGCCTTGCAGCCAAGGCCTTCGGCAACGGCAACATGGTCGACACCGTAGCCGCCCAGCTCAGGCGCGTTGATGTTCTCGAAGGAGAGCTGGACGTGATAGTCCATGTCAAATCCGCGCTGGGCCTGGCGGATCAGGCCGAGATAGGAATTGTTCACGACGACGTGGATGTAGGGCAGATTGAACTGCGCCCCGACCGCGAGCTCCTCGATCAGGAACTGAAAGTCGTAGTCACCGGACAGCGCCACGATGTCTCGATCCGGGCACGCCGCGCGCACGCCGAGCGCGGCGGGAAGCGTCCAGCCCAGCGGGCCCGCCTGCCCCGCATTGATCCAGTTGCGCGGCTTGTAGACGCCCAGGAACTGCGCGCCGGCGATCTGCGACAGGCCGATCACGGTGACATAGGTGGTGTCGCGGCCGAACGCCTTGTTCATCTCCTCATAGACGCGTTGCGGCTTGATCGGGACGTTGTCGAAATGGCTCTTGCGCAGCATGGTCTTCTTGCGATCGCGGCAGGAAGCGGGCCACGCCTGGCGCTCGCGGAGCCTGCCGGAACGTCGCCACTCCCTGGCGACGGTGACGAAGAGCTCGAGCGCGGCCTTCGCGTCCGAGACGATACCGAGATCGGGATTGAACACCCGCCCGATCTGGGTCGGCTCGATGTCGACATGCACGAAGGTGCGGCCCTTGGTGTAGGTCTCGACCGAGCCGGTGTGACGGTTGGCCCAGCGATTGCCGATACCGAGCACGAAATCGGATTCCAGCAGCGTGGCGTTGCCGTAGCGGTGGCTGGTCTGGAGGCCAACCATGCCGGCCATCAGGACGTGATCGTCGGGGATCGCGCCCCATCCCATCAGCGTCGGCACCACAGGCACGTTGGCGATTTCGGCGAATTCCACTAGCAGATCCGAGGCATCGGCATTGATGATGCCGCCGCCCGCCACGATCAGGGGACGTTCGGATGCATTGAGCATCTCCAGCGCCTTCTCGACCTGCTTTCGCGAGGCGGTCGGCTTGTAGACCGGCAGCGGCTCATAGGTCTCGTCGTCGAACTCGATTTCGGCGAGCTGCACGTCGAGTGGCATGTCGATCAGCACAGGCCCGGGCCGGCCCGAGCGCATCACATGAAACGCCTGGCTGAACACGCGCGGCACCAGCGCCGGCTCGCGCACGGTGACCGCCCATTTGGTCACCGGCTTTGCGATCGATTCGATGTCGACCGCCTGGAAATCCTCCTTGTAGAGTCGCGCGCGCGGCGCCTGTCCGGTGATGCAAAGGATCGGGATGGAATCGGCAATCGCCGAATAGAGCCCGGTGATCATGTCGGTGCCGGCCGGCCCCGAAGTGCCGATGCAAACGCCGATATTGCCGGCCGTGGCCCGGGTGTAGCCTTCGGCCATATGCGAAGCGCCCTCGACATGGCGCGCGAGGATATGGCGGATCGAGCCGCGCTTCTTCAGCGCCGAATAAAGCGGATTGATCGCAGCCCCGGGAACGCCGAAGGCGGTCGAGATGCCTTCCTTCTCCAGGATACGCACGGCTGCATCGACAGCTCGCATCTTCGCCATATCGGACCTCGCTTGGTTTAAGTCAGCGAGCGAGATCATCGGGTGCGCGAGATGCGATCTCAACGCAGCAGATTTTATTTTCCACGATGCGGCAGCCCGCGGAAAATCGCGGTCGTCTCAATTGGTTAGGGCAAGATATCCGTGGAAGCGTTTCACTCGAACAGCGGCGCCAGCTCCATCTGCGGCACGAGCACGAGGCCCTTGTCGGTGATGCGAATTTCCGGAATGACCGATAGCGGAATCAAATTGAAGCCCATGTAGGGGATGGTACAGCCGGCCTCCGCCCATTCCGTCTTCAGCACTTTGACTTCTTCAGCGACTTCGGTGACGCGCTTGTCAGAGAGCAGGCCAGCGATCGGCAGCGGCACCAGCGCCCTCACCTTGCCATCGGCGACGACGCAGACGCCGCCCTGCTGCGCCTTGATGGCTGCGATCGCGACCTGCATGTCCCCCTCGTTGGTGCCGGCGACAATGATGTTGTGGCTGTCGTGGCCGACGCTGGAGGCGACCGCGCCGCGCTTCAAACCAAAGTCCTTCAGCAAGCCGTATGCGACGTTGCCGGCCGATTTGCCGTGACGCTCGACCACGGTGACGAAGCACAGGCTGTAGCGCGCGAACAGCGACGGCCAGTCATTGGCCGGCTCGATCGCGACCTTTTCATGGATCAGCGTGATGCCGGGCAGCGCAGTCTTGATCGCGTTGACGGTGCAGGCCTTCGCCGGCAATTCCGGCGTCAGCTTCAGGTTCTCTGGTAGCTTCACGGTGACATAGGCCGCCTTCGGATATTGATAGCGCTGCGACAGCGCCTGATCGAGCCGCGGCGTGATCTTGCGGTTTTCGACGACCAGCTCGCCGCCATACCAGGTCGATTGCGGCTTGAGATTGTCGTCCATCAGCACGAGATCGGCGCGGCGGCCACCGCCGAGGCCGCCGATGTCGCCGTCCGTGCCGAAGCGAGTGGCGCCATGCAGCGAGCCCATCGACCAGGCCTGCTCCGGCGACATCCCCGCCTTGACGGCTTCGCGCACCACCCAGTCGAGACCGAACAGCAGGATATCATCGGCGTCGCGGTCGTCGGTGCACACCGCGGTCCGCTTGTGCGAAGCCCCTAACTCGGTGACGGTGCGGATCGCCTGCGGCAGCGAATGCCAGGGCGTGGTCGGCGGTCCGCCGCGAAGAAAAACCCAAACGCCGGCATCGAGCAGATCATCGGCGATGTCGCGGTCGATCGCTTCATGGGTGTCGGTCACGCCGCTTGCCGCATAGGCGGCGACGAATTCGCGGCCATAGACATGGCCGGAGACCGGCCGTCCGCGCTTCAAGGCCGCCGCGAGGATGGCGTGGCTTCGCTCGTCGCCCATCGTTACAGGCACGAAATCCATCTTTTCGCCGAGCGCCACCGCTTCGGGCCAGCGGTCGAACAGGCCGGCGATCTTGTCGGGCGTGAGGTCGCCGCCGGCCGTCTCCAGTGCAGCCGAGGTCGCCGGCACGGTCGACGGCACCGTCAAGAAGATCGAGAGCGGCGCTTCGCGGGCGTCCTCAAGCATCGCCTCGACGCCGGCGACATCCATGACATTGCCGATCTCGTGGCTGTCGCAGAAGATCGTTGTGGTACCGTTGAGGAGCGCGGCCTCGGCATAGGCGCAGGCCGTCACCATCGAGGATTCGATATGGATGTGCGGATCGACCAGCCCCGGCGCGATGATGCCGCCGGCGGCATCATACACCGCAACGTCGCTCCAAGCTTTCCTGGCCGTGCCGGCGGCCTTCACCGCGGCGATGCGGCCGCCGGTGATCCACAGTTCCCGACCGGGATGGATCCGCTCGGAATAGGTCGAGAGCACCCGCGCGCCCGTGATGACGAGATCGGGCGCGAGGCGCGCCGAAGCGACGTCGGCAAGGCGCCGGGTCATTGCATGCAGCGGAGCGACTGCGAAGCGGGTAAGTTTGGTCATCTGGACCCTCGCGTGGCGTTACGGCCGCACGATGGTTACGCCCTGCTCCAAACCGGGCAAGCTCAAATATAACGGCACACCCTGCTTACGCCTTAGGCGCCGACCCGCCTGCCGCCCCCGAGCTTGCTGGTCTGCGCGGGTTCCGCCTTCTCGGCGGTCGTGCAGCAGTGGGCTTGATCCGAATCCGCATCGACCGGCCCTTTGGCTCATCAATTTCGAACGAATTCGTCTTTCGCACAAGATCGCTCAGCTTGCGGGAGCCGTAGGTTCTCGAATCGAAATCGGGGGCAAGGTTGGTAAGCCCTTTTCCGACTTCCCCGAGAGAAACCCATCCGTCTTCGCTTTCCATCTGGGCGATGACTTTCTTGATCATGGGGACGGCCGCGTCAGGCGGCTGAAGCGAGGCCGACCTCGAGGCGGCATCCTGGGTGTTCGCCGGGGCGGCAAGCAGGTTCTCGGTGTAGACGAACTTTCGGCAGGCCTGCCGAAAACTTTCCGGCGTCTTCTGCTCGCCGAACCCGAAGACATCGACGCCCTGCTCCCGGATGCGGGCGGCGAGACGGGTAAAGTCGCTGTCGGACGAGACCAGGCAAAAGCCGTCGAACCGGCCGCTGTGAAGCAGGTCCATGGCGTCGATGACCAGCGTGATGTCGGAGGCATTCTTTCCCGTCGTATAGGCGAACTGCTGCTGCGGGATGATGGCGTGCTTCGACAGGATGTCGGCCCAGGCCCTGGACCGGGCGTTGGAGAAGTCGCCATAGATGCGGCGAACGCTCGCTTCGCCGATCTTGGCAATCTCCTCGAACAGTCCATCCGCGATCTTTGCGGAAGCGTTGTCAGCGTCGATCAGGACGGCGAGACGGGGCGAACGAAGCTCGGAAGGCATGATATTCCCCACGAATGACGCGACAACGGTGGACGGATATACCGATGTCGGGGCTCTTAGCGCCAGGGCTGATTTCGCAGGGGGCACGGCCGACCGAATCTGGACTCAGGCTGTTTTCGGCTCCGGCACGACGCCGCCGAGCGCAGCCGTGAGCTCTGCGGCCACTTCGCGCACCATCCGGCCGACCTCAGGCAATCGATCGTCCGTGATTCGGCTGGTCATGCCGGACACCGAGATCGCGGCGAGCGGCTCGGCGAGCGCGTTGTAGACCACGGCGGCGACGCAGCGCAGGCCCATCTGCGCCTCCTCGTCATCGATCGCAAACCCCTGCTTGCGGACCGCCGCCAGCTCCTTGAACAGGTCGCTTGGCCGCACGATGGATTTTTCCGTCAACCTGGGCATGCCGTGATGGCGGATGACAGCGCCGACATCCTCGTCGGAATAGGTCGCAAGCACGGCCTTGCCGACGCCTGAGGTGACCATCGGGACGCGGCCGCCGACCTTGGTCAGCGAGCGCATGATCTCGCGGCTCTCCATGCGGGTCAGCACGATGATGAATTCGTCGTCAACCACGGCGAGATTTGCGGTCTCGCGGGTGAGATCGCGCAGCTTGCGCAAATAGGGAATCGCCTGCGCGGTGAAATTGCGCCGCCGCGCGAAGCTCGCGCCCACGGTAAAGCTGCGCACGCCGACATGCCATTTGGATTCGGCGCGGTCGAACTGTACGAAGCGGCGGCTCTCCAGCGTCGCCAGTAGGCGGTGCACGGTCGAGGCCGACAGCCCGGTGCGAACGGCGAGATCGCTGAGGCGATAGCCTTCGTCGTCCTCGGCCAAAGTCTCGAGGATCGACAGCGCCCGGTCGACGGACTGCACGCCGCCGTCGCGATCGGCCTCCGATGCCGATCGTGTTTCGAGCGATTTGCGCTGGATCACGTTCCTGCTCATCGCGACCTGCACGTTCTCCCTCGCCCCGTTCTTACGGGGAGAGGGTTGGGGTGAGGGGCTGCTTCCACGATCACGGTGACAAAGAGACTCGCGGAGAGTCCCCCTCACCCGGATTTCTTCGCAATCCGACCTCTCCCCGCACGCGGGGAGAGGTGAACAACCACCCGCTTCGGATCATGCCGAAGCGGCGTCTCTTCTCAGAGCAGGCCCGCGCCGCGCGCCCACTTGTACTTGGCGCCGAGCACCTCGACCGGCAGTTCGGTCGAATAGGCATAGGCCGGGATGCCGTTCTGGTAGAGGTATTCGGCGGCTTCCTCGACCTCGACGTCGCCGGCGAGCGAGGCCACGATCGGCTTCACAAAGCCCTTGGCCTCCATCTCCTTCTTCACCTCGACCATGTTACGGGCGAACACCATCGGCGGCGTGACGATGGTGTGCCAGTAGCCGAGGATCAGCGAGTGGATGCGCTCGTCCGACAGGCCGAGCTTCACCGTGTTGACGTAGGTGATCGGCGGCTCGCCACCGGTGATATCCACAGGATTTCCGGCCGCGCCGAACGGCGGGATGAACTTGCGGAAGGCCGCATCGAGATCCGGCGGCATCGACATCAGCGACAGGCCGTTGTCGACGCAGGAGTCCGACAGCAGCACGCCCGAGCCGCCAGCACCGGTGATGATCAGCACGTTCTCGCCCTTCGGCGTCGGCAGCACCGGCACGCCGCGGGCGAATTCGAGCAGCTGCCGCAAGCTGCGGGCGCGGATCACGCCGGACTGCGCCAGCACGTCCTCATAGATCTTGTCGTTACCGGCGAGCGCGCCGGTGTGCGACGAGGCCGCCTTCGCGCCGGCCGAGGTGCGGCCGGCCTTGAGCACGACGACCGGCTTCTTCTTGGAGACGCGCTTGGCGGCTTCCGCGAAGGCGCGGCCGTCCTTGAGGTCTTCGCAGTGCTGGGCAATGATCGAGGTGTTCGGATCCTGCTCGAAGAAGGCGAGCAAATCGTCCTCGTCGATATCAGACTTGTTGCCGAGGCCGACGATCGCGGAGACGCCCATCTTGGCCGAGCGCGAGAAGCCGATAATCGCCATGCCGATGCCGCCCGACTGCGACGACAGCGCCGCGTGGCCCTTCACGTCGTAAGCCGTGCAGAAGGTGGCGCAGAGGTTCGCCGGCGTATAATAAAAGCCGTAGATATTCGGCCCCATCAGGCGAATGTCGTACTTCTTGCCGACCTCGACGATCTCGGCCTGCAGCTCCGGCGCGCCGGCTTCAGCGAAGCCCGACGGGATCAGCACCGCGCCCGGGATCTTCTTCTCACCGCATTCGATCAGCGCCGCAGCCACGAACTTCGCGGGGATCGCGAACACGGCGGTGTCGATCACACCCGGTACGTCCTTGACGCTCTTGTAGGCCTTGTAGCCGAGGATCTCGGCGGCCTTGGGATGGATCGGATAGATGTCGCCCTTGTAGCCGCCGTTGATGAGGTTCTTCATCACGGAGTTGCCGATCTTGCCGTCTTCGGCTGAGGCGCCGACCACGGCGACCGCCTTCGGCTGCATGATGCGGCTCATGGCCGCGACGATCTCTTCGGTCGGGCGCGGCTTCGGCTTCGGCTTGTAGGCGAAGTCGACGACGATGCGCACGTCGGCCGCGATCGCGTCCTTCGCCGTCGCAAACACCGGATTGAGGTCGAGCTCGACGATCTCAGGGAAATCGGTGACGAGCTGCGAGACCTTGACGATGACGTCGGCCAGCGCCGTGCGGTTAACGGGCTCGCCGCCGCGCACACCCTTCAGAATCTCATGCGCCTGGATGCCGTCGAGCATCGAAAGCGCGTCTTCCTTGGTCGCGGGCGCGAGGCGGAAGGTGATGTCCTTCAAGACTTCGACCAGCACGCCGCCGAGGCCGAAGGCGACCAGCTTGCCGAACGAACCGTCGGTGATCGAGCCGACGATCACTTCGGTGCCGCCGGCCAGCATCTGCTGGACCTGGATGCCCTCGATCTTGGCATCGGCCTTGTACTTCCTGGCGTTCCCGAGAATGGTCTCGTAGGCCTTCTCGGCATCCTGCGCCGTCTTGACACCGACGATGACGCCGCCGGCCTCGGTCTTGTGGAGAATGTCCGGCGAGACGATCTTCATCACCACCGGGAAGCCCATCGAGGACGCCATCTTGCCGGCCTCGCCCGCCGACTTCGCCACGCCCTCCTTCGGCACCGGAATGCCGTAGGCGTCGCAGACCAGCTTGCCTTCCGGGGCGGTCAGGCTGGCGCGGTTGTCGGCCTTGACCTGGTCAAGGACCTTGCGGACGACGTCTTTCGAATTGGACATATGGCTTCTCCCTTGACCTTCAGTTCTTGCTTTGCAAGGCGCGCGTGATGCGGCTGCCCGTGATACTCGCCATCGCCGCGCTCTGTTCCGCGCGGCGGAATGCAGCGGCAGAAATGCCTGGACTACACTGCCGGTTTGGATCAAAAATGGCTAGCGATGGCATTTGGTATGCCAGAAGCCAACTTGTCAAGTCAGAGACCACCTTAGAACGCCGCAAAAAATAGGCAGCTTGACATTCTGGCATATGGTATGCCAAAAACTTTCCGGTAATATTCCTGTAAAAGACGACTCCCACTGGAGGAGAATCGTCGTGTCACTGCGGAAACCAACCAAGGCGTTGCCGAACATGGCCGAGGCAGACATCGCAATCGTTCGTATTGCCCCGGAGAGCAGCTTCAAGAACAAGGCGTATGATGCCTTGAAGGAAGCCATCCTCAAGATGGACATCTACTCGACACCCGAGCCGGTGATGCTGGACGAGCGCGCATTGTCCGAACGCCTGGGTGTCAGCCGCACGCCGATCCGCGAAGCCATCGCGATGCTCGAGCAGGACGGTTTCGTGAAGACCGTTCCGCGCCGCGGCATCATGGTGGTGCGCCGGACCAAGAGCGAGATCGTCGACATGATCCGCGCCTGGGCGGCGCTGGAGAGCATGGCCGCGCGCCTCATCACCACGACCGCGCGCAAGAAGGACATCACTGCGCTGCGCGACTACTTCAAGGACTTTGGCAAAGACCGCCTGCCCCAGGATCACGTCGAGGAATATTCGCGCGCCAACATCGCCTTCCACCAGGCGCTGATCTCGTTGTCGGAATCTCCGGTGCTGGTCGATCTCACCAACGATCTTCTGTTGCACGTGCGCGGCTATCGCCAGCTCACGATCGGCCGCAAGGACCGCACCGCGACGTCGCTGCCCGAGCATCTCGGCATGATCGAAGCGCTCGAGGCACGTGACACCGAGCTCGCCGAGAAGCGCGCCCGCGATCACACCCTTGGTCTAGCCGCTTACGTCGAAGCGCACGGCCAGGAACTATTCACGTAGCTCTTCACCTGACAACATTCACCAGAAGGGCGAAAAATTCGCCCCGTTATCTTGAGACCAGGGAGACAAGGCCCATGCTGAACACCGCGACCAAGTCCGAAGCACCGGGCACCGAGCAGGAACTGACGGATGGCTTCCATCTCGTCATCGACGCGCTCAAGCTGAACGGCATCAACACCATCTATAATGTGCCGGGCATCCCGATCACGGATTTGGGCCGCATGGCGCAGGCCGCCGGCCTTCGCGTGATCTCCTTCCGCCACGAGCAGAACGCCGGCTACGCCGCAGGCATCGCCGGCTACCTCACCAAGAAGCCCGGCGTCTGCCTGACGGTGTCCGCGCCCGGCTTCCTCAACGGCCTCACCGCGCTCGCGCACGCCACCACCAACTGCTACCCGATGATCCTGGTCTCGGGCTCCTCCGAGCGCGAGATCGTCGACCTCCAGCAGGGCGACTACGAAGAGATGGACCAGCTCGCGATCGCAAAACCGCTGTGCAAGGCGGCCTATCGCGTGCTGCACGCTCAGGATATCGGCATCGGTTTTGCCCGCGCCATCCGCGCGGCGGTCTCGGGCCGTCCGGGCGGCGTCTATCTCGACCTGCCGGCAAAGCTGTTCGGCCAGGTGATGAACGCCGAGGCCGGTCAGAAGTCGCTGGTCAAGGTGATCGACGCTGCGCCCGCGCAGATCCCCTCGCCTGCTTCGGTCAAGCGCGCGCTCGACGTGCTGAAGGCCGCAAAGCGTCCCCTCATCATCCTCGGCAAGGGCGCGGCCTACGCGCAGGCCGATGAGGAGATCAAGAACTTCGTCGAGAAGAGCGGCGTGCCGTTCCTGCCGATGAGCATGGCCAAGGGCCTGCTCCCCGACACGCATCCGCAATGCGCCGGTGCCGCGCGTTCGACGGTGCTGAAGGACTCCGACGTCGTCATGCTGATCGGCGCGCGGCTGAACTGGCTGCTGTCGCACGGCAAGGGCAAGAGCTGGGGCGAATCCCCGAAGAAGTTCATCCAGGTCGACATCGAGCCGAGGGAAATGGATTCCAACGTCGAGATCGTCGCGCCCGTCGTCGGCGACATCGGCTCGGTCGTGTCCGCCTTCAACCAGGCGCTTGCGTCGGGCTGGACCGCTCCTCCGGCCGAATGGACCAAGGCCATCGCATCCAAGCGCGACGAGAACGTCGCCAAGATGGCGCCGAAGCTGATGAACAACAAGTCGCCGATGGACTATCACGGCGCGCTCAGCGTGCTGAAGAACGTCATCAAGGATCACCCCGAGGCGATCCTGGTCAACGAAGGCGCGAACACGCTCGACCTCGCCCGCGGCGTCATCGACATGTACCGCCCACGCAAGCGTCTCGACGTCGGCACCTGGGGCGTGATGGGCATCGGCATGGGCCAGGCGATCGCGGCTGCGCTGGAGACCGGCCACCCCGTGCTGGCGGTTGAAGGCGACAGCGCCTTCGGCTTCTCCGGCATGGAGGTCGAGACCATCTGCCGCTACGACCTTCCGATCTGCGTCGTCATCTTCAACAATGACGGCATCTATCGCGGCACCGACGTCAACAGCGTCAACGCCGATCCGGCGACAACCGTGTTCGTCAAGGGCGCGCGCTACGACAAGATGATGGAAGCCTTCGGCGGCGTCGGCGTGAATGCGACCTCGCCCGACGAGCTCAAGCGCGCCGTCAACGAGGCGATGGCTTCACGCAAGCCGACGCTCATCAACGCGGTGATCGATCCGGCCGCGGGCTCGGAGAGCGGCCGCATCGGCAACCTCAATCCGCAGAGCGTTCTGCAGAAGAAGAAGTAATGGACCGCCGGGTCATTCCCCGCGCAGGCGGGGAATCCAGTAATCGCCGAACCATCCTTCAGGCGAGCACTGAGGCCCAATTGAACCTTCAGCGAATACTGGATGCCCGCCTTCGCGGGCATGACGGAAACAGAATGGTAACAGGAGCAACACGATGACCAAAGCGCTCGAGGGCGTTCGCATTCTCGACTTCACCCACGTCCAGTCCGGACCGACCTGCACGCAGCTGCTCGCATGGTTTGGCGCCGACGTGATCAAGGTGGAGCGCCCGGGCGTGGGTGACATCACCCGCGGCCAGCTGCAGGACATCCCGAACGTGGACAGTCTGTATTTCACCATGCTCAACCACAACAAGCGCTCGATCACGCTCGACACCAAGAACCCCAAGGGCAAGGAAGTCCTCACCGAGCTGATCAAGAAATGCGACGTGCTGGTCGAGAACTTCGGCCCCGGCGTGCTCGACCGCATGGGCTTCCCCTGGGAGAAGATCCAGGCGATCAACCCGAAGATGATCGTCGCCTCGATCAAGGGTTTTGGTCCCGGGCCGTACGAGGACTGCAAGGTCTATGAGAACGTCGCGCAGTGCACCGGCGGCGCCGCCTCCACCACCGGCTTCCGCGACGGCCTGCCGCTCGTCACCGGCGCGCAGATCGGCGACAGCGGCACCGGCCTGCATCTGGCGCTCGGCATCGTCACCGCGCTCTATCAGCGCACGCATTCGGGCAAGGGCCAGAAGGTCACTGCCGCGATGCAGGACGGCGTGTTGAACCTCGCGCGCGTAAAACTGCGCGACCAGCAGCGCCTCGAGCGCGGCCCGCTCAGGGAATACAGCCAGTTCGGCGAAGGCATTCCGTTCGGCGATGCCGTGCCGCGCGCCGGCAACGATTCCGGCGGCGGCCAGCCCGGCCGCATCCTGAAGTGCAAGGGCTTTGAGACCGATCCCAACGCCTACATCTACTTCATCACCCAGGCGCCGGTCTGGGAGAAGATCTGCGACGTGATCGGCGAGCCGACCTGGAAGACCGATCCGAACTACGCCAAGCCGGCTGCCCGCCTGCCGCGCCTGAACGAGATCTTCGGCCGCATCGAGCAGTGGACGATGACCAAGACCAAGTTCGAGGCGATGGAGATCCTCAACAAGGATGACATCCCCTGCGGCCCGATCCTGTCGATGAAGGAGATCGCGGAAGACCAGTCGCTGCGCGCGACCGGCACCGTGGTCGAGGTCGACCACCCGACCCGCGGCAAGTACATCTCGGTCGGCAACCCGATCAAGCTGTCGGACTCCCCGAGCGACGTGCAGCGCTCGCCGCTGCTCGGCGAGCACACCGACGAGATCCTGCGCAGCGTGCTCGGCTTCAGCGATCACCAGGTCGCCGATATCCACAAGTCCGGCGCGCTCGATCCGCCGCAGAAGCAGGCCGCCGAGTAAGCGGCACCACAACGCTTCAGACGAAAGGGCCGCCCTTCTAGGCGGCCTTTTTGCGTCAGACGCGCCGTACGGCCGCAAGCCCAAAGTAAAAACAAAAAACAACCCCATGCACAGTAGCGAACCCCTTGGCGGGTATAGGGAACTTCGTATTTTACGAATTTCCTTTGACGCGTCGGGCAAAACAGGCGTAGGATGTCATCATGCGAAAAGTGAGGGTCGGCCCATCGAAGGGCGTCTCGACGCAGAGGCTCGCCACTGCGGCGCGCCGACTTTTCGAGGAACCAACGCGGTGGCCGTCAGTTGCTTATCCAGACCCGACTTCTCCGCTCCAAGGACAACGCACCGTTCACCAGCCCGCGAACGCGGACAGGACGTCGGCGCGTTCGCGGATCATACACGTCCAGACAAAATCGAGATCGACATGCTGAAAGATCAAACCTCCGATCGCGCCAAGCGTGAGGCCAACAAGGCGTTCAAGCCTGCCACAACGCAGAAGCCGATGAATGACTACGCGAAGGACCAGCACTCCCTGCACGAGAACCGTGAGCGGCTGAAAGCGGAACGATTGGCCCGTGAGGCTCAGCCGAAAACACGCGAAGACTAGGACGCGGACAGGAGTTTTCCGGCAAATCGGATGTCCTGTGCCTCACCGGGCCTTAGCGCCAACCGTACCGGCAGACTCTTCCATCGACCACCGCATGAATTTTGGGCCTGAGCGGATATCAACCTGCGCCGCGCCCTCCCGGTGAGTCCCAGCGGACCTTGCGGCACTTAGGCCAGAACGGCTTCTACGACGCTGACCGGTGATTGTGTTGCCACGACGCGACTGAGGTGGAAACCAGCCTTGTCCAGTAGACTGGCGTACTCGGTTTCCGTGCGCTCCTGCCCACCGATCAACGCCAGCATCACCATATCCAGTATCTTCCCCGGATGTGGAGCGTCACCGGGAGGCAGGACCATCTCGACAATGAGCAGTCGTCCATCCGGCTTCACGGCTCTGCGACAATGACCCAGAATTGTCAGGCACTGGTCATCGGTCCAATCGTGCAAGATATGCGACAAGATGTAAGCGTCGCCGCCCGAAGGCACGGACAGAAAAAAATCTCCAGCCTCGACGGTCACACGACCCGTAACGCCGTTCGCTTTGAGCGTTTTTTCAACATCGATCACAACGTGCGGCTGATCGAACAACAAGCCTCGAGGCTCTGGGTATCGTCCAAGTATAGCACCGAGCATATTGCCAGATGCCCCTCCAACATCGACGACGGTCTGGAACATAGAGAAATCGTAGGCCGCCGCGACCGCTGGCGGTTCTCCTCCATGAAGCCCAACCATTGCTTCACTAAACACTGAAGCGTCTTCGGGATGTTGAGCAAGATAGTCGAAGAACGGCACCCCGTGTGCTTTTTCGAAGCCTGTACGGCCTGTTTCCAAGGAATGAAGTAGATTGGCGAAGCCACTTCCGACCCAACTACTTCCCGTCATGAGCAACGTCGATCTTGCCGAGCCCGGAGCATCCGACCTTAATGCCTCGCCGAGCTTCGTTAACGAAAATCGCAGTCGTTCACCTTCAGTGAGAAGCCCCAGACTGGCCATCGTTCTCATCAATCTGTGCAAGGAGGGGGCATGCAGAGCTGACGGGCCGGCCAGCTCCACAGCACTCTTCGGTCCATCAGCAAGTTTATCAGCCAACCCAAGCTTCGCCGCGATGTGCACGACATTAGCGACCGCGCCGCCTGTCCCCATCTGTATCAGCTGAGCATGCGGCGGGAGGCACGGAGTAGCCGCCTGAATCGATTCCGACATAACCTGCTCCAAGTTCGAGCGTCTCTTCCGGGGGTATTTTCACTCAGACGAGAGTGCCAAGGCATGCGCGGGTACGCCTGACCTACGGCTTACTTTTTCCTTACCACCGGCTTATTCTTGCGGGTGCGATCGGTGCTGGTGTCTCGACGATCGGCGGCCACCTGGGGGAACGGCAAGTTGCGCTATTTGTTCGAGAATTACGTATTCGACACGGACCGCCGCGAGTTGCATCGCGACGCGGGAGTCGTCGCCATCGCGCCCAAGGTTTTCGACCTGCTCGATTATCTGATCCGCAACCGGGAGCGCGTCGTCAGCAAGGACGATCTCATCAATGCCGTTTGGAACGGGCGCAGCGTGTCCGACGAAGCGCTGACAACTCGCCTTAATGCCGCGCGAAATGCGATCGGCGATTCCGGTCAGGAACAGCGCCTGATCAAGACACTGCCGCGAAAGGGCTTCCGTTTCGTCGGACCCATTCTGCAAGCGCAAGGACCCGCCGGCGCGCCGATCTCCAACGACCGTCCGATGGAACACCCAAGACCCGTCCTTGCGCTTCCCGACAAACCTTCCATCGCGGTGCTTCCGTTCCAGAATCTAAGCGACGATCCGGAGCAGGAATATTTCGCCGACGGCATGGTCGAGGATATCATCACGGGACTGTCGCGATCGAAATTGCTGTTCGTCATCTCGCGCAATTCGAGTTTCACCTACAAGGGCGAAGCCGTCGACATCAAGCGGATCAGTCGTGAGCTTGGTGTTCGCTACGTCCTGGAAGGCAGCGTGCGCAAGGCCGGACGACGGGTTCGGGTGACCGGGCAATTGATCGATGCGTCCACGGACACGCACATCTGGGCGGACAGGTTCGATGGCGAGCTCGAAGACATCTTCGATCTGCAGGACCGCCTGACGAGCGGCGTGATAGGCGCGATGTCTCCGCAGCTTGAGCGGGCCGAGATAGAGCGCGCACGGCGCAAACCGACCGAAAGCCTCCAGGCCTATGACTATTATCTGCGCTCTAAATTCAGCATCTACCAGTGGACGCGGGAGGGCAGCGTTGAAGCTCTCAGGATGACTAAACTTGCCATTTCGCTCGATCCTGCATTTGCCGTCGCCTACGCCTCCGGAGCAAACATTTTCGGTCAGAAGAAAGGGTTCGGATGGATCGAGGACGCGGCAAAGGAGCGGGCCCAAAGCCGACAACTGGTCGAACGAGCGGTGCAGCTCGACCAGGACGATCCTCTGGTGCTTGCGCACGCAGCACATGTCTATTCCTACATGCTCGGAGAGCCGGAGACCGGCTCGGCTCTTGCAGCAAGAGCCATTGCACTCGACCCCAATCTGGCTATGGCGCGTCTTTGGGCAGGCTGGGCTCAGGTTTTTCTCGGCAATCACGATGCAGCGATCGAGCAATTCTCGGCAGCAATTCGCTTGAGTCCGGTCGATCCCCACCTGTTCATTCCGCAAACCGGGATGGCCTTCGCTCATTTCTTTGCCGAGCGATATGAGGAAGCTCTGTCCTGCGCCACGAGCGCCATCCAGCGCCAGCCGAATTTTCTGGGCGCGCAGCGAATACTGATGTCGAGCCTTGCGATGGCCGGGCGCACCGCCGAAGCCCGTCGCGCCTGCGACGCAGTCCTGCAAAGCGACCCCGCTCTGCGGATTTCCGGCATCAAAAGTTCGCCGTTTCGCCGGCTCGAAGATGTCGAGAAATTGGGACAAGCCTGGCGAATAGCTGGCGTGCCGGATGACTGCTTTTGACGCATACTGCGCTGCGCACGAATTTGGTCGCTATAGCGGCAAAGCCGGCGCAGGCATCTTCGCATCACGCCGTCGGGTTTATGGGTAAACGGCCTAGGGTAGAGTCACCTAGAGCATCGACAGCACAACGACGCCGTCTTCGAGCTCTCCCGAATCCAGCCGCGTCCGTGCGATGCGCTCGAACTCCGTGCGGTATTTTTGAAGGTAGCTGAAAGCCTGCTTCTGGGTCGCAAAGGTGGTCGCAAGCTGGCAGAGCTGCCGCCCGGCGCCGTGCGCGAGAAAGAAGGTGATGGTGCCACCGCCGTCCGGCTTGATCCTAGGCACGATCCGCACTCCCTGGCATGTGACCGGCCCTGTCGCATCGTTCGGCAGCGATATTGACGTCGGCTATTGCGGCGGCTTTCTCTTGCGCTTCGTCGGGGTCGGGGCCGGCAACGATGCCTGAAGGGTGGCATCGGCTGCTTCCCTGGCCTCACGCAACTGGCGAAGCCGCGCCATGTTCTTGCGCAGGTCGACAGCCTGCTTTTCGGCGTCCAGCATCGCTTGCGCGCCTTCTTGAGCAGCCAAGCGTTGGCGGTTGGAGCGCGCGATGCTTTCGGGTGACGGTTCGGCCGATTTCCTGGCGCTCATCTTTCACCCTTTCGGCAACAGACAAAACCCGCTCAATCCAGGGATCGAGCGGGTCGCATGGCCGTTTCAGTACATCCGTGAAACGGCACTGATGGACTTAAGCCAGCGAGAGATTCTCAGCGCTGACCTTGCCTCGCATCTTGTCGGTCTTGGCCTCGAAGTTGACCTTTTGGCCCTCGGCGAGACCACCAAGACCAGCCCGCTCGACCGCGCTGATGTGAACGAACACATCGTTGCCGCCGTCGTCGGGCTGAATGAATCCAAAACCCTTCTGGCCGTTAAACCACTTCACAGTACCTGTTGCCATTTTTCTTCTCCAAAGAGCACAAATGTGCGTTCCGCGTGATACTCACGCAGAACCGTTTCAATTCGTCGATGTCGATGGAAAAGGAGCCCGCGGGCGCATTCAACAAGGCACAGCGGCTGAACGAACAACCCTAAGGTATACCTTGCCGTCGAAATTAGCAAGGCTTTGGCCGGATTTAATCGCGCCCCCCGGTATGGGGGCGCGTAATATCGCCAACGCTCCCAACCGAGTAACGCGGAACTGCACCAGACAGCGTTGGGATATGGTGACGCCAAGACTCTAACCGGGCGCCAGCGCCTGCCCAACCGCATAGAGCGAGCATTCCTTCCAGGCGGCCGCGCATTGGTGCATCGCCTCGCTCTTCGCATCTTCGATCGTCCGCTGCGTGGAGGTCACTGATGAACAATGGCCTTCGCGATTCCAGGCATAGGCTTTGAGGTCGGTCCACGCCTTTACATAAGAATCGAAATAGCCCGCGCACGCCGCGTTGAGCGGCATCGGCGCCGGGATAGCCGCAGGCGGCGGCAATTCGACCAGTACTGACGTCGGCAGGCGCAGTTGATTCAGGAAACTCTCGACAGCCGGCCACCAAAAGTCGGCGGGCCCCATCGGCACCATGGCATGCCCGTCGACACCGAAGGGCGGCAGCACTCGCAATTGCGCAGGCGCGCCGGAAGCGACGTAAGCATCGAACATGCGACGGCCCAATGCCGGCGGCGCACTGCGATCGTTCTCCGAATAAGCCCACAGCGCTGGAATTCGCGCCGTGCGGCCAAAGATGCCGGCGTCCGCCACAAGATGATCCGGACTGCACGTGCGTCCCGGGACAGAACCGTGAGCCCCCTCGAAGTTGAGAATACCGATGACGCCCGCAGGATTGTCCGCCGCCGCGGCGATCACCGCAATGCCTCCGGTCGAATGCCCCATCAGCACGACCTGACCGGGCTCGACCCAGGGCTCGCTGCGGAGCGCGGCAAGTGCGCCGGTCACATCCTCAGCTGCGATCCGCGCAACAGCGAGATAGTCCCTGTTATCGCATGGTCCGGACAGCGTCTCGGCAAACGGTCCGTCTGAATGACCAAAGCCCCGCCGCATGATCGATGCAACGGCATAACCGCGCCGAGCAAACGCGACGGCCGGATTGAGCAGACTGGCCGGCGTATCGCGCGCCAGTGCGGCGCGAAGGGCTTCCCCGGTCCCTGGAATTGTCCCGTGAACCAGCAGAACCAGCGGAAAGCGCCCGGGGCGGTCCGGCCGGAGGATCATGGTCTCGAGCCTGACCTGGCTGCCATCGGCAAGCGTGATCGGCAGCATCCGATCCTGCCGAACAAGGCCCGGCAGCGCGGGATCGGCCGCGGCTGGCGACAGCAGAAGCACAAGCAAGCCGATCACGCAGCCCAGTCGCCTCATCCTCGCCTCCTCTCGAACGCGATGCTCACTGATCGCCGCCAGCGAGCTGCTCGCGAAAAAACTTCACCACCGCCGCGTCGAACTCGCGGTGAAAGCCGCGCAAGGATACCAGATCGCGCCCGACAGTGCCGGATCGGATTGGAGAAGTTGAATGCCTGCGGCCTCGGCAAATGAGCCAAGGCAGCAGAGTGCGACACGTGCCGCTCGCAGAAGAATGGGCGAAGCGGCGAGCGAAAAAATCTGACGCCGTCATGTCGGATCGGCGCAACTGCGTTCGTCCTCAGGCCATGATTGGGCAATAGACCTCACCGTCGAGCCCAGCATTCAAAGGGAACAACACCATGCCCAGCACCGTACGCCTGCACCGCGTTCTCACGACCAGCCCGGACAAAGTCTATCGCGCCTTCCTGGAGGCCGATGCGCTGGCAAAATGGCTTCCGCCCAACGGATTTGCCTGCACCGTGCATCATCTGGAGCCGAAGGCCGGAGGCACCTTCAGAATGTCGTTCCGGAATTTCACGACGGGCAACGGCCACGCCTTCGGCGGCGAATTCCTGGAGCTCGTCCCCGGCGAACGTCTGCGCTACACCGACAAGTTCGAGGATCCGAACCTGCCCGGCGAGATCGAGGTGACGGTGACGCTGAAGAAAGTCCTTGTCGGCACCGAGCTCGATATCACGCAGGCCGGCATTCCCGACGCGATCCCGCCGGAGGCCTGCTATCTCGGCTGGCAGGAATCGCTGCGCAACCTCGCGCGTCTCGTCGAGCCCGAGATCAAGCAGTAGCTTAAAGCCGGATCGCACCCGCAGAGGCGATCCGGATGAAAGCGGTTATCCGCGGGTCAATCCGTTCGATCGGATGCGCGGATCCACCCACGTCATTGCGAGCGTAGCGAAGCAATCCAGAGTCCCTCCGCAGAACGATTCTGGATTGCTTCGCTGCGCTCGCAATGACGGAGAATGAGGGACTTTCCGAGTGAACAACTCACATCGAGTCTGTGGAATTCTGCAGAGCCCATTGAACTGCTGCCAGCGAAGCAGGTCCGGCTGATTGCGAAGGATTGTTACGTGCCCTTCGGCTTGAGCCCGCCGTCCGCGGTCCAGCGATCCGGCTCGGGGCTGTGTCCGATCAGCGCGAGGCCGTAGGCGATCGACTCGAACTGATCGCCCGACATCAGCCGCTCGTTGCCGAACCGGTCGGCGAACAGTTTTCGCACCGCCGGCACGAACGAGGTGCCGCCGGTCAGGAACACCTTCTCGACCTCGCGCGCGGTGATGCCGGCTTCGCCCAGCACCTTGTCGACCGTGGCACCCAGCCGGGCGATGTCGTCGGCAATCCAGGCATCGAAGTTTTTCCGCGTGATGGTCGAGCCGATCTCGACACCGCCGCCCCTGAAGCGAAAGTCGACCTCGTCCTTGGCCGAGAGCGCGATCTTGGCGTCCGACACCGCCCGGTACAGCGAGAAGCCGAGATCGAGATCGACGATGGTGATGAAATCCTCGAGCAGCGCCGGCTTCAGCGCGGTGCGCGACAATTCCCTGAGCTCGCGCAGATCGCCGTTGCTCTTCATCAGCGCGAGCTGATGCCAGCGCGCGAGGTTGGTGTAGTGGCCGCTCGGGATCGGCAGCACCTTGTCGAACGAGCGAAAGCTCGAGCCTTTGCCGAGCCGCGGCGAGACGACGTGATCGACGATGCGATAATCGAACGTGTCGCCCGCAATGCCGATACCGGCATGGCCAAGCGGCTCGGCGCGCAAGACGCCGCCCGCGCGCGAGAAGCGCATCACCGAAAAATCGCTGGTGCCGCCGCCGAAATCCGCAACCAGCACGGTGGCATCGCGCTCCAGCCGGCGGGCGAAGGAGAACGCCGCGCCCACGGGCTCGTAGACATAGCGCGCGTGGCCGGCGCCGAGGCGTTCGAACGCGGCGCGATAGCGCTGCATGGCCAGATCGTCGTCGGGATTGCCGCCGGCAAAGCGCACGGGCCGGCCGACCGTGATGTTGGCCACCTCGAAGCCGAACCTGTCGCCGCCATGGCGCGCCAGCGTCCGCAGGAACGCCGCCAAAATATCCTCGAACTTGAAGCGCTGCCGGAACACCTGCGTGGTGTTGAAGCTGGAGCTCGCCGCAAAGGTCTTGAACGACTGCAGGAAGCGGTGGACGTGGCGGCCTTCGAGAAACTGCTCGATCGCCCACGGACCGCCTTCGGCCTGGGCACCGGCGCCCGGCCGGTCCTCCCAGAAGCACAGCGCCGAGACGTAGGTGCTGTGCCGTTGTCCGCCGTGATCGAAGCGGATGGCCTCGACCCGGCGATCGTCCACCGCGAGCGCTACGACCGTGTTGCTGGTTCCAAAATCGATGCCGATCGAGACGGCGGGCGAGGCGCTCGACATGAACCACTCTGCGGGATGATTGGAAAAGGGGGCGAACCACTAACCGTTTTGCACTGCGGTGCCAAGAGTCGAGCAAGGGCCGGGTTCAAGGACCGATTCGCAGTGACCCGGAGCCGCTTTCCTAGTCGTTTTGAGCCCCAAATCGCGCGTTTTGAGCCCAGACCGGCCCGCTTGACGAAGCATTATGCTGCAATGCGGCAGTTCGAATGCTGCTATGCAATGGCATGCATAGACAGTGGCATCTGGTATACATAGATTGCCTCCGAAAATGAGACAGTGATACTGACCGTCTCGAGAAAGGAAATTCAGATGTCCAAGACCGCTTCCGTCGCCCTCGCCCCGACCTCCTCGCTGTTCGCTCGCTTCATGGCCGCCGTCGACCGCTTCCTGATGGCGAGCGCCGAGATCTCCAACCACAACGGCGATCTGCCCCGCTTCGGCCTGTAAGGCCAAGACGAGGCCCGGCGCGTCGAATTGTCGCGGCGGTTGTAAAACCGGCAAACTCCTACTTTTGAAGAATGGCCCTGCTCTGCGGGGCCATTTCTATTTGGGAATCGGCACATTGCGCAGCCTCGCAAACGGGGTTGCGTCATAAGCGCACAATGGGCCGTGGCGCGCTTGAAGGCTTGGCATAATGAATACAAGAATGGCGCCAACGCTCGTTCAGAAAAACAGAAGCGCTATTGGAGGATTCATGACGGACATGGTGCAGACAACAACGGCTCCTACCGCCGCACGCGTCAGTGACACATATCGCTGGGCGCAATTGGCGATCGGCGTAGCGGCCATGGTGATGATCGCCAATTACCAATATGGCTGGACCTTCTTCGTCCCCGACATCCAGAAGAAATTCGGCTGGGATCGCGCCTCGATCCAGTGGGCCTTTACTTTGTTTGTTTTGTTCGAGACCTGGCTGGTGCCGGTCGAAGGATGGTTTGTCGATAAATACGGTCCGCGCCTCGTCGTGCTCATCGGCGGCGTCCTCTGCGCGATCGGCTGGGCGATCAACGCGGAGGCCACCACACTCAACGGCTACTATCTCGGCATGATCATCGCGGGCATCGGCGCCGGCGGCGTCTACGGCACCTGCGTCGGCAATGCGCTGAAATGGTTTCCCGACAAGCGCGGTCTCGCCGCAGGCATCACGGCTGCCGGCTTCGGTGCAGGCTCCGCGCTCACCGTCGCGCCGATCCAGGCCATGATCAAGGATTCCGGCTTCCAGACCACGTTCCTCTATTTCGGCCTCGGACAAGGCATCATCATCTGCATTCTCGCCTTTTTCCTGCTGGCGCCGAAGCCGGGCCAGGTGCCAAACGTGGTGGCGAATGCCGCGCTGGTTCAAACGCGTCGCAACTACCAGCCGACCGAAGTTTTGCGTCAGCCGATCTTCTGGCTGATGTACTTCATGTTCGTGATCGTCGGCGCCGGCGGCCTGATGGT
Source organism: Bradyrhizobium sp. S3.12.5 (assembly GCF_040548225.1). Classification (NCBI taxonomy): domain Bacteria; kingdom Pseudomonadati; phylum Pseudomonadota; class Alphaproteobacteria; order Hyphomicrobiales; family Nitrobacteraceae; genus Bradyrhizobium; species Bradyrhizobium sp. S3.12.5. The sequence goes on from NZ_JBEPRF010000002.1 coordinate 157,899, forward strand.
GACGGCAAACTTGAAGCCGATCGCGGTCGACTGGAAGGTCGACGCCGTGCCGGTCACGCTGATCGGCATGACCATGACCGCGGTGACGTTCGCAGCGACCATCGACCGCGTGCTCAACGGCCTGACGCGCCCATTCTTCGGCTGGATCTCCGACATGATCGGCCGCGAGAACACGATGTTCATCGCCTTCGGCATGGAAGGCGTCGGGATCTGGATGCTCTATCTCTGGGGTCAGGATCCGATCTGGTTCGTGATCCTGTCGGGCTTCGTGTTCTTCGCCTGGGGCGAGATCTACTCGCTGTTCCCCTCGACCTGCACCGACACGTTCGGCGCGAAGTTCGCGACCACCAATGCCGGCCTGCTCTACACCGCCAAGGGCACCGCCGCGCTGCTGGTGCCGCTCGCAAACTATGTGCAGCAGACCTCCGGCCATTGGGACAACGTGTTCATGCTCGCGGCCGGCGCCAACATCCTGGCCTCGCTGCTGGCGATCCTGGTGCTCAAACCCTGGCGCAAGGTCGTGGTCGCGCAATCGACCGTCTGAGCTCGTTCGCACAACAGCGTCTCGCGGACCACGCCCGGCCTCACGGCCGGGCGTTTTCGCTTTGACCGAATATATCCAAATACCGGAAACCCGAAGGGAACCCGGCGCTTTCTTGAGCGCAATCGCACAATAGGACTTGCATTCTGGAATATGGTATACCAAGCTGCCGCCCGCGCTTGCGACGATAAGCCACAATATTTGCGACACTCCGTCATATAGGCGGCAGTGTCGCGACCAGACAGGCGCTTGGGAGGTTGTTGATGATGTCCAGCATGGACGGCGCCGTGACCGCTGCGCCCCTACGAACCGGTTTCCGTTGGCTCCAGCTCGCCATGGGCATCGTCTGCATGGCGATGATCGCGAACCTGCAATACGGCTGGACGCTGTTCGTCGATCCGATCGATCACGAACACCATTGGGGTCGCGCCGCGATCCAGCTCGCCTTCACCATCTTCGTCGTCACCGAAACATGGCTGGTGCCGATCGAGGCGTGGTTCGTCGACAAATACGGCCCGCGTATCGTCATCATGTTCGGCGGCGTGATGATCGCGCTGTCCTGGGTGCTCAACTCCTACGCCGATAGCCTTCCCCTGCTCTATACCGCAGCCGTCATCGGCGGCATGGGCGCGGGCGCGGTGTACGGCACCTGCGTCGGCAATGCGCTGAAATGGTTTCCCGATCGCCGCGGCCTCGCCGCCGGCGCGACGGCGGCCGGCTTCGGCGCGGGCGCAGCGCTCACCGTGGTGCCGATCGCGAGCATGATCGTCACGAGCGGCTATCAGCACGCGTTCCTCACCTTCGGCATCGGCCAGGGCGTGATCGTGTTCGTGCTCGCCTTCTTCATCCAGCCGCCGCGGATCTCGATCCCGCCGAAGAAGAAGCAGCTCAATCTGCCGCAGACCAAGATCGACTTCACCCCGCCGCAGGTGCTGCGTGCCCCTATTTTCTGGGTGATGTATCTCGTCTTCGTCATGGTCGCTTCCGGCGGCCTGATGACCGCGGCGCAGATCGCGCCGATCGCGCACGACTTCAAGATCGCCGACACGCCGGTCTCGCTCGCCGGCTTCCAGATGGCGGCGTTGACCTTCGCGATCTCGCTCGACCGCATCTTCGACGGCTTCGGCCGCCCGTTCTTCGGCTTTGTGTCCGACACGATCGGCCGCGAGCACACCATGTTCATCGCCTTCGGCACGGCGGCGCTCATGCTGTTGACTCTGTCGGCCTACGGTCACGTTCCGATCGTGTTCGTGCTCGCCACTGCAGTTTATTTCGGCGTGTTCGGCGAGATCTACTCGCTGTTCCCCGCCACCTGCGGCGACACCTTCGGCTCGAAATATGCGACCACCAACAACGGCATGCTCTACACCGCGAAGGGCACCGCCTCCCTGCTGGTCCCGCTCGCAAGCGTGATCTCGACCGCCTATGGCTGGAAGGCCGTGTTCGTGGTGGCGGTGGCGCTGAACGCGACGGCCGCGCTGATGGCGCTGTTCGTGATCAAGCCGCTGCGTCGCTCCTTCATCCTGGGCAAGGAAGCCGAGAGCGCCAACACCGCAACGGCAAGCGCAAAGACCGAGACGGCGTAGCCGACCACACGCCTGTCAGATCGGCAGAAGGGGCGCAGCGATGCGCCCCTTTTTCTTTGGCCCTCCCCTATCTTCTTTGGCGACGACAAACGTCAACAATGCTGCCGCAAGAATTTTCGGATGAGCCAAATCCAGTGCTTGACGATTGGCATTATGTATACCACACTTCGCTCATCATTTCACCCGAGGAGGTCGCAATGCTGGTCGGAGACATTCTGCGCAAGAAGACACCGCGCGTCGTCACGGTGCGAATGAACGAAACGGTGGGTATCGCTGCCAAGCTGATGCGAGCCAACAACATCAGCGCGCTGGTGGTGAAGGACGTGGTCCGCTCGGAAGGAAACACCGCGGTCGGCATGTTCACCGAGCGCGACGTGGTGCGCGCGGTCGCCGAGCACGGCGCCAATGCCGTCAACGTCAAGGTCTCGCAGCTGGTCTCGGTGCAGCAGCTGGTCTCCTGCACCTCCTTGGACACAATCGAGCACGTCAGGCATCTGATGAACCGGAATCACATCCGGCACCTGCCCGTGATCGACGACTACAGCCTCGTCTCCGTCATCAGCATGCGCGACATCGCGGCTGCCGTTGACGAGGCGACCAACAGCACATCGCAAGCAGCCTAAAGCGCGACCACTCCCCCCGCGACGACCGGCCCCGGCTCGGACAACTCCGAGCCGGACCGGATCTTTCGTCCCAAAATTCCGCTACCCCCGCGAGGATTTCATGAAGATCTGCATCTACGGCGCCGGCGCGATCGGCGGATATCTCGGCGTGCAGCTGGCGCGCGCAGGCGCCGATGTCAGCCTGGTCGCGCGCGGCGCGCACCTCGCCGCGATGCGCGAGCACGGCCTGACGCTGCTCGCCGGCGAGGAGAAGCACACCGTCCATCCCCGCTGCACCGACAACGCGGCCGAGCTCGGCGTGCAGGACTATGTCATCGTCACGCTGAAGGCGCATTCGATCACCGGCGTGATCGAGAAGATGCAGCCGCTGCTCGGGCCCCACACCCGCATCGTCACCGCTGTCAACGGCATCCCCTATTGGTACTTCCACAAGCACGGCGGCGAGCACGAGAATTCGACGCTGGAGAGCATCGATCCCGGCGGGCGGCAATGGCGCGAGCTTGGGGCCGAACGCGCGATCGGCTGCATCGTCTATCCCGCCACCGAGATCGAGGAGCCCGGCGTGATCCGCCACGTCTACGGCAACAATTTTCCGCTCGGCGAGCCTTCCGGCGAGGTCACGTCAGACGTGCAGCGCCTCGCCGACCTCTTCGTTGCCGCCGGCCTGAAGGCGCCGGTGCTCGACCGCATCCGCGACGAGATCTGGCTCAAGCTTTGGGGCAATGTCTGCTTCAACCCGATCAGCGCGCTGACCCATGCCACGCTCGACGTGATCTGCACCGATCCGTCGACGCGGGCGCTGTCGCGCGCGATCATGGTGGAGACGCAAGCGATCGCCGAAACCTTCGGCGTCAAATTCCGCGTCGATGTCGAGCGCCGCATCGAGGGCGCCCGCAAGGTCGGCGCGCACAAGACCTCGATGCTGCAGGATCTCGAGCGCGGCCGCCCGATGGAGATCGACCCGCTCGTCACCGTGGTACAGGAGATGGGCCGCCTGACCAGGATCCCGACGCCGGCACTCGACTCGGTGCTGGCGATGGTGACCCAGCGCGCCCGCGTCGCCGGCCTCTATGACAGCGTCTCCGCGCCATCGGATCCGCGCGCACTGGCGGTGGCGTGATGGCTGGCGAGATGAAGCAGTGGCTCCGCTTCCGCCACGCCGGCACCACCGGCTTCGGCACGCTGACCGCATCTGATATCAACGTGCATGACGGGGAGATGTTCGGCCGCAACACGGCTACCTGCAAGATGCTGGCGCTGTCGGAGGTCGAGTTGCTCGCGCCCTGCGCGCCCAGCAAGATCGTCGCGCTCTGGAACAACTTTCACGCGCTCGCGGCCAAGCTCAATCAGCCCGAGCCGCCGGAGCCGCTCTATCTGCTCAAGGCCACCACCACGATCACGGCGCCGGGCGCCGTGATCCGGCGTCCCTCTTATTACGACGGCAAGACCACCTATGAAGGCGAACTCGGCATCGTCATCGGCAAGACCTGCGCCCGCGTCTCGCCCAATGAGGCGGATGGTTTCATCTTCGGCTACACCTGCGTCAACGACATCACCGCCAATGACATCCTGACCAGCGATCCCACATTTCCCCAGTGGGCCCGCGCCAAGGGCATCGACGATTACGGCCCGTTCGGCCCTGTGATCGCGACCGGCCTCGATCCGGCAAAGCTCACGGTGCGCACCATCCTCAACGGCGCGGAGCGGCAGAACTATCCGATCGCGGACATGATCTTCAGTGCGCAAGCCCTCGTCAGCAAGATCTCCCACGACATGACCCTGCTCCCCGGCGACCTCATCGCCGTCGGCACCTCGGTCGGCGTCGGCGTCATGAAGGAGCAGGTCAATACGGTGACGGTGGCGATCGACGGCATCGGCGAGCTGACCAACGAGTTTCGGCTGTAGCCCCGCTTCCCCCGAGCGGCAGACGCAACCAGCCGTGGATTGCGCCCCTCGAAAAGGTCCGACAGCCCGCCCGGCCCTTGATCTCGGTTCCGCTCTCCAATAGCAATCATGGCGAGATTGTGCCGGCGTGGGGACGTCGCGATGTGGCTGTTTTTCCTGATTGCCTGGTCTGTCCTGCTCGCCGCCATCGCGTTCCTCGCTCCGCAGGCGTTCGGCTACGACGTCACCCATCTGCCCGCCGCGTTTGCCGCCCTGCCGATGCCGCAGCGGATCGCAGCCGGTGCGATCCTTGTGGTTGGGCTGGCGCTGATTGGCGCCTCGGCCTGGCGGCTGTCACGCCAGGACCGGCGCCTCGACAAGCTCCGCGACCGCCTCAAGAACACCCGGGAAGACGTCGTCGTCGCCCACGCCCTGCAAAATCATCTCGATACCACCGTCCAGCACCTGATCGAGAGCGATCCCAGGGAAGCCGTCTCCGCCCTTCACGACAAGCTCGGCGAGACCGAGCAGCGCGCGCTGCTCCAGCAGGGCCGCAACCAGTCCACCGACATGCACGATCAGCTCGCCGAGATCCGCCGCCGCCAGCAGGGGCTGCGCGAGATGGTCGGCAGGGTCGCCGACCAGCGCCGCGCGGTCGAGCCCGTCTTCACGGAGATCCGCGACCGCCAGAACCAGCTCGAACGCTCGCTGCTCGACCTCGAGACCGACGACCGCAAGAACAATCTTGCCGACCGGCTGAAGGACATCGCCCGCGACGTATCGACGCTGCTCGGCCGGGTCAACGGGGTGCAGGACACGTTTGCGACGCTCAACCAGTACAACGAAGATCTGGCGAAATCCCATGCCGAGCTGGTGCCGCTGCGATCGTCCGACGCCGGCATCAACGCCCTGATCGGCGAGCTCAGCCTCAGCCATGACCGCCTCGCCAAGAGCGTCGACGAGATCGAGACCGGCGGCGAGGCGCCGCTCAGCGCACGCGTCGAGACGCTGTCGAAGAACAAGATCGAGATCGAGCAGCGCCTGGCCCGCATCGACGACAGCGCCAACATCCTGAAAGCGATCCGGCTCGATTTCGAGGAGCTCGGCCAGCGCCGGGGCCAGCTCGAACGCTCGCTCGCCGAGGTCGAGACCGATCCCGACGGCAAGACGCTCGTCGACCGCCAGAACGCGCTGAACGATTTTGTCCTCCAGTCGCGCCAGCGCCTCGGCGCCTTGCAGGAGACGCTGGCCACGCTCAACGCCTTCAAGGCGGAGCTGTCGAAGTCGCAGGCCGATCTCGTTCCGCTGAAAGCGCCGGTGTTCGGCATCGAGGCCATGATCGCCGATGTCGGCACCACCCGCGATCTCCTCGCCAAAACCGTCAGCGAGATCGAGGCCAGCGGCAATGTCAGCCTCACCTCGCGCGTCGATGCGCTGACGAAGAGCAAGCGCGAGGTCGAAGACCGTCTCGCCCGCATCTTCGAGAATTTCAACGCGCTCGATGCGCTGCGCAAGGATATCGGCGGCATCTTCTCGACCATCCGCAACAGCCTGAACCGGATCGGGTGAAGGCCGAACGACGGACCGGTTCGAACCGCGATTGATCTTCGCGCGACCAATCGGACATGCGCTTCATCCTCGGTCTCCTGTCTGCCCTGCTCGGCGCGCTCGCCGGCTGGTCCGGCCTTGCCGCGCTGGTCGTCATGCTGGCAGGGCCGGACCGCGATGGCGGCATCGCCATGGGCGCCTTCTTCGACATCGGCCCGATCGGCGGCGTGGTCGGCCTGATCGCCGGCATCTGGCTGTTCGTGCGTTTCGGCCTGGTCCGGGACGCAACGCCACAGCCGTCTGCAGACACCTCCGATGCCACGCCTCCCCGCACCACGCGGCTCTCCTTCCCCTTTGCCGTCACCGTTCTGCTCATCGCAGCCATCCTTGGCTATTGGGGATGGTACGAATTCATTCGCTCGCCCAATCTCAGCCACGGCTTCATGACGCTGCAGGTCGAGTTTCGGCTTCCCTCCGGCATGACCTTGCCGGACAAGGAGGAGGACGTGCACATCGAGGTCGAGGAAGCGACGGGCTATGCCAATGCCATGTTGCCGGCGAACTGGCGCGCGCATGACGGTGACCGCAAGGCGATCATTTCCTCCGCATCCCTGATGTACAAGACACGCCACCGCGCCGTCAGCCTGACCCTTCCGGGCGTGCCTGCGCAGCACTGGCCGATCGATCTTCCCTCGGACCCGGATCCCACGCCGGGCTTTTCGCCCTGGCGCGTTGCAAGCGAACCATCGCCAGCAAAGATCGAGATGCATTTCCGTCTCACCGCCGACCGCTGAAAAGCGCGCGGCGCGCCGAAACATTCCGACACACATCACATCTCGGCGCGCCCGATAGATGCCGCCAACAAGTCGCGGGGGTGCCGCACTGTGGACGCATTCCGCCGCCCTTCTGTAAGGCGTGTCTGGGGGCACGGCTCAGCCGTGTTTGGACCAAACCTGCTAGGGGTATCACTGTGAAGAAGATTGTTTTTGTTCTGGGCGCGACGCTTGCTCTGGTGACGGCTGCGAACGCTGCGGATCTGCCGCGCCGCCAGCCCGTACCGGTCTATCCGGCCGAGCAGGCCCCGATCGGCAAGATGCCGATTGGCAAGAGCCCGATTGGCAAGGCCCCGATCGGCAAGGCCCCCGGCCCGGTCGCCGCGCGCTACTGAGGCGCAGAAATCTGCGTAGGCGGCCGACAGTCGAGGGGCACAGCGTGACGAACAAACCTGATCGATCGGGATTCTGCATCATTGCAGGTCTCGCGCTTGCGGCCATGGTCGCATGCATGGTGCCATCGGCCTTGGCCCACGAAGCGAACAAGCGCGTTGCCGATGCAGATGCGCTTGCGACGACCGACTCCACATCGCGACAGGCGCCGCAATCGACGCGGCGCCCCGTCGCGCGTGCGGAGAAAGGTCCGTACTACGTCGACTTCCGCGCGCGGACGGCAGCGAGCTGGGGCCACGCCTTCGTCTGGTACGGCAAGACCAGTGAGCGCGCCGTCGAGGTCGCGGGCCTGACGCCTTCGGGCGATACCTGGGCTTACGTGCTCGGCCACCTCACCTGGGTGCCATCCGAGACCGGGGCGAGTTACGGCGATCTCGATCCCGAATATCTGACCGCGAGCTATCGCGTCTATCTGAACGAGGCCGACGCCAAGCGCGTCTTCGCCTACATCAAGAAGCTGCAGGCGAGCTCGCCGGTCTGGAATGCCGAGACCACCAACTGCACCGGCTTCATCGGCGACATCGCCGAGTACATGGGACTGAAGGTCCCCTATCGCTGGCAGCGCCCGGAAAACTTCGTCAACAACCTGAAAGACATCAACGGCGGCCGCCAGATGGTGCGGCTGTCGGCGGAGTAGCCCACTGCCGTCATTGCGAGCGCAGCGAAGCAATCCAGACTGTTCCCGCGGAGGGATTCTGGATTGCTTCGCTGCGCTCGCAATGACGAGTTTGGTGAAGCAGCGGCGCGCCCCCAATTATCCGCCTCACGGAATCACCCTCACGCCCTGCATGACGCCCCGCCCTCACCGCACGGCGGCGCAATAGACTTTTGCCGACCCCGGCGGCATCCTCCCGCCATCAACTGATAACAGAGCCTGCCACGCGGGCGGGGGAAACAGGTCATGCTGCAGACACGGTTCACCAGGCTCGTCGGCGTCGAGCACCCGATCGTGCAGGGCGGCATGCAATGGGTCGGGCGGGCCGAGCTGGTCGCAGCGGTCGCCAACGCCGGGGCGCTCGGCTTCATCACGGCGCTGACGCAGCCGACGCCGGAGGACCTGACCAGGGAGATCGCGCGCTGCCGCGACCTCACCGACAAGCCGTTTGGCGTCAACCTCACCATCCTGCCCGCGATCAAGCCGCCGCCCTACGCCGAATACCGCGCCGCCATCATCGAAGCCGGCATCACCGTGGTCGAGACCGCCGGCAACAAGCCGCAGGAGCATGTCGACGAGTTCAGGAAGCACGGCGTCAAGATCGTGCACAAATGCACCAGCGTCCGCCATGCGCTGTCGGCCGAACGGATGGGCGTCGACGCCATCTCGATCGACGGGTTCGAATGCGCCGGCCATCCCGGCGAGGACGACACCCCCGGCCTGATCCTGATCCCGGCCGCCGCCAACAAGGTCAAGATCCCGATGATCGCCTCCGGCGGCTTTGCCGACGCCCGCGGCCTCGTCGCCGCGCTGGCGCTGGGCGCCGAGGGCATCAACATGGGCACCCGCTTCATGGCGACCAAGGAGAGCCCGATCCATCAGCTCATCAAGGAGAAGATCGTCGCCAATGACGAGCGCGAGACCGAGCTGATCTTCCGCACCATGCGCAACACCTCGCGCGTCGCCAGGAACGAGATCTCGACCAAGGTCGTCGCCATGGAAAAGGAAGGCGCCAGGTTCGAGGACATCCGCGAGCTCGTCGCCGGCGCCCGCGGCAAGATGGTGTATGCGACAGGCAATTCGGACGAAGGCATCTGGTCGGCGGGCCAGGTGCAGGGCCTGATCCAGGACATCCCAAGCTGCGGCGAGCTGATCTCGCGCATCGTGCGCGAGGCCGAGGCGATCATTCGCAGCCGGCTCGAAGGCATGATCGCTCGTCCTAGCGCGCAAGCCGCTGAATAATCACTGCAACAAGCGAGAGTCATTCATGAAGGCTTATGTCTATGGTCCTGATGGCGCTCGGATTTCCGACGTCGCTCAACCAAAGCCTGAAGGCACGCAGGTGCTGGTGCGCGTGCGCGCCTGTGGCCTCAATCGTGCCGACACCGGCATGCGCAGGGGTCACGTCCATGGCGCGGCCGGCGGCGCCGGTACCGTGCTCGGGATGGAATGGGCAGGTGAAGTCGCCGAGCTCGGACCGGATGCGAAGGGCGTGAAGGTCGGCGATCGCGTCATGGGCTCGGGCGGCGCGGCCTTCGCCGAGTACACGCTCGCCGACCACGGCCGGCTGTTCCGCGCGCCCTCGAACATGAACTTCGAGGAGGCCGCCACCCTCCCCGTCGCGCTCGCGACCATGCACAACGCCGTCGTCACCGTCGGCGGCGTGCAGCCGGGGCAGGCCGTCCTGATCCAGGGCGCGAGCTCCGGCGTCGGCCTGATGGCGATGCAGATCGCCAGGCTCAAGGGCGCCAGGATGGTGATCGGCTCCTCGACTGATGCCTATCGCCGCGGCCGGCTGACCGAATACGGCGCCGACCTCGCGGTCGATTCCTCCGATCCCAAATGGGTCGACGAGGTGCTGAAGGCGACGAACGGCGAAGGCGTCGACCTCATCGTCGACCAGGTCTCCGGCAAGGTCGCCAACCAGAACCTTGCCGCGACGAAGATCCTGGGCCGCATCGTCAATGTCGGCCGGCTCGGCGGCACCCACGCCGACTTCAACTTCGACCTGCATGCCGCCCGCCGCATCAGCTATATCGGCGTCACCTTCCGCACCCGCACCATCGAGGAGGTCCGCGCGATCTTCGACGAGGTCCGGAAGGACATCTGGGGCGCGGTGGAGTCGCGCAAGCTGCAATTGCCGATCGATAAGGTCTATGGGTTCGACGACATCGACAAGGCGTTCGAGCACATGGAGGCGAACAAGCACCTCGGGAAGATCGTGGTGACGGTGTGAGCGGCTGCGGCGGCGGAAGAAGGGTGACACGCCCTCTCCACTCGTCATGGCCGGGCTTGACCCGGCCATCCACGTCTTTGCCGCTCGGCACGAAGAACGTGGATGCCCGGGACAAGCCCGGGCATGACGGAGCTAGTGATAAAACCGCTCCTGCAACTCACTAGCGACTACAGTTGTGGATCGTCGCTTGATGTTCGCGGCCGCCCTGCTAAATCCCGGCGATGAGCGGACAACACGACAAGACATCGGTCGCGGCAATCTCGATCCTGGCCAGCGGCGGCATGGCGGCGGCCAAATTCGTGGTCGGGATCGCGATCGGCTCGCTGGCGCTGGTGTCCGAAGCGCTGCACTCCTCGATCGACCTGGTTGCGACCATCATCACCTGGGCGGTGGTGCGGGTCTCGGACAAGCCGGCCGACGACGAGCACCATTACGGCCACGGCAAGCTCGAGAGCATCTCCGCGCTCGGCGTCACCGCGCTGCTCTACGTGCTCGCCGGCGGCATCCTGGTCCAATCCTATAGCCACCTTCGCGAGGGAACCCCGCCACCGACGATTTCGGCTGTGCCGTTCGTCGTGCTGGTGATCGATATCGCCGTCAATCTCTGGCGCGCCCGCGCGCTGCACCGCGCCGCCCGCGAAACCCGGAGCGAGGCGCTCGCCGCCGACGCGCTGCACTTTGCATCGGATGTCATGGGCTCGTGCGCCGTGATCGCGGGCCTTGGTCTCGCGGCCTTCGGCTTCTGGTGGGGTGACGCTGCGGCCGCCGCGGCCGTGGCCGTGATGATCGCCCTGCTCGGCCTGCGGATGGCAAGCTCCACGGTGCAGACGCTGGTCGACCGCGCCCCGGAAGGCGCTCAGGAGAAGGCCACCACGGCGATCCGCAGCGTGCCCGGCGTGATCGACGTCGAGCGCCTGCGGGTGCGCATGGTCGGGGCGACCACGTTCATCGACAGCATCGTCAAGGTGCCCAGGACCTACCCGATCGACCGCGTCGAGGAGATCAAGCGCAACGCGCAAGCCGCCGTCACCAAGGCGTTCGGCGATGCCGACCTCACCTTCACCGCCGTGCCGGTCGCCCGCGACAACGAGACCGTGCGCGACCGCATCATGGTGATCGCGCGCAATTCGGGCCTCGCCATCCACCACGTCACGGTATACGACCTCGGCGCCAAGCTGATCGTCGGCATCGATCTCGAGGTCGACGCCGAGATGCCGCTCGAGGCCGCCCACGACGTCGCCAACACGCTGGAGCGGAACATCCAGGAGGAGTTCGGCGCGGACGTCGAGGTCGACGTCCATATCGAGCCGCTGGAACCGGAGCTGCCGTTTGGCATGGACGCCGCGCCGGATAGGGTACAGACCATCGCGGCCGCGCTCGCCGAATATGCCGCCGGCGGCGAGATCCACGACATCCATAATGTGCGTGTCCGCAACACCGATGCCGGCGAGATCGTCAACTTCCATTGCCGCGCCACGCCGTCGATGAGCGTGATCAAGGTGCACGAGCAAGTCGACGCGATCGAGCGCCGCTTGCGTCGCGCGTTCCCGAGCGTGAAGCGCGTCATCAGCCACGCCGAACCGCCGCGCGCGTGATGAGCAACGTGCGACGAGTCACACGTTCTCGTTTCGGACTCATCACGCACGTGAGTTTGCGGACTCGAAACGCGCAAACTCTCCATTGGATAAGAATTATTTCGCGTTAACGTTTCGTTGACTCTCGACAGCCTGCGCAAACTGGATTCAAATCGCTGTGATTCGAAAGCGACGTGGGGCTGCTTTCGAAATTCGTCGTAAGCAGGTTTTCAGGGGGCCGAAGGCATGGCGCGTGCAGACGCCGCGAACGCGTGCGTCCAATCCGATTCGATCAAAGGATTGGCGCAATCGATCGCGAAACCTGCCTATCATCGGCTGTTGATCGCCGAGCCGGCGCTGCGACGCGCCGTGCCGACGCTGATCATCGCCTTTCTTGTCACGATCTGCCTCGGCGCATTCGTTCAGGTCGTCGACCAGACGCGCCAGAAGCGCATGGTGATCCGCCGCGACATCTCGGCGCTTGCCGACCTGCTCGCCGAGCGCATCGACCGCGTCACCTCCATGCGCGCCGAGCGACTGAAGAATATCGAGAACCTGCCGACGCTGCTGCCCGACATGATCCCGTCCTGGGGCACGGCTTCGGGCCGCCACGTCATCGTCACCTCGGCCGGAATCGACCGCCGCATCCTCGCCCGCATTCCCATCGACAGCGACCCCTCAGGCAACGACCGCCTGCTCGATGCCATCACCACCGCGCAGCTGCTCGCAGCACCACCGCGCGACAATGACGTCTCCAGCATGACGCTGCCGAACGGCAACGCCGCGATGACGACCTCGCGGCCGATCAAGTCGCTGCCGGGACTCGTCACCGTGATCCAGGAGCGCAACGAGCCGATCTGGGGCTCGGATGCGGCCCTTTCGGTGACGCTGTCGGCCACCACCGGCTTCGTCGTGCTGATCCTCGGCTTCGCCTTCCACTGGCAGTCGACCCGCGCCCGCGAAGGCGACCTCATCAACGACGCCGTGCGCGGCCGGATCGACACCGCGCTCAACCGCGGCCGCTGCGGCCTGTGGGACTGGGACCTGTCGCGCGGCCGGATCTTCTGGTCGCAGTCGATGTTTTCGATGCTGGGTCTCGACGGCCGCAACGAGCTCCTCACCTTCGGCGAGGTCAACGCGCTGGTGAAGTCGGACGACATCGACCTGTTCGCGATCGCAGACCAGCTCATCTCCGAGAAGATCGACCACATCGACCAGACCTTCCGCATGCAGCATGTCGATGGCCACTGGATCTGGCTCCGCGTCCGCTGCGAGCGGACCCGAGGGTCCGGCGATTCCGGCATGCACCTGATCGGGATCGCGGTCGACATCACCGAGCAGAAGAGCCTCGCCGAACGCTCCGTGGAAGCCGACCTTCGCCTGCGCGACGCGATCGAGACCATTCCGGAAGCCTTCGTGCTGTGGGACGCCAGCGACCGCCTGGTGCTCTGCAATTCGCACTTCCAGCGGCTGCACAAGCTGCCCGACACGGCCGTGATCCCCGGCACGTCCTACGAGACCGTGCTGGAGGTCGGCCGCATGCCGGAAGTCCGCACCCGCCACAACGAGACCGTCAGCCAGGGCCCGGGGGCGCGCACCTTCGAAGCCCAGCTCGACGACGGCAGCTGGCTGCACATCAGCGAGCGCCGCACCAAGGACGGCGGCTACGTCTCGGTCGGCACCGACATTACGCGCATCAAGGAGCACGAGCAGAAGCTCGTCGACAACGATCTGCGCCTGCGCGCCACCGTCATCGACCTCAAGCGCTCGCAAGCGGCGCTGGAGCGCCAGACCATCGAGCTCGCCGATCTCGCCGAGAAATATCAACGCGAGAAGACCCGGGCCGAGGAAGCCAACCAGACCAAGTCGAAATTCCTCGCCAACATGAGCCACGAGCTGCGCACGCCGCTGAACGCGATCATCGGCTTCTCCGAGATCATGGGCTCGGGCATGTTCGGTGAGCTGGGCAGCGAGAAATACCAGGAGTACTGCCACGACATCCTGACCAGCGGCCATTATCTGCTCGAGGTCATCAACGACATCCTCGACATGTCCAAGATCGAGGCCGGCCGGATGAAGCTCGACATGGAAGAGCTCGATTTGGCGCAGACGCTCGCGGAATCGCTGCGCGTCGTCTCCGGCCGGGCCCAGGACAAGCATCTGACGCTCGATGCCGACATCGAGACATCGATTTCGGTCGTCGCCGACCGCCGCGCGACCAAGCAGATCATCGTCAATCTCTTGTCCAACGCGGTGAAGTTCACGCCCGACGGCGGCCGGATCGTGGTGCGCAGCCGGCAGCTCGAGGACAGGATCGTGCTGATGATCGCCGACACCGGCATCGGCATCGCGCAGCACTCGCTGGCGCGGCTGGGACGGCCGTTCGAGCAGGTCGAGAGCCAGCTCACCAAGACCTATCACGGCTCCGGCCTCGGCCTTGCGATTGCCCGCTCGCTGGCGCAGCTCCATGGCGGCTCGATGCGGCTGCGCTCCCGGCTCGAAGTCGGCACTGTCGTCCGCGTGACGCTGCCGCGCGACGCCATCAAGGCGGCAGCCGGAATTTCCGCCGCGGCCTAGAGCATGGCGGGAAGCTCGCCTGCGGCTATCCTTCGAGACGCCCGCCTTTGGCGGGCCCTCAGGATGAGGGCAGAGTACGCGGCAGCAGCTTGAACGAATACCGATACAACGGAGCCTCATCCTGAGGAGACCGCGAAGCGGTCGTCTCGAAGGACGAGGCGCTTGCTCAGCCCCGTCCGCTTTTGTCCCTACAATTGCAGCGTCGGCGCCACCTCGCGCGCGACATTGACCAGCGCCGCGATCAGCGGCGTCATCGGATCGCGCTGCGGGATCACGAGACCGATGCTGTAATTGACCTCGGGATCGGTGATCGGGATCGAGCGGACCTTGTCGGAGAGGCCGAGCGTCTCGGCGAGCTTGGCCGGCATCACGCTCGCCCAGCGCCCGGTCTTGACGTGCGTGTACAGCACCAGCAGCGAGTTCGATGTCAGTGTCGGCGTCGCCTCCGCGCCGACCGAGCGCAGCGCGCGGTCGATGATGCGGCGGTTCTGCATGTCGGGCGTCAGCAGGCACAGCGGCACCTGGCCGACCTCGGTCCAGGTCACCGACTCCCGGTCGCCGAACATCGCATCCGGCGCGGTCAGGAGCCGATAGCTCTCGTTAAACAGCGGAATGGTGCGCACCTTTCCGATCGGCTCGTTCTCGATATAGGTCAGCCCCGCATCGACCTCGAGATTTTCGAGCAATCCCAGCACCTCGGACGAGGTGGTGGACTGAATGCGGAAGCGCACCTCGGGATGCTTGGCGCGGAACGGCGTGGTCAGCGCGGCGACCATGCCAAGCACGGTCGGGATCGCCGCGATGCGGATCTCACCGGAGAGCTTGTCCTTCAGCGAGTTGATCTCCTGGCGCATCGCACGGGCATCGCCCACGATCCGCCGCGCCCAGTCCAGCGCCCGCTCGCCTTCGGGAGTGAAGCCCTGGAACCGGGAGCCGCGCTGGACCAGCATGACGCCGAGAATCTCCTCCAGCTGCTTCAGCCCGGTCGACATGGTCGGCTGGGTCACGCCGCAGGCCTCCGCGGCGCGTCCGAAATGCCGCTCCTTCGCCAGCGCCAGCAGCAGTTCAAGCTTGTCGAGCAACCGGTCGCCCCCTCGGATTCTGTCGTGGCATACAAGCTAGCACGCCCCACCCTTGCCAACACGTAAAAACCGGCCGGCGGAGCAGCCGCAATCGCATTTTCATATCGGTCGATTGGGCTCGTCAATCGATCTGAATTCGCAATCGCAGCATGAGACAGCTTTATTGATCTTCGAACGATTCCAAATAGTTTGCGACCCAGGGACGCTCTGGTTGAGAACGAAAAATGACAGCGGTTTTTGAGCCTTCTTACGAGCCTTCTTACGAGCCTTGGGACGAGACGCGCGGCGCCGAGATCATCGCCGAACACGCCGGGCAGGAAGGCGCGACGCTCGTGATTCTGCATGCGCTTCAGGGGGCGTTCGGCTATGTGCCGGAGGCGGCGATTCCCATGGTGGCGCAGGCGCTGAACCTCTCGCGCGCCGAAGTGCATGGCGTCTTCACCTTCTACCATGACTTCCGCCACAAGCCGGCCGGCCGCCATGTGCTGAAGCTGTGCCGCGCCGAGGCCTGCCAGGCCGCCGGCGGCGATGCGCTGGCTGCGCACGCCGAAGCAAAGCTTGGCGTCTCGCTCGGCAGCACGACTGCGGATGATCGCGTCACGCTGGAGCCGATCTATTGCCTCGGATTGTGCGCGACCGCGCCGTCCGCGATGCTCGATGGCCGCCTCGTCGGCCGGCTCGACGAGAAACGCATCGACGCGCTGGTCGCGGAGGCGCAGCGATGAACATGCGGATCTTCATTCCTCGCGATGCCGCCGCGGTTGCCGTCGGCGCCGATGAAATTGCGGTCGCCTTCGAGCAGGTCGCGGCCAAGCACGGCCTGCCGGTCGAGATCACCAGGACCGGCTCCCGCGGGCTCTGCTGGCTGGAGCCGCTGGTCGAGGTGGCAACTCCCAAAGGCAGGGTCGCATATGGCCCGGTCAACGCGGAGGACGTCGCCTCCGTGCTCGAGTCGATGGCGAGCAACGGACCGCACGCGCTGCGGCTCGGCGTCGCCGACGAAATTCCCTGGCTGAAGCGCCAGACCCGCCTCACCTTCGCCCGCTGCGGCGTGATCGATCCGCGCTCGCTCGAAGACTATCGCGCCCATGGCGGTTACAAGGGGCTGGAGCGCGCGCTCTCGCTCGGCTCGGATGCGATCCTGGCCGAAGTCACCGCATCCGGCCTGCGCGGCCGCGGCGGCGCCGGCTTCCCCACCGGCATCAAGTGGAAGACGGTCGCGCAAGCCAGCGCGAACCGCAAATTCATCGTCTGCAACGCCGACGAAGGCGACAGCGGCACTTTCGCCGACCGCATGATCATGGAAGGCGATCCTTTCCTCGTCATCGAGGGCATGACTACCGCCGGCATCACCGTCGGCGCGACCAAGGGCTACATCTACATCCGCAGCGAATATCCGCACGCGGTCGAGGCAATGAATGCTGCCATCGTCGCGGCGAGGCGCGGCGGCTATCTCGGCGAAAGGATTGGCGGCTCGACCCACAGCTTCGATATGGAAGTGCGCGTCGGCGCTGGCGCTTACGTGTGCGGCGAGGAAACCTCGCTGCTTGAGAGCCTCGAAGGCCGCCGCGGCCTGGTGCGCGCAAAACCGCCGCTGCCGGCGCATCACGGCCTGTTCGGCAAGCCGACCGTCATCAACAACGTGCTGTCGTTCGCGGCCATCCCCTTCATCCTCGCCGAGGGCGCCAAAGCTTACGCCGATTTCGGCATGGGGCGCTCGCGCGGCACGATGCCGATACAGCTTGCCGGCAACATCCGCCAGGGCGGGCTGTTCGAGACGGCGTTCGGCGTGACGCTTGGCGAGCTCGTCGACGACATCGGCGGCGGCACGTTCACCGGCCGCCCAGTTCGCGCCGTGCAGGTCGGCGGTCCACTCGGCGCCTATTTCCCCCGCGCCCTGTTCGACACCCCGTTCGACTACGAAGCCTTCGCCGCGCGCGACGGCCTGATCGGCCATGGCGGCATCGTCGTGTTCGACGACAGCGTCGACATGCGCAAGCAGGCCCGTTTCGCCATGGAGTTCTGCGCCATTGAATCCTGTGGCAAGTGCACACCATGCCGGATCGGCTCGACCCGCGGCGTCGAGACCATCGAGAAGATCATCAACGGCGAGCGGGTCACCGAAAACCTCGCGCTCGTCGAAGACCTCTGCAACACCATGAAATTCGGCTCGCTCTGCGCACTCGGCGGGTTCACGCCCTACCCCGTGCTCAGTGCATTGAAGCATTTCCGGGAGGATTTCATCCCGGCCCCGACCACGCTTCAGGCCGCGGAATAGGAGAACGACGATGTCTCTGATCGAAGAAATCGACTACGGCACACCGCGCTCCAAATCGGAAACGATGGTCACGCTGACCATCGACGGCAACCAGGTCACGGTGCCCGAGGGCACCTCGATCATGCGGGCCGCGATGGATGCCGGCCACCAGATCCCAAAACTTTGCGCGACCGACATGGTCGACGCCTTCGGCTCCTGCCGTCTCTGCGTCGTCGAGATCGAGGGCCGCGCCGGCACGCCGGCGTCCTGCACCACGCCTGTCATGAACGGCCTGGTCGTCCACACCCAAAGCGAGCGGCTGAAGAAGCTGCGCAAGGGCGTGATGGAGCTGTACATCTCCGACCATCCGCTCGACTGTCTCACCTGCGGCGCTAATGGCGATTGCGAATTGCAGGACATGGCCGGCGCCGTCGGCTTGCGCGACGTCCGCTACGGCTATGAGGGCGAGAACCACGTCTTCGCCAAATCCCATGGTGAGATCAACGCCGCCTGGATGCCGAAGGACGAGTCCAACCCCTACTTCACCTACGATCCCTCCAAGTGCATCGTCTGCTCGCGCTGCGTCCGCGCCTGCGAGGAAGTGCAAGGCACCTTCGCGCTCACGATCTCCGGCCGCGGCTTCGACAGCCGCGTCTCGCCCGGCATGAGCGAGAGTTTTCTCGGCTCCGAATGCGTCTCCTGCGGCGCCTGCGTGCAGGCCTGCCCGACCGCGACGCTCACCGAAAAGTCCGTGATCGAGATCGGCCAGCCCGAGCACTCCGTCGTCACCACCTGCGCCTATTGCGGCGTCGGCTGCACCTTCAAGGCCGAGATGCGCGGCGAGGAAGTCGTGCGCATGGTGCCCTACAAGGACGGCAAGGCCAATCGTGGCCATTCCTGCGTCAAGGGCCGCTTCGCCTGGGGCTATACCAATCACAAGGAGCGCATCCTCAATCCGATGATCCGCGAGCGGATCGAGGATCCCTGGCGCGAAGTGTCCTGGGATGAAGCGTTCTCGTTCGCCGCAGCCAGGATGCGCGGCATCCAGAAGAAATACGGCCGTGACGCCATCGGCGGCATCACCTCGTCCCGCTGCACCAACGAAGAAACCTATCTGGTGCAGAAGCTGATCCGCGCCGGCTTCGGCAACAACAATGTCGACACCTGCGCGCGCGTCTGTCACTCCCCGACCGGCTATGGTCTGTCGGTCACGTTCGGCACCTCCGCCGGCACGCAGGATTTCGACTCGGTCGAGAATACCGACGTCGCCATGATCATCGGCGCCAACCCGGCCTCGGCTCACCCCGTCTTCGCCTCCCGCCTGAAGAAGCGGCTGCGCCAGGGCGCGAAGCTGATCGTGATCGATCCGCGCCGCACCGAGATGGTGGAATCGCCGCATGTGAAGGCGCTGCATCTGCCGCTGATGCCCGGCACCAACGTCGCCGTCGTGACGGCGCTGGCGCATGTCATCGTCACCGAGGGCCTCGCCAACGAAGCCTTCGTGCGCGAGCGCTGCGACTGGACCGAGTTCGAGGAATGGGCCGCCTTCGTCGCCCAGCCCAAGCACAGCCCGGAAGCGACCGCCATTCTCACCGGCGTCGATCCGAAGACCTTGCGCGAAGCAGCTCGCATCTACGCCACCGGCGGCAATGGCGCGATCTATTACGGGCTCGGCGTCACCGAGCACAGCCAGGGTTCGACCACGGTGATCGCGATCGCCAATCTGGCGATGGCAACCGGCAATATCGGCCGTCCCGGTGTCGGGGTGAACCCGTTGCGCGGCCAGAACAACGTGCAGGGCTCCTGCGACATGGGCTCGTTCCCGCACGAGCTGCCCGGCTACCGTCACATCTCCGGTGATGCCGTGCGCGACCAGTTCGAGGCGCTCTGGAACGTCAAGCTCAATCCGGAGCCGGGCCTGCGCATCCCGAACATGTTCGACGCCGCCATCGAAGGCACGTTCATGGGGCTCTACGTGCAGGGCGAAGACATCCTGCAATCCGATCCCAACACCAAGCATGTGGTGGCGGCGCTGTCCGCGATGGAATGCGTCATCGTCCACGACCTCTTCCTCAACGAGACCGCGAACTACGCCCACGTCTTCCTCCCCGGCTCGAGCTTCCTCGAGAAGGACGGCACCTTCACCAATGCCGAACGCCGCATCCAGCGCGTTCGCAAGGTGATGTCGCCGAAGAACGGCATGGCCGACTGGGAGGTCACCATCGCGCTCGCCAAGGCGATGGGATTCGAGATGAACTATAGCCATCCCTCGGAGATCATGGATGAGATCGCCGCGCTGACACCGACCTTTGCCGGCGTCTCCTACGCCAAGCTGGACGAGCTCGGCTCGGTGCAGTGGCCCTGCAACGAGAAGGCGCCGGAGGGCACGCCGGTGATGCATATCGGCGGCTTCGTCCGCGGCAAGGGCAAGTTCGTCGTGACCGAGTATGTCGCGACCGACGAGCGCACCGGTCCGCGGTTCCCGCTGCTGCTCACGACGGGCCGCATCCTCAGCCAGTACAATGTCGGCGCGCAGACAAGGCGCACCGAGAACGTGGTCTGGCATGCCGAAGACCGGCTGGAGATCCATCCGCACGACGCCGAGCAGCGCGGCGTGCGCGACGGCGACTGGGTGCGGTTGCAGAGCCGCGCCGGCGAGACCACGCTGCGCGCGGAGCTCACCGACCGCGTCGCGCCCGGCGTCGTCTACACCACGTTCCACCACCCGGACACGCAGGCCAACGTGATCACGACCGAGTATTCGGACTGGGCCACCAACTGCCCCGAATACAAGGTCACGGCGGTGCAGATCTCGCCGTCGAACGGCCCGTCCGACTGGCAGAAGTCCTACGACGAGCAGGCGCGGCATTCCCGCCGCATCGCGCCGGCCGAGGCCGCGGAGTAACCGCGTGCACGTGCCGGTCCAGGCCATTGACCGCGAGATCTGGCGCGATGGCACCGCGTCCGAAGGGGCGCGGCTGATCCCCGAGGAGACGCCGCTGGCGCTGAGCTATAATGGCGGCACCTATGCCGTCATGATGGGGACGCCGCAGAACCTCGAGGATTTTGCCGTCGGCTTCAGCCTGGACGAAGGCATCATCAAATCGGTCGACGACATCAAGTCGCTCGATGTAGTCCGCCTCGACGACGGTATCGAGCTGCGCATGTGGCTCGAGCAGGACAACGCCGCGCGCATCAGCGAGCGCCGGCGACACATCGCAGGTCCGACCGGCTGCGGCATCTGCGGCATCGATTCGATCGCCGAGGCCGTGCGCCCGGCCGCTGTGGTGCCGCAGGGACAGACCTTTACGCCGCAGCAGATCATGACGGCGATGCAGGCGATCGCCCCCCTTCAATCGATCAACATGCAGACCCGGGCGGTCCACGCCGCGGCCTTCTGGTCGCCATCGAACGGCATCGTGGCGCTGCGCGAAGACGTCGGCCGGCACAACGCCCTCGACAAGCTCGCCGGTTCGCTGGCGCGCAGCCGCACGGGCGCAAGCGCCGGCATGGTGCTGCTGACGAGCCGCGTATCGGTCGAGATGGTGCAGAAGACAGCCGCCATCGGCGCGCCGGTGATGGTCGCGGTCTCCGCACCGACCGCGCTTGCGGTGCGCACCGCCGCAGCCGCCGGCATCACGCTGATTGCAATTGCCCGCAACGACGGGTTTGAAGTGTTTACGCACCAGTGCCGCGTCACGGCTCATCGTGCTCCGGAGATTATCGATGTCGTCGCCTGATCGTCTCGTCTACATGGCCAACCAGATCGGCACGTTCTTCCGCAGCCAGGGCCACGACAAGGCCGTGCCGGGAATCGCCGACCACATCAGGAAGTTCTGGGATCCCCGGATGAAGCGCGCGATCTTCGCGCATCTCGACGCCGGCGGCACAGGCCTCGAGCCGAACGTGCTCGAGGCCCTGACCTCGCTGAAGCAGGCCAGGCCGACCGAGATCGGGTGAACAGCGGCCGGCCCGGTTTGCGATCGGAAGGGACGAGTCGCTCGGCGCCATAGCAATCATGTAGCGGACGCCTGGTCGATCCCGGCATCAACCCAGGCACGTGTCTGCTCCAGCACCTCATCCGAAAGCGCGGGATCGTCGATCGCCCGAGCGAGGATCACCGCGCCCACCATCGCCGCCCAGCTTCCGATCGCCACGCGGCGTCTGTCTGCCGTATCCACCTTCGGGAGCGCCTCGCCGATACGGTCGACCTGTGACCGAAGGGCTTGCGTCATGGCCGCGCGTGCAGCCGGACTCTGATGGCGAATGGCGGCAGCAAGGCCCGCGGTCGGGCAACCACCGGCGGCGTTGTCGCGATGACTGGGCGCAAGATAATCGTCCACATAAGCGCGAAAATCGCCCCCTCCGTCCGCGTCGAGAGCGAGGACATGGGCAAGAGTCTGCGCGATCAGGTCGTCCTTTGAGGCGAAATGGCCGTAGAAGCCGCCGTGGGTGAGCCCGGCGGCCTTCATCACCTCCGCCACGCTGACCGCGTCGAAGCCCTTATCGCGAAATAGTCGGCTGGCAACCTCCAGAATCCGGCGACGATTCTCCGACATCTGTTCTCGACTGACCTTCATTTCAAAATTCTCCGACGCCCCGTTGACATTTACATGATGATTATCATATTTAGCTGTAATCATGACGGTCGTCATGAATATATTCCATTCGAGAAAAGAGCAATGCCATGACCGTCGTTCCGTCCGTTCTCGTCACCGGCGCCTCCACCGGCATCGGAGCTGCCTATGCCGAACGCTTCGCGCGCCGCGGGCACGACCTCGTGCTGGTTGCCCGTGACAGGGCACGAATGGAGGCTCTGGCGGCCCGTCTGCGTCAGGAAAATGGCGTGGCGATCGACATCATCCAGGCCGATCTGACACAGCCTGCCGAGCTCGCCACGGTCGAGGCGAGGCTGCGCAATGACGCCCGCATCGGGATCCTCATCAACAATGCCGGAACGGCGATCGGCGGAAGCTTTATCGAGCAGAGCACGGATGACGTGGCGCGGCTCGTTGCGCTCAACACGACCGCACTTCTGCGGCTTGCCAGCGCCATGGCCCCGCGTCTTGCGAAGGCCGGCGAAGGAGCGATCGTCAACATCGGCTCTGTGGTCGGCCTGGCACCGGAGTTCGGCATGACGGTCTACGGCGCAACCAAAGCCTTCGTGCTGTTTCTCTCGCAGGGGCTGAGCCTCGAGCTCGCGCCGAAGGGTGTGTACGTCCAAGCCGTGCTTCCCGCCACGACGCGGACCGAGATCTGGGGCCACGTCGGCGCCGACGTCAACACGCTTTCCAACGTAATGGAGGTGAACGATCTGGTTGATGCGGCGCTGGTCGGGTTCGACCGCCGCGAACCGGTGACGATCCCGCCGCTTCCGGATGCCGGGCAGTGGGACGCGCTTCAGGCCGCGCGCCAGGCAATGCTCCCGAACTATCGGAGCGAACGTCCCGCCGAGCGGTACCGCGCGCTCGCCTGAGCACAGCGAAACATTTCGATAACAACCCCGCCGCGGCGGCGACAAACGAAAGTGATCGATGACGAGCAAAACGCTATTTGAGCCTTATCTTCTCGGCTCGCTGACCCTTTCCAATCGGATCGTCATGGCGCCGCTGACGCGCAATCGCGCTGGGCCGGGCTTCGTTCCGGGCAATCTCGCCGCCGAGTATTACGGCCAGCGCGCGTCGGCGGGCCTGCTGATTTCCGAGGCCACGCAGGTCTCGCAGCAGGGACAGGGCTACCAGGACACGCCCGGCATCTACTCCCAGGCTCAGATCGACGGCTGGCGCAAGGTCACGACCGCCGTTCACGCCAAGGGAGGGCGGATTTTCCTCCAGCTCTGGCATGTCGGCCGCGTATCGCACGTCGACCTGCAAGACAACGGTGCCGCGCCCGTGGCCCCCTCGCCGATCCGCGCGCGCACCAAGACGTTCGTCCACAACGCCTTCGTTGACGTCTCAGAGCCTCGTGCGCTGACGCTCGATGAGCTTCCGGGGATCGTGAGCGATTTCCGGCAAGCGGCAGCGAACGCCATTGCGGCCGGCTTCGACGGCGTCGAAATTCACGGCGCCAATGGCTATTTGCTCGACCAGTTCGCCAAGGACGGTGCCAATGTCCGCACCGATGCCTATGGCGGATCGGTTGAGAACCGCGCCCGGCTGACGCTGGAGGTTACGGCTGCGGTCGTCGAGGAGATCGGCGCCGGACGCACCGGAATCCGGATCTCGCCCGTATCGCCCGCCAATGGCGTTTCGAGCAGTGATCCTCAGGCCCAGTTCGACTACATCGTCGATCAACTCAACGCCTTGGGCATCGTCTACATCCATGTCGTCGAGGGCGCCACAGGCGGATCGCGCGATGTCGCACCGTTCGACTTCGGATCGCTGCGTCGGCGGTTCAAGAATACATATGTTGCAAACAACGGTTACAACCTCGAACTCGCAGCTTCGCGCCTCTCCGAGAGCAAGGCGGACCTGTTCGCCTTCGGCCGACCCTTCATAGCCAATCCCGACCTCGTGGACAGACTGAAGACCAGCGCGACGCTGGCGGAGTTCAATCCGGCGACGCTCTATGGCGGTGGCTCGGCCGGCTATACCGACTATCCCACCATCGCAGCCGCAAGCCGCCCCTGACCCCTGAGGGGCCGCGCGCGGCAGCGGCCCGATCCTGTTATGTGCGACAATGGTTCTCCCGCCAACGCATGGCGGTCGTGAGAGCTCGGAGAACGGACCATCATGAAGGCCTTCATCCTCGATAAATACAAGAAGCGCGGTGCCCTGCGCTTCGGCGACATGCCAGAGCCGACGTTGCAGGACGACGACGTTCTGATCGAGATCCACGCGGCCGGGCTCAACGTTCTGGACTCCAAGATCCGGGATGGGGAATTCAAGCTCATCCTGCCCTATCGCCCGCCCTTCGCCCTGGGACACGACGTGGCCGGAACCGTGGTTCGGGTCGGATCGAAAGTTCGGCGCTTCAAGCCAGGCGACGAGGTCTACGCCCGGCCGCGTGATGGCCGGATCGGGACCTTCGCGGAGTACATCGCCGTCAATGAAATCGATGCGGCTCTGAAACCGAAAAACCTCAGCATGGAGGAAGCGGCTTCCATCCCCCTTGTAGGTCTGACCGCCTGGCAGGCGCTGGTCGAGCGGGCCGCACTGAAGAAGGGGCACAAGGTTCTGATCCATGCCGGCTCGGGCGGCGTGGGCACCCTCGCCATCCAGCTGGCGAAGCATCTCGGCGCAACCGTCGCGACGACGACGAGCACGGCGAACCTCGAACTGGTCAGGAGCCTCGGCGCCGACGTCGCCATCGATTACACGAAGCAGGAGTTCGAGAAGGTCCTGTCCGGCTACGACGTGGCACTGAACAGCCTGGGCGGCGACACGCTGCAAAAGTCGCTGAGCGTGTTGGGGCCGGGCGGCAAATTGATTTCCATCTCCGGCCCCCCGGACCCCGATTTCGCCAGGGAACAAGGACTGAACTGGTTCCTGCAACAGGTCACGCGCCTTCTGAGCTTCGGCATCCGAAGCAAGGCCAAGCGCCGTGGCGTCAGCTATTCGTTCCTGTTCATGCGCGCGAGCGGCGATCAGCTGGGCCAGATCGCTTCGCTGATCGAAGCCGGGATCATTCGCCCGGTCGTTGACCGGATCTTCCCGTTCGAAGCGACCAGCGAGGCCTTGGCTTACGTCGAGACGGGACGCTCCAAAGGCAAGGTCGTCGTCAAGATCCGGTAGGCGAGGAGCGTGACCATGCCCTACGAGTCTACGGCCTGGTTGCTTCCAACAGCGCGCTGAACACCCGCCGCACCTCGCCCTGCGTCTCCTTGACGCGCGCCTCCAGCGACGAGAAATCCGGCGCATCGCCGGCGCGCGCCATTACGCGCTGCAGGTCGGTGCCCGCCGTTTCCGGCCTGAAGCGGTCGCTGACGCAGAGCCGAAGGATCTGCGTCAGATCGTGATAGAGCCGCGCCGCGGCGCGCAGGATCTCAGCTTCCGATTGCGGCAGCACGCCGAGCCTGGCGGCGTTCTCCAGCACCTGTACCGTGCTGACGTCGAGAATGTCCGGCTTGTCGTGGGCATGAACGAGCTGGAGATATTGCGCGATGAAGTCGATATCGACCATGCCGCCGGCGGCATATTTCAGGTCCCAATAATCGGTCTCGCCCTTTTCTTGCGCGATCGCGCGGCGCATGTCGGCGACGTCGTTGGCGATGATTGCGGAATCGCGGCGGCGGGTCAGGACGTCGCGAATGATGCTCTCGATC
Organism: Bradyrhizobium sp. S3.12.5; assembly: GCF_040548225.1. NCBI lineage: Bacteria > Pseudomonadati > Pseudomonadota > Alphaproteobacteria > Hyphomicrobiales > Nitrobacteraceae > Bradyrhizobium > Bradyrhizobium sp. S3.12.5. The sequence continues at coordinate 183,951 of NZ_JBEPRF010000002.1, forward strand.
CGCACGGTGAATTCGGGCGATGCCGAGACCACGCGCGCACGCGTCAACGCCATGTGCTCCCAGGTCCAGGCCTCGTTGGCCTGATAGTCCGCGAAGGAGACGAGACTTGATGCGACCGGGCCGGCGCGTCCCGAGGGCCGCAGCCGCATGTCGATCTCGTAGAGCACGCCGTAATTGGTGCGGGTGGTGAAGGCGCTGATCAGGCGCTGGGTGAAGCGGGCGAAGTAATGCGCGCCCTGCAGCGACTTCCGGCCGTCGGAGTCCGGATTGTCGCTGTCGAAATCGTAGAGCAGGATCAGGTCGAGATCCGAGGACGCCGTCATCTCGCGGCTGCCGAGCCGGCCCATTGCGATGATCGCGGTCTCCTGCCCTTCGATCCGCCCATGCTGGTCGGCGAAGCGCTCGGCGACAAGGCCATGCACGGTGTCGACGATGCCCTCGGCAACGTCGGCGAAGGCAGTGCTCGCCTGCTGTGCCGAGACGGTCCCGGAGAGGATGCGCGTGCCGATCAGGAACAGGCTCTCCTGCCCGAACAGGCGCAGGCGGTCCAGAAACTCCTCGTAGGAGCCCGCGTCCTGCACCGTGGTCGCAAGCCGCGCCGATAATTCCTGCTTGTCCGGCATCGCGCCGAAGAAACGCGGATCGATCAGGCCGTCCATCAGCTGCGGCTGCCGCGCCAGCATCTCGCCAAGCCGGGGCGCCGCGCCAAGCACGAGTGCCACGAGCGCAACGAGATCGCGGTTCTGGCCGAGCAGCGTGATCAGACGGCCGCCGCGCTGGAGCGCCTGGAGGAACTGGTCGAACGCGACGACGGCGCGATCCGGCCCCTCGGCATGCGCGAGGCCATCGATCAGAGCCGGCACGAACTCGACGAAGGCGTTTCGCGTCTGCTCGTTACGGAAGACGCGGTAGTCGCCGGTGAGCCAGTCGCAGACGGTCTGCGCCACGGCAGCGGGCTTCTTGAATCCGAGCGTCGTCAGGTGCTGAAGCAGGCGCGGATCGTCGGGACCGGCGCGATAATCGATCGCGGGCAGGCTTGCCGTGCCGGTCGGGTCGTCGCCCTCGAACAGTTTTTCGTAATGTCCCTGGACGATCTCGAGCTGGCGCAGCAGGTCGCGCGCGAAGGTCTCGCGGCTGTCATAGCCGAAGAACCAGGCGAAGCGTTGCATTGCCTCCTTTTCCTCGGGCAGTGCATGGGTCTGCTCGTCCGCGATCATCTGGAGACGATGCTCGACCCGGCGCAGGAATTCGTAGGCCGTGGTCAGCTCGTCGCGTGCATCGAAGGTGATCCAATTTCTATCAGCGAGCACATTGAGCGCGGCGAGCGTCGGCCGCACCCGCAATTCCGGATGGCGGCCGCCTGCGATCAGCTGCTGGGTCTGCGCGAAGAATTCGATCTCGCGGATGCCGCCACGGCCCACCTTGACGTTGTGCCCCTCGACCGCGATCTCGCTCTGGCCGCGATAGGTCTGCATCTGCCGCTTCATGTCGTGCACGTCGGCAAGTGCTGCGAAATCGAGATGCTTGCGCCACACAAAGGGGGAGATCTCGGCGAGCAGCGCTTCGCCCGCCCTCGCATCGCCGGCGCAGGCATGCGCCTTGATCATTGCGGCGCGCTCCCAGGTGCGCCCTTCCCGCTCATAGTAGTGCAACGCGGCGTCGCGTGAGATCGCCACCTGCGTCGAGGACGGATCGGGCCGCAGCCGCAGATCGACACGGAAGACGTAGCCGTCATAGGTGCGCTGCTGGAGAATGCGCGCCATGCCCTGCGTCACCCGGACGAAGAACGGCTGTGGCTCGATATCCGGCGCAAGTGTCGTCGCATCCGGATCGAAGAACACGATGAGATCGATGTCGCTGGAATAGTTCAGTTCGCCCGCGCCCATCTTGCCCATCGCGAGCACGATCAGGCCGCAGCCGACCTCCGGCGCCTCGGGATCGGACGGCACGAGCTTGCCGCGTGCGGCTTCCTGTCGCAGCAAATACTGCAGCGCCGCCTGCACCGAGTACACCGCGACTTCGGTCAGCGCGGCCGTCACCCGCATCACCGGCCAGACTCCGCCGATGTCGCACAACGCGATCAGGAGCGCTGCCTCCGCCTTCATGCGACGAAGCAGCCGCATCACCTCGGCTTCGTCCGGGGCGGCGAGCACCGCGCCTCTCGCCTCGGCGATCAGCGCAGCGAAATGCGCATCCGGTTCGCATTCGAGCAGCCGGATCAGGCGGAGCGGATCGGCGCGGACCAGATCGAACAGATAAGGCGAGAATTCCGCGACACCGGCGAGGATAGTCCGGGCAAAGGGATGGACCAGCAGCGCTTCAACACGGGTCGATTGCGCCGGCTCGAGCGCGGCCAGCCAATCTTCAAAACGACGTTCGTCGGTTGTGGAAGCGGCAATATGGGGAGCCTCCGCGAAGCGCGCGGCCAGGCTCTCACCATGCTTGTCCGCGTTTCCCGGCGCGGAGTGGTTCATGCCACCTTCTGTGGCACATCCGGTATTGGAGGGGCAACCCTGTCGCTGGCGCCCGCACGCGCCGGAAGCACCAGCGTGGCAATGAGGCCAGGCTGGGCATCGCCCAGCCGCAATTCGCCGCCATGCAATGTGGCAACGGCGGACGCGAGGCTGAGGCCGAGGCCGGAGCCCGGCATGGTGCGGCTCGCCTCCAGCCGCACGAATCGCTCGACGACGTGCTTGCGGTCGGCCTCGGGAATTCCCGGGCCGCGGTCGGTGACGCTGAGCAGCACCTGGTCGCCCTCGCGCTTCGCCTCGATCGTGATCTGACGGGCGTCCATGCTGACCACGGGTCCGGCCGCCTGCGCCGCCGGCTTGCCGTATTTGATCGCGTTCTCGACGAGATTGGCGAGCGCCTGGCTGATCAATTCGCGATTGCCGTGAATGGTCGCGGCCTGCGCCTTGACCTTCAAGGTCATGCCGTCGTCCTCGGCCAGCGGCTCGTACAGCTCGTGGATACCGTTAGCCACATCGGCGGCGTCGAAATCATCCATATTGCCGCGTGCCTGACCGGACTCGGCGCGCGCGATCATCAGCAGCGCGTTGAAGGTGCGGATCAGGCCGTCGGATTCCTCGATGGTCCGTTCGAGCGCGGCACGATAGTCGGCCTCGCTCCCCGATTTCGCCAGCGCCTCCTCGGCGCGGTTGCGCAGGCGCGTCAGTGGCGTCTTGAGGTCATGGGCGATGTTGTCGGAGACTTCCTTCAGTCCCGCCATCAGCGCCTCGATCCGCTCCAGCATGGCGTTGAGGTTTTCGGCAAGGCGGTCGAGCTCATCGCCACTGCGCCCGACGGGCAGGCGCTCGCTGAGATCGCCGATCATGATGCGATGGGCCGTGCCGGACATCGCGTCGATGCGCGTCAGCACCCTGCGCGCGACGAATACGCCGCCGCCGAGGCCAAGCACCACGACGATCAGCACCGACCATTGCGCCGCCTTGGCAACGATGCTGAACAAGCGCCGCCGCTCGGCGAGGTCGCGGCCGATCAGGAGGCGGAAACCGTTCTCCAACTCAGTAACACGCACCAGCGCGCGATGGTCGCGGTCGTTGGCGTCCTCGATCCGCCGGTAGGCCGTCTCCGACCAGCCGCGCGTGGCCATCACGCCCGGTGCCAGCGAGCCGACATTGCCGGCAACCGCCTGCCCGGTCGGCGTGGTCACGAGGTAGAGATTGGCGCCAGGCCGCAGCGCGCGATATTCGATCGCGCGCACGAGGCCGAACAGGCCGCGGCGCCCGTAGATCTCGTTGATCTCCGAGGTCTCGGCATTCACCGTCTGCGTGATTTCTTCAGTGATCAAACGCCGCGTGTTCCAGGCAAAATAGCCGAGCAGCGAGGCCGCAAAAACTGCAAACAGGAACAGGTAGACCAGCGTCAGCCGGAATGCCGTGGTGCGGATAAGTTTACCGAATGCCGTCACGGATCATGTACCGATTTCGAGGTGGGTGTGGGATGTCACGGCCTATCGTCCGCTATCGAGACCATCGAGCACACCCAATGCCTTCTCTCCATTCTGCATCGTCCTTTATCACCGCCTATCGTCGCGGCGCGAGCTCACATTCTGGACAATCGCCCGGGCTGGCAGATGGGTACGCTGACATGAAAGCCTAAGGCTTTGTTAAATCCCGCAAAACTTAAATCTTGGCCATGTGTCGGGCACGGCGGCACCCGTCCAGCGGCGGCCGCGCCACAACCTCGCGGTCGAGCGCCTACGCACCACAGCTACCGCTATCAAGGTGGGTTTCGCCGGGGCCGATCCTAGTGAGCTACGGGATCCGGACGCAGCTGAAACTGGACGACCAACGGACTGGATCGCGTGGCCTCCGTCGCGCCTGGCGCGCCGGGATGGGGTGCGTCAGTCCCCTCAATATGAACTGGGGTGCGGTTGCCGGACGTCACCCACAACCCACGGCCTTTCCAGCCCGCGGTAGGATCATCGATCCGCCCGTCGATCTGCTTGGCGAAGAACCCCATCGGATAGGGAACGCGCAGCTCGACGAAGCGGCCATTCACCAGCGCATGCAGTGAATCGGACTGGTTGCCCGTTGCGATCGGGGTGTTAGCACCTAGCCCGAGGATGTCATGCTGATCGACCCAAAGATAATACGGGTTCTCTGCCGCAGCCGTATCGCCCTGTAGCGGCGGTCCCGGTAACGGATAGAAGCTCCAGCCTTCGGGGCATCTGTCGCCCTGCTCCGCTCCGGGACCGTTCAGCGGGCCTTTGCATTTGCGGCGATCGAAGCTGCCGATATGGCCGCTGTCGAGCGGGACCCACACGACGCCGTCACGATCAACATCCATGCCGCGGATGCCATAGCCGGGTAGTGGCACTCTGTAGACCTCGGATAATGCGGTGTCGGGCGGATTTGACCCAGGATCGACGCGAATGATGTAGCCAGGATGCGGGAGGCTCGAGCCCCAGATCGAACCGTCCAGCGGGCTTGCCGAGATGCCGTACAGACCGAGCGGAATGCGCGTATCCTTGCTTGCATCGACCGGCTGGCCGGGCTCGTTGTAGCCTTCGTCGCGCCTCCCATTGCCGTTGGTGTCGACCACGAGCGCCGTCCAGCCCTGCGCGGCCGCCGCGTCGCCATCCGACCAAAACCTCCTGGTATTCACCCATCCGACGACTGCGTTCGTTCCTTGCGTGTTGTTGCTGAACCAAAGCGTATTCGCTTCATCCTCGGCAAAATTCAGATGCTGGGTGCCGAAACAGGTATCGATGAATGTGAACTTCCCGGTGCGAGGATCGTAGACCGTCACTTGCCGCGAGTTCTGGCTGAATCCCTCCGGCCTCGCCGTGAGCGGATAGAGCTGGGCTGAACGAAGCGGCGAGTCTTTGCCGCAATAGACGGGCACTTCCGCCGGCGATCGCGTTTGGGCCGTGAAATAGATCCGGCCATCCCGGTCCATCGCTGGCGAATGGGCATTGACCTGGCTGTCCCACACTTGCTCGCGCCCGAAGTAGGGCGAAGATGCAAATACCGGGTTGGCCAATGCCGAGCTCGGAGTGCTCTCGGGCTCGCGGACCGGCACGTCGACGACGCTCTTGACGTCGTGCACGGGATCGAGCACCGGCATCGTATTGCTGCTGAGCTCGGTCGCACCATAAAGCGGGCCGTTCGCATTCACGGTCGGCTGCCGCTTGTCCGTTGCCGCGAGGTCATGCAGGTAGTGCTTCGGATCGAGCCAGTCGCGTATCGTGACGACGAGATTGCGCTCGATGCCCATCGGCCGCGACGGTGCAGTTCTTGGAAGCTCGCCGGCCTTGATGCGATCGGTCCAGTCCGCAAGCGCGGCGAGGTGACCGCCATCCGGCGTCAACAGGCGGCCCATCGTGCGCACCATGGTTGTCCCGCCGGGCCCCGATTGCAGTCGTCGCGCCCACGCCGCAACACTCGACTGAAGATGATCGAACTCGGGCGGGACGGTGCGTGTGGCATAATTCCCGATCTGATGACAATTGCCGCAACCGTTGGTCTTGATGACGTCGAGCCATTGATCGCGAGTCTTGAATTCACTGGGAATGCCGTTGCCATTGGCGCCGGTGCCGGGAAATTTGTCCGGGCCGGGCGGCTTGAGCAGCGAGAACCAATAGATCGCGGGATAGTATTGTGCCGCCGCTGCACGATCCGGCGCAATCACCGCATCCAGCTTCAACCGTTGGCCTCGCTCGCCGCCGACCTTCGGCGAGTCGACAAGACCATAGCCGCGGCTCCAGACCTGGTAGTGCGCGGCCGGAAGATCGGGAATGACGAAGCGTCCCGCATCATCTGTCACAACGACCTTCGCGAAACGCGTGCCGAGATCCTGGGTCTCGGCGATCACCCAGACCCCGCCTTCCGGTCCGTCCGCGCTTCGGACAGTGCCGCCGATGTCGTGAGCACCGATATCGACCGACAACGTCTGCTGCGCAGATGCAATTGGCAGGCGCGCAAACGCAAATACCAGCGCCAATGCCGCGATCGGGCCAATCCGTGGTGCCATGGACGCCTCTATTTCTGACTCGCCACGTAGGCAATGAGATCGTCCAGCTGCGAGTCCGCGATCCCCTGAAACACCGACATCCTGTTGCCGGGAATCATGAGGTTCGGCGCAACGACGAAGGAGGCAATCTCATCGGCCCCCCAGGTCCAGCTCGCCGCAGCGAGAAATTCCGGCGAATATTTGTATCCTGGTGCGGTCCCGGCCTTGCGCCCCGCGATCCCAAACAGATTCGGTCCAAAACGATTTGGCTCGCCTTTGCCGATGGTGTGACACAGCGCGCATTCGCGACTGAAGATCACGGCGCCTTTCACCGGGTCGCCGGCCGCGCAAGCAGGATCGATAGCAATGCCGACCGCCGCCGCTGCCAGCACAAGACGGCGCGCAACCGCGAGCAACTGCACGGAGCGGCTCCCTGTTCGAATTCCGGCGACAACACGCCTCGATAGCCTCGGTTCCTACTGACCACATCAGCCTCGAAACCTTCAACATCCGGTGATGCGAGACGTGGTGGATGAAACCGGCCGGCCCGGCCAGCCGTTTCTGGGCAGCGGCGAGGTCGGCCAGGGACCAGCAGCGGCCTCGATCGCGAATGCGATTGCAAATGCCACCGGCAAGCGCCTGCGGGATCTGCCGCTGACGCGAGAACGGGTCAGAAGGGCAATCCGGCCTAGCCGGAGTCCGGTCCTGCTCCGTCTGGAGCCGGCACAAATGAATTCCTTACGGAAACTTCAGCGTATCCCGTCGCGGATCATGTACCCGGCGCCGCGGATCGTGTGCAGCAGCGGCCGGTCGAAGCCCTTATCGATCTTGGAGCGCAGCCGCGAAATGTGCACGTCGATCACATTGGTCTGGGGATCGAAATGATAGTCCCAGACGTTCTCCAGCAGCATGGTGCGCGTCACCACCTGGCCGGCATGCTTCATCAAATACTCGAGCAGGCGGAATTCGCGCGGCTGCAGCGTCAGCTCGTCCTTGCCGCGGGCGACGCGGTGAGAGAGCCGGTCGAGCTCGAGGTCGCCGACACGGTAGAGCGTGTCCTCGGCGGGACCGCCGCGGCGGCGCGACAGCACCTCGACGCGGGCCAGCAGCTCGGCAAAGGAATACGGCTTTGGCAGATAGTCGTCGCCGCCGGCGCGCAGGCCCTTGATGCGATCGTCGACCTGCCCGAGCGCAGAGAGAATCAGCACCGGCGTCGTATCGCCCTTGTCACGCAGCGAGCCGATCAGCGACAGCCCGTCGCGCTTGGGCAGCATGCGGTCGATCACCAGCACGTCGTAATCGCCGTTCTCGGCCATGACCAGGCCCTCCTCGCCGTCACCGGCGTGGTCGGCAATGTGTCCGACCTCGCGGAACGCCTTCACGAGATAGTCGGCGGATTCGCGGTCGTCTTCGATGATGAGGAGGCGCATTGTGCGTTCGGCGGCGGTCAAGGAGATCAACCTTCTCTGAACATGGCGCGAGCGGCAATCGCATGCAAGCCAAGCGAACGGGACTTCTTAGGCAAACAGGACTTGGGTAGGCAAAAAGGCGGGCGGTGAAGCTGGGGGGACCTCACCGCCCTATGCCTTCCGACGGAGGGGGGCGTAATTCCACCGGAAGGTAGGCATGGGGAGCAGGCGTTGCGCTGCTCCCCGGAAGAGTGCCGGCGGCGGGGGCGACTGATGCCGGCGACACTCTTCATCTCGCAAGCCTCCTGAGGCTCAGCCCTTGTCAGCCCTTGGCAATGGGCACCGCGACGAAGCGCGACTGGCCGCCGCTCTTCACGCGCATCAGGACGCTGTTCTTGTTGTCGGTCCGCGCCGTGTTGATGGCGTCGCGGACCTCGCCGGCGGTGCTCACGCTCTTGCCGCCGACTTCGAGAATCACGTCGCCTTCCTTGAAGCCGCGCTCGGCGGCCGCACTCTTCGGATCGACTTCGGTAACCACGACGCCGTCCTTGCCGGCGCCAGCCACGGAGTTGGCGGGTGCAACCGTCATGCCGAGCTTCGGCACGTCAGTGCCCTTGCTCGCGCCCTTGCCGCTGTCGTTGTCGATGTCGGCCTTGGCCTCGACCGTGTTCGGCAGCTGGCCGAGGGTGAGGTTCACGACCTTGTCCTGGCCCTTGTGCAGCACGTTGAGCTTCACGGACGCGCCGGGCGCCATGCCGCCGATGGTGCGGGCGAGCTCGCGGGCGTCCTTGACGGGTTCGCCGTTGACCGTCGTGATCACGTCGCCGGACTCGATGCCGGCCTTGGCCGCCGGGCCATCCTTCTGGGGCTCCGCCACCAACGCGCCTTCGGCCTTCTTCATGCCGAGGCTGTCGGCGATGTCCGAGGTGACAGGCTGGATCTGCACGCCGATCCAGCCGCGGCTGACCGAGCCCTTGTCCTTGAGCTGGGCGACCACGCTCTTCACGGTGTTGGCGGGGATCGAGAACGCGATACCGACGCTGCCGCCGGAGGGCGAATAGATCGCGGTGTTGACGCCCATCACTTCGCCCTCAGTGTTGAAGGCCGGACCGCCGGAATTGCCCTTGTTCACGGGCGCATCGATCTGGATGAAATCGTCATACGGGCCGTTGCCGATGTCGCGGCCGCTGGCCGAGACGATGCCCGCGGTCACGGTGCCGCCGAGACCGAAGGGGTTGCCGACCGCCAGCACCCAGTCGCCGATCCGCGGCTTGCCGTCGGCAAGCTTGGCGAACGGGAAGTTAGAGCTACCCTCGACCTTGATCAGGGCGATGTCGGTGCGCTGGTCGGTGCCGATCACCTTGGCGCTGAAGGTCTTGCCGTCGTCGGTGGTGACCTCGACCTTGTCGGCGCCGTCGACCACGTGGTTGTTGGTCACGGCGTAGCCGTCAGCCGAGATGAAGAAGCCGGAGCCCTGGCCCTGCACGACGCGGCCACGGCCACCCTTCTGGCCCGGGAAACCATCGGGACCGCCGAAGCGGCGGAAGAAGCGCTCCATCGGCGAGCCCGGCTGGAACGGCGAGGCGGAATCATCGCCGTCGTCGTTGCTCGCGGTCTTCTCCTTGATGTTGACCTTCACCGAGATCACCGAGGGCTTCACGCGCTCGACGATGTCGGCGAAGCCGATCGGACGCTCGACCTTCTTGACCTCGTTGTTGACCTGCGCGTGCGCCGGGCTGGAGAACAGGTCGGCGGGCGACGTCGTCGGGCTGAAGCCGTGGACGGCGACACCGAGACCGGCGACGACCGAGGCCATCAGGGCGATCCTGCGGGCGGAAAACACGGAACGGCGACGCTGCCGGTAGGACGGAAGGTTGGTGAGGTCGGGACGATCGGTCATGCAGGTCTCCAGGGCCTTGAAATCCATCTGGTGCCCGGTAGCGGCACCTTACGGACCTGAACATGGGGATTTGCGCCTTACCGCGCGCTGGCTGCCGGGTTAAACTTTTGTAATGAAGACCGTGCTGGCGTGCGGCAGTTTAGCACAGACCAAAAGTCGCGATCTTGCAGGAACTTAACGGGTTCCGGCGACGGCGCCGCGCGACCTAGCGCGATGTCGCATCGTCCGACATCAGGGCGGCAAGCCGCGCCTCTTCCTCGGGCGTCAGCGGCGCCATGACGTCTGTGCCGTTCCGCGAGCGACGCCTAATTTGCTGCCACAATGCAAAACCACCGCCGGCCAGCAGCAGCGGCGCGAGCAGCCACAACAGCAGGGTCTGCCGTTCGAAGCGCGGCTTGAGCAGCACGAACTCGCCATAGCGGGCGACCAGGAAGTCGAGCACCTGAGGGTTACTGTCGCCGGCCGCGATGCGCTCGCGCACGAGAAGACGCAGATCGCGCGCGAGCGGCGCATCGGAATCGTCGATCGACTGGTTCTGGCAGACCATGCAGCGCAGCTCGCGCGACAAGTCGCGCGCCCGGGCCTCCTTGACGGGATCAGACATGATCTCGTCGGGCTGCACCGCATGCACCGCCGGCATAGCCAGCAGCATGAGCGCGACGATCGCGGACATCATCCGGCGCATCGCGTCACTCCGCGGGTTGCAGGCGCTGCTTGGCCCGCGCCGGCTTCGGCGCGCCGACCCGCAGGCGTCGGTCGGATAGCGACAGCACGCCGCCGAACGCCATCAGCACCGGCCCCCACCAGATCATGAGCACCAGCGGCTTGTGATAGATGCGCACCGCGATTGCGCCCTCGGCGGTGACGTCGCCGAGCGAGATGTAGAGCTGGCTCGCGCCACGAGTCAAAAGCGCAGCTTCCGTGGTGGAGGAGCCACGCGTGGTGAAGCTGCGCTTCGACGGCGTCATGACGCTGAGCGCTTCGCCATCCCGACTGACGTTGAACTGGGCAATCATCTCGCGGTAGTTCGGCCCTTGGCGCTCGAGCAGACCGTCGAGCTTCAGGTCATATCCGGCGACCTGCGCGACGTCGTTCGGCTTCATGGTCGCGATATATTCTGTGTTCCAGGTGGTCTCGCAGACGATCCCGATCAGCGCGACGCCGAGACCGGCATGCGCGAACACAGTTCCCCAGGCCGAGCGCGGCAGGCCGCGAGCCCGGCGCAACGTCGTCGCGAACGGCAGACGAAACAGGCCGGTTCGTTCAGCCAGATCCGTCGCGGCCCCGGCGATGACGAAAACCCCGAGCCCGATGGCCAATGGCGCCAGTGCGCTGCCGCCACGCGTCCAGGCCCAGACGATCGCGATCACCACAAGACCCGCCACGCCGGCCGCAAGCAGCCGCTGGGTGACGCCGAGCAGATCGCCGCGCTTCCACGCCAGCATGGGCCCGAACGGCACGGCCAGCAGCAACAGAACGAACAGCGGCACGAAGCTGAGATTGTAGAACGGTGCGCCCACGGACATCTTGAAGTCGGCGAGCACTTCCATCGCCAAGGGATAGAGCGTGCCGAACAGCACGACCGCGCAGGCCACCGTCAGCAGCAGATTGTTCAGCACCAGCGCGCCCTCGCGCGAGATCGGCGCGAACAGGCCGCCCTGCTTCAACGAGGTCGCGCGTCCCGCGAACAGCGACAGGCTGCCGCCGATGAACAGGCAGAGGATCAGCAGGATGAACACGCCGCGGGTCGGATCATTGGCGAAGGCGTGGACGGAGGTGATGACGCCCGAGCGCACCAGGAAGGTGCCGAGCAGCGACAGCGAGAAGGTCAGGATCGAAAGCAGGATGGTCCAGACCTTCAGCGCGTTGCGCTTCTCCATCACCAGCGCCGAGTGCAGCAGCGCCGTGCCGGCGAGCCAAGGCATCAGCGAGGCGTTCTCGACCGGGTCCCAGAACCACCAGCCACCCCAGCCGAGCTCGTAATAGGCCCAGTAGGAGCCCATCGCGATACCGAGCGTCAGGAAGATCCAGGCGACCAGCGTCCACGGCCGCACCCAGCGCGCCCAGGCCGCATCGATTCGCCCCTCGATCAGCGCCGCGATCGCAAACGAGAACGAGATCGAGAAGCCGACATAGCCGAGATAGAGCATCGGCGGATGCACGGCGAGACCGATGTCCTGAAGCACCGGATTGAGATCGCGCCCCTCGATCGGCGGATTGACGATGCGCAGGAACGGATTCGAGGTGATCAGGATAAAGAGATAGAAGGCGCTCGCGATCCAGGCCTGGACCGCCAGCACATGGGCGCGCAGCGACAGCGGCAGATTGTTGCCGAACGCCGCGACCAGCCCGCCGAACAGCGCCAGGATCGACACCCACAACAGCATCGAGCCTTCATGGTTTCCCCACACGCCGGTGATCTTGTAGATCAGCGGCTTCATGGAGTGGGAATTCTCGTAGACGTTGGCGACGGAGAAATCCGAATTCACGTGCAACGTCACGAGCGCGATGAACGAGGCGCCGACGAACACGAGCTGCGCCAGCGCGGTGGAACGCGCCACGTTCATCAGCGCGGAATCGCGCAAGCGGGCGCCGATCATCGGCACGAAGGACTGGATCAGCGCCAGCGCGAGCGCCAGCACCAGCGCGTAATGCCCGGCTTCCGCGATCACCGCACCGCTCCTTGCGAATTGCCCTGCGCCGTCGTGGCGGCAGGCTTGGCACCACCAGCAGCCTGGGCGCCGTAATCGTCCTTCCAGTGCCCTTGCTTCTTCAGGGCATCGGCCACGTCCTTGGGCATGTAGGTCTCGTCGTGCTTGGCCAGCACGGTGTCGGCCTTGAACACGCCGTTGGCATCAAGCGCGCCTTCGGCAACGACGCCCTGCCCTTCGCGGAACAGATCGGGCAGGATGCCCTTGTAGGCGACGGGCAGCTTGGCACCGCCGTCGGCCACTTCAAACGTCACCGCGAGATTGTCGCCACGCTGCAGCGAGCCCGGCTGCACCAGGCCGCCGAGGCGAAAACGCTTGCCGGGCTGGACGTGGTTTTCGGCCACCATAGTCGGGGTCGAGAAGAACACGATGGAGTCGCGAAGTGCGTTGAGCACCAGCGCGGCTGCGAGCGCGAGCACGGCGAGGGAGCCGCCGATGATGGTCATACGTCGCTGCTTGCGCGTCATGGCGTATCCGTTCTCCGCTCGTCTGGTGCTGCGCCTGTCATCCGTCGAGCCCGAGAGTCTTGAGGCCTTCGTTGAGCCGGCGCAACCGCTCGGAATCTTTGGCGATCGCCTGGCGGGCGTCGGTCGAGGCGGCCTGCGCCTTGTCGCGATCGCCCATCACCAGATAGGCGCGCACCAGACGCAGCCAACCCTCGACATCGTCGCCGTTCTGCTTGAGGCGCGTGGCGAGACGCTCGACCATGCCGCGGACCATCGCGTTGCGATCGCCGTCGTTCATCTCCTTGGACGCTGCGATCGTCTCGTCGGACAGCGCCGGCATCGTCACGCCGCCGCCGACCCGCGCGAGCGAAGTCTGAACCAGCGGCCGCCACGGCGCATCCGCAGGCGCTTTCGCCAGCAGCGCGCGCCAGATATTGGCCGCGTCATCCTTGCGGCCGTCCTGCTCGGCTGCGAGCCCGAGGAAGTAATTCGCCTTGGGATCGTCGGCGTTGAGCGCATGCGCACGCTCGAACTCGGTCTTGGCCTCCGCCGTCACCACGCCGCTGGCAGCGGCCGTAATCGCCTCGCCGAGATCGGAGCGGCGCTCCGCGCTCTCGCCGTTATAGGTGATCGAGCTGCGATAGGCGCGCACGGCCTCGTCGAAGCGGCCAAGCCGCTCCAGCACCGGCGCGAGCACGTTCCAGCCGCGGCCATCGGTCGGATTTTTTTCCAGATGTTGCTGGACCTGCACGACGAGGTTCTCGAGCGACTGCGCCATGCCGGACCCCGCCCCACGCTCCCGCTGCGCTAGCGGGAAGTCGCGAAGCGCGGGCGAGCCGAGCGGAACGTAAATTGCGGCCGCCACCAGAGGCAGGCCGACCAGCGCCAGCACGGCGGCCGCGCGGCGCCATTTCAGACTGGATGTCAGCACGAGCCCAGACTCGCTGCCGGCGGCGGCGAGCAGCCTGCGGCTGATCTCGACGCGCGCTGCCTCGGCTTCAGGTAGCGCGATCAGTCCTGCCGCGAGATCACGCTCGATCTCGGCCAGCTGATCCTTGTAGACCGCGACCTCGCTGCCTTGATTGTCAGGACGCGCGCCGCGGCCGAGCGGCCAGAGCACGGCGAATATCGCCGCGACCGTCATCAGCGCGAACACGAACCATAGCGTCATCTGGCAAGCTTCCGGCAGCGCGCGAGCCGCGCCTGTAGGTGGCTTTACACCACGGCCGGACGATGCGGCAATTGACAATTGTCAATTTGGTGCGAGCGCACATAGTCCCGAAATGGTGAAAATCCAACGGCTTAGCTGATCTCGAAGTCCACGCTTCGAGCGGCGTCCTCGCCATGCCCGTTGAAGGCCCTCAGGAAATATGTTCCCGGCTCGATTGCCTCAGGCAATCTGATGCGCAACGCCCCGACCGGAACGGGCGATGCAACCCTGGTGACGGTTTCTGACAGTTGCCGACCGCTTGTCTTCTCGACCAGCACCACCTTCGCGCCGACCATCAGCCTTTGATATTTGGCAACAATGACGCGGTTTTCGATTTCGATGGAGCTGATAACGGGTTTCATGCGCCCACAGATAGAAATTCCAGAAGCTTGCACGGGGACCGTAGGGCCCGCGACTGGCACCGTCAACTACAAATTGTGATTACGGAAAAATGCGCTTGGATCAGCTTGCGCGGGTCGATTTGCGCTCGCCCGTCGCCGCGTTCTCTGCCGCGCGGCTCATCAGCGAGGCGTAATCGTTGCCAAACAGCACCTGGCAGAAGCGGATCGCGGCCTGCACCTGCTGCTGCCGGTAGGTACGGACCTTGTGATCGGCAGCGCGCAGCGACTGCACCAGCTGCTCGGTCGACCGTTCCACATATTGCTGCAGGTCGGAATAGGTGCGCAGCGTCACCTCGTTGATCGCGAGCTCACTGGCATAATTGCGGCAGGTTGCGACGAAATCGATCAGCGCCACGGTTTCCTCGACCTCGGTGCTGTCGATCCGCGCGCCCGGCGGAATGTCCTTCTCGGGGCGCTGGCGCAGGATGCGGCGGACGCGGCCGGGAACGTTGTCGATCTCCGACTGCAGCGCGTTGGAGATGTCGGCCCGAATCGAGGTCAGCTGCTTGCCCCAGGCGGAATCGTTGCGCAGGTCGAGCTCGGTGCGCAGGCCGCGGACGCCGTCGTGCAGCGCTTTCAGATTGTCGGCCACCGTCTCGAAATGGCCGCGCTTGATGTCCATGCGCAAATTGGCGGCGACCCGGGCCAGATCGTGCAGGGCTATCGTGACGGCCACGCCGTACGGCGTCGCCGCGACGCGGATCTCGTCGTCGGACGCGGCGATCTTGATGGCGAGGCGAATGATCTGCCACGGCGCGGTCATGCGCTGGACCACCACCGACAGCGCAAATGGCAGCATCTGCGGGGTCTGGAGCACGGGAACGTTGAGCGCAGCGGTCACCGAGGCGATCTGTGGATCGCCGAATGTCCGCAGGAAGCGCGGCAGCTTTTCATTGAGCGTGCCAATGGCCTCGCGAACGGCGAGCACCGCGCCGATCGAATAGAGGTCCTCGATCACGCTGGGCGGACCGACACGGGCGAGCGCGCGCGACTTGTCGCCGCCGCCGGGCCCCGTCAGCTCGAAGATGGCGTGCGCAGCCACGGCCTGGAGCTTGAGCGCCAGCGCCTCGACCTGCCCCGCACTGTCCGACGCCGGCATGCGCGCCAGCGCCGCCTCGAATTCGTTGATCTTGTCCGGGGCGCCGTCGCGGCCGAGCCATTGCCAGATCGGATGGAGTGCGGAGCGGCGGATCTGTCCGACCCGGGTCGGGGCGCCAGCCTCGACCAGGAACGGTTCCAGGATCTGGAACAGCAGCCGCGACAGATCGTCGGCGCGCGGCGGCGCAACTTCGTCGGCCTCGGTCTTGCGCACGATCTTGCGCAGCTGCTCGAGCACGAGGGTTGCGACCGCGGTGTCCTGGCCGCGCTCAAGCGCGCGCTCGAACTCCCGCATCAGCAGCGCCTGCGCTTGCGGCGGGAGCTGCGCGAGATATTCCCTCAGCCGCTCGATCGATGTCTGGCTCATGCGCCCGGGTAATGCACGGTAAGTGGCGGACGCGGATGCGTCCTCTCCGATCATAGCCGGGTGCGCCTTAAGAAGCCGTTGAGGAAGTCGCTCCGAATACCTCCGGTTTCGTTCGGAAGCCAAAATAATCGTTTGAGATCAGAGGATTATACTCCCGGCAGCACCAGCTCGGCCCGTAGACCCCCGATCGGGGCGCTGCCGAGCGACAGGCTGCCGCCATAGAGCGCGGCAAGATCGGTCACGATCGACAGCCCCAGCCCGGAGCCCGGCTTGGACTCGTCGAGCCGCTGGCCGCGCCGGGAGACCTGGGCACGCTCGGCCTCCGAGAGGCCACGCCCGTCGTCATCGACAATGAGCCGCAGCCTGGGGCCTGCGCCGGCCTGCTGCGAGGCCTCCACCAGCACCTCGATGAAGACCCGCGAGGCCGCCCATTTGCAGGCATTGTCGACGAGATTGCCGACCATCTCCTCCAGATCCTGCCGCTCGCCGCGGAATTTCGCCGATGGATCGGCCTCGGCCTCGATGGCAATGCCGCGGCCGCGGTGGATCTTCTCCATGGTCCGCCGCAACGCCTCGATAGCGGGGGCAACCTCGGTCACGGTGCCGACGATCGAGACGCGGGCCGCGATGCGGGCGCGCTCCAGATGATGGGCGAGCTGGTTGCGCATCACATCCGCCTGCTCCATCACCTTGGCCGCGAACGGATCGGCCGCATGCGTTCCGGCCTCGTTGACGATCACCGACAGCGGCGTCTTGATCGCATGGGCGAGATTACCGACATGGGTTCGCGCTCGCTCCACGATCTCGCGATTGGCGTCGATCAGCGCGTTGGTCTCGCGCGCGAGCGGCGCGATCTCGACCGGGAATTCGCCCTCGAGCCGCTCCGCCCGTCCGGAGCGGATGTCGGCAATGGATTCCGAGATGCGCTTGAGCGGGGCAAGGCCGAAGCGAACCTGGAACACGGTGGTCAGCAGCAGCACGATGCCGAGCGCCGTGAAGGTGCCGCCGAGATAGTAGTCGAAGCTGCGCGTCTCGTCGAAGATCTCGGTATCGTCGCCGGCGACGCTGACCAGGTATTTGCCGTCGGCGCCGAGATCGACGGGACGCTCGACCATGCGCAGATTCTGCCCTTCCGGCCCGTCGACATAAGCGAGGCGAATGCCGGCCGCGGTGAGCTCGGTGCCCTGCTCTTCCAGCTTCGGCAGCTTCTTGTCCCAGAGCGAGCGCGAGGACCGCACCTCCGGCTTCTCGGTGTCGGTGCGCGTGATCTGCCAGTACCAGCCGGACAGCGGCAGCTCGAACAGGGGCTCGCCAAGCGATTGGAACTGGCGATCCGGCGGCTCGTCCGGCGTCGCGACCTCGGCGATCAGGGTACGGAGATAGAGGTTGAGCCGGCGGTCGAAGGCGCGCTCGGTCGCGTTCTTGTAGACCGACGACAGCACAACACCCGTGATGGCCAGGATCACCACGAGCCAGGCGGTCGCCGAGAGGAACAGGCGGTTCGCAAGCGAGCTGGCGGGCATCGGAATGATCCCGGAGGCGCGAGGTGGCGGCATGGCGTCGGCGGTCATGACCGGACCAAGGCCCGTGTCGGCGCGGCCGTCAAGCCAAGATCCTTCGAAAGCCCCCTTAAGCGCCCGGCGCCGGCGGCGGGGTCAGGAGATAGCCGAGGCCGCGGACCGTCTGGATGATGTCGACGTCGAGCTTCTTGCGGATGCGGCCGACGAAGACTTCAATCGTGTTGGAGTCGCGGTCAAAATCCTGGTCGTAGAGATGCTCGACCAGCTCGGTGCGCGACACCACCCGCCCCGAATGGTGCATCAGGTAGGCCAGAAGCCGATATTCGTGCGAGGTCATCTTGACGGGATTTCCGGAGACGCTGACCCGGCCGGTGCGGGTGTCGAGCGTGACCGGGCCGCAGCTGAGCTCGCTCTGGGCATGGCCGGTGGAACGGCGCAGCAGCGCGCGGATCCGCGCCAGCACCTCCTCCAGGTGGAACGGTTTTGCGACGTAGTCGTCGGCGCCGGCATCAAAACCCTGGACCTTGTCGCTCCAGCGGTCGCGCGCGGTGAGGATCAGGACCGGCATGGTGCGGCCGTTGCGGCGCCAGGCTTCCAGCACCGAGATGCCGTCCTTCTTCGGCAGGCCGATATCGAGCACCACGGCGTCATACGGCTCGTTGTCGCCGAGATAATGCCCCTCCTCTCCGTCAAAGGCGCGGTCGACGACGTAGCCGGCGTCCGTCAGCGCCTTGGTGAGCTGACGATTGAGATCGGGGTCGTCCTCAACAACGAGCAGGCGCACGCTTCTCTCCGAAATGACTGCATCAACTACGCCACAGATGATCAATCCCGGCGTGAACTGAATATGAACGCGGGGAACCGGCCGCGTTATTTTTTGGTCATATACTTGGTCATATACGATGTGATCGCACCAGACGCGACTGCGCCCGCCAGGCCACCGGGCGAGACCTGTGGCATGGCGGGCGCAGTGTGCCGCGTTAGCGGCTGAGTCGGAAGGTCCGCCCTTCCCGCTGAATTGTCCGTCAGGTCCGGAAGAACACGAACCAGATGACGGCGAGGATCAGGATCGCAAGCCCGGTTGAGATGGCGAGCAGCGCCGCCACCGACGGCCCCGGCTCGCCCTGGCGCGCCTCGGTTGCAGTTTCAACGATCTGACGGTCCTCGCGCGTGCGTGCCATGGTGGCCTCAATCTCTGAACGTCGCCTCCGCTGACCGCGAACTCATCACGGCCCTGTGTCCGGGGCCAACGCCCGATCCGATACGATGTTCCGGTCTTTTGCCAGTCGATCGGACCGAACCGCACGGTCAGCGGCTGGTTAACGCAGTTGCAAGATTCCGCACTGACCCATGTAGGATTCGGTGTTCCCCGATGGTATCGTCTTAAGGCTGTCCCTGTTGCGTTTGGAGTAACCCATGGCCCCCCGTGCCAACTGGAAGGGTTTTTTGCGCCTCTCGCTCGTGACCTGCCCGGTCGCGCTGTATCCGGCCACGTCGGATACCGAGAAGGTCTCGTTCAACCAGATCAACCGCAAGACCGGCCACCGGATCAAATATCTCAAGGTCGACGCCGAGACCGGTGACGAGGTGACCTCCGAGGACATCGTCAAGGGCTACAAGGTCGACACCGACACCTACATCGAGGTCACCAAGGACGAGCTCGACGACATCGCACTGGACTCGACACACACGATCGACATCGACGAGTTCGTGCCGAAGACCGATATCGACAACCGCTATCTGATCCGCCCCTATTATCTCGTGCCGGACGGCAAGGTCGGCCACGATGCCTATGCGGTGATCCGCGAGACCATCCGCAGCATGGACAAGGTCGCGATCGGCCGCGTGGTGCTGACCAACCGCGAGCACATCATCGCGCTCGAGCCGCTCGAGGCCGGCCTGATGGGCACGCTGCTGCGCTATCCCTACGAGGTGCGCAGCGAGAGCGAATATTTCGACGACATCCAGGACGTGAAGCTGACGAAGGACATGCTCGACCTCGCCAAGCACATCGTCGAGAAGAAGTCCGGCGCGTTCGAACCCGAGCTGTTCGAAGACCACTACGAGAGCGCGCTGATCGATCTCATCAACAAGAAGCGCGCGGGCGCGCCGATCGCGGCCAAGTCCACACCGAAGAGCGGCGGCAACGTCATCAACCTGATGGACGCGCTGAAGAAGAGTCTCGCCAGCGAGAAGGATGTAGCCCCCGCAGCGAAAGTCGCCAGGGAGACGGTCAAGGAAACCGCCAAGGATACCGCCAAGGCCAGGAAGCCGAAGAAGCGCGTCGAAGGCCAGCGCGAGATGCTGCTGCCGATCTCGGGCAAGGGCGGCAAGGAGGCCGCGGCCAAGGAAGCTATATCGAAGAAGGCCGACAAGCCGGTGCGCGCGACCACACGGACGAAGAAGGCCGGCTGACGACCTCGCATCACCGATCGCGCCGTGACGTCTCCCCTCACCGACCGGGCTGCCTGACATGCCCTGGTCGACGCCGTTCGACGATCCGATCAACTTGCGCGGCGGACGCCGGCTCCGCACGCTGCAAGAGGCCGCCGACTTCATCATGCAGCTGCCCGCAGCCGAGCAGCAGGAGCCGCGCTGGCAGACTGCGGTCGAGATGCTGATCAACGCGGCGGAAACCGGCGGCGGCTGGCTGATGTTCGCGCGCGTTGGGATGCTGCGGGCGTTGAACACGGACGGCCGCCGTGGATAAGCCGCGACCGGCATGCTTGACGATCGGTTGACGAACAGCCTCAACAATCCGTTAAGCGGCGCGCTTCCCTTTCGCACGATCATGTCATCGTGTCGCACCGAGTATTCCTACGGGAACCAAAATTAACCTCCGATTCCCCTTGCTCGCCCCATGGTCCGACCTTCGATTGAGCCAGGGTTCGCACCTTCGTGCCGCAGCAGGACGCCAGAAAGAACTACATCGGCATCGTGAGTGACACGACCGAGGAAGAGCGCATCGCCGACACTGCCGCGCGCTTGCAGCCGCATGTGGTGGGCTATCTGGTCGGTCGTCTCGCGGCTGCGCTGGGACGCGCTCGCAAGGGCGCGCTGGAACGCACCACCACGAGTTGAGGCGGGCCGGCTTCCCCTCATTTGAATTGGATAATGAAACCTTCGTTTAACGGCTGTTACGTTAAGACACAGCAGGCAAGGTTCGGCCGAGCCTTGCCTATTTCGAGCCCGGCCTATTTGACGCGCGCAAATGCCCGCCGACCACTTTACCGGTTTGATAACGCCGCGCGCCTACATTGGATCGGATCAAGAGGAGTTGGCGATGGTTTTGCTTAGGTCTTTTCTTGCCGATGAAAATGGCGCCACCGCGATCGAGTATGGCCTGATCGCCGCCGGCGTCGCGCTTGCGATCGTGACCATCGTCACCAACACGGGCAGCGTCCTCCTCAGCAACAAGTTCAACTCGATCAGCGCAGCCACGAAGTAGTTTCGTGATTGCGAGCGCAGCGTGGAGTGGGGACGGCGTAATCGCCGTTGACAGCCACCTGCGTGGAGCGACATGTCTCTCCACCGCCATTGCGAGAAGCTCGCGACAAAATTGCGCAGCAATTTTGCGCTGATGCGACGAAGCAATCCAGAATCTTTCCGCGGAAAGATACTGGATTGCTTCGCTCCGCTCGCAATGACGGCGTGCGGAGAGGCGGCGCAGCTCTGACAACCCGACACACCTCCGCATCCTCGCGTCGACTTTTAAGGGCGCAGGGAAGGTTTCGCTTCCGCTCTACCCGTCCTACGGGCATATTTTCAACACGGCGTGGCTCCGAGTCATGCTATCAATCGCTGCACCAAAGCCACTTGAAGGATACGGATGAAAAGCGCGACGCTGCTGGTTCTCGGCTTCGTGTTTGTTGGCGTCTGGTCGCAGGACAGCGCGACAGGGCAGACGTCAGTCGCGCCGCCGGTTTCGCTTGCTCCGCCCAAAGCATCGCCGCCGCGGGCAAGCGCCGGGATTTCGCCGGCAGCGTCTGACAATCGGTCCTCGACACCGGCGACGAACGGACCTTCATTGTCGCCAAATCCAGCCGTCGACTATGACGGCTTCAGCGCCGGCACCGACGACAATGACACCCCGCATCAGGCGACGCGCCCCACGAAGCCACGCGCAGCAAGGGACTCCAAGACCAATCCGGATACAAAAGGCGTCGCGGGACAGGACCCGATCGACCGGGAAGATGCGGCGTTGAAACGCAAGCTGATGATCTGCCAAAGCTGCAAATAGGCGGTTCCCTCGGAATTTTCCGCTCGCGAAACCGTGAAGAGACTTCGTCAGCCGCGCGGAACGAAATAATCCACCTCCGGATTGAAGTCGCTTTCGAGCGATCACGAAGTCACGGCAAAACGTCGCCGAGCTACTCTCTCAACTGTTCTAGTCGGGAGAGACAGCAATGCGGTCACATCAGGCTTTCGTCGCTCCGGCAATCATCCTCTGTTGCTCGCTGTTGAGCATCGCCACTCTGGTGATGGTCGGAGCGTGGTGAAGTCAGGTTAAAAGTCCATGCGCGAAGAATTCACATCGCTCGCTTTTCTGGCCGTAACCGTGGCCGGGGTCGCGTTACTGGGATCAGGTCTGCTCGCACTGGCCTTGGTAGGATAGGCCACTCGCGCCCTGTCCGGCCGCACGTTTGCGCTGCATAGCAGCCTTCTGCGTGCGAAGCGCCGCTTTACCCTCCCGGCATTTCCTGATCCTCTCTCCCTAATCGGCCGGACCAACCGGCCTCGCCAGGGAGAGAGACGCCATGAAGCTCGGCACCGCCATTGCGGAAATCATGCGGCGCGAGGGGATCGAGATCCTCTGCGGTTATCCCGTCAATCATCTGATCGAGCATGCGGCGAAGGCCGAGATCCGCCCCGTGATGGTGCGGCAGGAACGTGTCGGCATCCACATGGCGGATGCGATCTCGCGGGTGACGTCGGGACGCACGATCGGCGCGTTCTGCATGCAGCACGGGCCCGGCGCGGAGAATGCGATGGGCGGCGTCGCGCAGTGTTTTGGCGAATCCGTTCCGGTGCTGGTGCTGCCGATGGGCTATCAGCGCAGGCTTGCGCATATCGAGCCGAACTTCAATTCCAGCGAGGCGATGAAGCCGTTCTCGAAATCATCCGAGCCGATCATCCTCGCCGCCGAGGTCGCCAATATTTTCCGGCGTGCCTTCACCAGACTGAAGAACGGGCGCGGCGGGCCTGTCATCGTCGAGATCCCCGCCGACATGTGGAACGAGGATGTGCCGGAGCCCCTGAACTACATGCCGGTGCTGCGCACCCGCTATGGCGCCGACCCCGTGCATGTCAGGGAAGCGGCCGGCCTGCTCGTCAACGCCAGGCGGCCGGTGATCTATGCCGGCCAGGGCGTGCATTACGCGCAGGCCTGGCCGCAACTGAAACGCCTTGCCGAGCGGCTCGCCATTCCCGTCACCACCAGTCTCGGCGGCAAATCCTCATTCCCGGAGACCCATCCGCTGTCGCTCGGCTCGGGCGGCCTCGCGGTGCCGCGCGCGGTGCCAAAATTCCTCGCTGAAGCCGACGTCGTCTTCGGCATCGGCTGCTCCTTCACCGAGACCAGTTTTGGCATCGCGATGCCGAAGGGCAAGACCATCATCCATTCGACGCTCGATCCGAACCATCTCAACAAGGATGTGGAGGCGAAGATCGGCCTCGTCGGCGACGCGGGTCTCGTGCTCGATGCGCTGCTGGAGGAGATCGGTAAGTCCGTCACGTCGAATCGCGATGCCTCGGCAGTCGCCGCAGAGATCGCGGCTTCGCACAAGGAGTGGCTCGCAAAATGGATGCCGAAACTCACCAGCAACGATGCGCCGCTCAACCCCTATCGCGTGCTGTGGGACCTGCAACACACCGTCGACGTCAAGAACACCATCATCACCCATGACGCCGGCAGCCCGCGCGACCAGCTCTCGCCGTTCTGGAAGGCGGTCACGCCCCTGTCCTATCTCGGCTGGGGCAAGACGACGCAGCTCGGCTACGGCCTTGGCCTGGCAATGGGTACCAAGCTCGCGAAGCCCGACAAGCTCTGCATCAATGTCTGGGGCGATGCGGCCATTGGCTTCACGGGCATGGATTTCGAGACCGCGGTGCGCGAGCGGATCCCGATCATGTCGATCCTGCTCAACAACTTCTCGATGGCGATCGAACTGAAGGTGATGCCGATCTCGACCGAGAAATATCGCTCGACCGACATTTCCGGCGACTATGCCGCGATGGCGCGCGCCTTTGGCGGCTATGGCGAACGGGTGACGAGGCCGGAGGATATCATCCCCGCGATCAGGCGCGGCATCCAGAAGACGCAGGAAGGCATCCCTGTGCTGCTGGAGTTCATCACCAGCAAGGAGACCGAGGTGTCGCGACCGGGCACGTAAGGCAACCGCAGCGCCGCGGGCGCTGGCTCCGGCCGCAGAAGATGTGATAATCCGGCCTGGTGCCGCGCATGTCGCGGCATTCAGCCGGAATGCGAATGACCAGCCTTTCCAACGATGCTGCCGGGATCGACGAGCTCAAGCGGCAATTGCAGTCCGCCGCGGCCGAGACCACGCGGCTGCGCGATCGGCAAAACGCCAGCGCCGAGATCTTGCGCACCATCGCCGCCTCTCCCTCCGATGCCCGCCCCGTCTTTGCGGCGATCGCGTCCAGCTCAAAGCGCCTGCTCGGCGGCTTCTCCGCCACCGTGCTCCAGTTCATCGGCGATGAGCTGCACCTCGTGGCGTTTACGCCGACCAGCCCAGAAGGCGACGAAGGGCTGAAGGCGTCGTTCCCGCGGCGGATCGAGGATTTTCCGACCTTTGCGCTGGTTCGCGGCGGAGAGACGATCCAGTTTCCCGACAGCGAAGCCGACGAGGTCCCGGAGCTCAACCGCGATCTCGCGCGGCTGCGTGGCTTCCGCAGCGTGCTGTTCATGCCGCTGATGAACCGCGGCGAAGCCGTCGGCATGATCAGCGTCACGCGGACCGAGACCGGTGCATTCGCGCCCGATCTCGTGGAGCTGCTCCAGACCTTCGCCGACCAGGCGGTGATCGCGATCGAGAATGCGCGGCTGTTCAACGCCACGCGCGAGACGCTGGAACGCCAGACCGCCACGGCCGACATCTTGAGGGTGATGGCGGCTTCGCCCTCCGACGTGCAGCCGGTGTTCGACGCCATCGCCACCAACGCCAACCGGCTGATCGGCGGCTTCTCCACCGCCGTGCTGCGCTACATCGACGGCGCCGCGCACCTTGCCGCCTTCACGCCGGGCGATCCGGCCGGCGATCGCGTGCTGCAGGAATCGTTCCCGGTGCCGTTGGCGCAGTTTCCGGCCCACCAGCTCACGGCCAGTGGCGAATCGACTCAGCTGCCCGACACCGAGCTCGAGCCGGCCGCACGCGACATCGCCCGCGCCCGCGGCTTTCGCAGCATGCTGTTCACGCCTTTGATGAGCGAGGGTGAAGCCAAAGGCGTCATCATCGCGACGCGGCGGACGACCGGCGCGTTCGCCGAGCATCATGTGCGGCTGTTGCAAACCTTCGCCGACCAGGCCGTGATCGCGGTCAAGAATGTCAGCCTGTTCAACGCCACCAGGGAAGCGCTGGAACGGCAGACTGCAACAGCCGATATCCTCAAGGTGATCGCGGCCTCGCCCGCCGACGTCACGCCGGTGTTCCAGGCGATCTCCGACAGCGCCAAGGCGCTGGTCGGCGGGCATTCCTCCACCGTCACCCGTGTCATCGACGGCATGCTGCATCTGGCGGCCTTCACCACCGACAACGAGGCCGGCAACGCCGAGCTGCTCAGCACGTTCCCGGCGCCGCTGTCGTCGTCAGGCATTCACAGCCGGGTGGCGACCAACGGTGCGTACGCATTCCGCAGCGACATGCAGAACGAGGCGGACCTGACGGAGGCGATGCGGGAGCTGGCGCGGACGCGCGGCTATCGCAGCATCCTCGTGATCCCGATGCTGCGCGACGGCGTTGCGATCGGCACCATCGGCGTGACGCGCCCCGAAGCCGGCCCCTTCCCCGACAAGGCCATCAGCCTGCTCAAGACCTTCGCCGACCAGGCCGTGATTGCAATCGAGAACACGCGGCTGTTCAACGAGGTGCAGGACCGCACGCGCGACCTTGCGAAATCGCTCGACGATTTGCGCGCCGCGCAGGACCGGCTGATCCAGACCGAGAAGCTCGCCTCGCTCGGCCAGCTCACCGCCGGCATCGCGCACGAGATCAAGAACCCGCTCAACTTCGTCAACAATTTCGCCGCGCTCTCGGCCGAACTGACGGACGAGCTGAACGAGGTGCTCGCGCCCGCGCCGCTCGGCGACGATGTCCGCAACGACGTCGACGAGCTGACCGGGATGCTGAAGGACAATCTGCAAAAGGTCGTGCAGCACGGCAAGCGCGCCGATTCCATCGTCAAGAACATGCTGCTGCATTCGCGCGAAGGCGGCGGCGAGTACGGCTTGAGCGACATCAATGCGCTGGTCGAGGAGAGCCTCAACCTTGCCTATCATGGCGCGCGTGCCGAGAAGCCGCAGTTCGACGTGACGCTGAAGCGCGAGCTCGATCCGGCCGCAGGCTCCGCAAATTTGTTTCCGCAGGAGATCTCGCGGGTGCTGCTGAACCTGATCTCGAACGGGTTTTATGCGGTGATAAAGCGTCAGGCGGAGAGCGGCGCCGGCACTTTCGAGCCGGTCGTGACCGCCACCACCCGCGACCGCGGCGACAGCATCGAGATCCGCATCCGCGACAACGGCACCGGCATTCCCGACGACGTGAAGGCGAAAATGTTCAATCCGTTCTTCACGACCAAGCCGGCCGGCGAAGGCACCGGCCTCGGATTGTCGATGAGCCACGACATCGTGGTCAAGCAGCACGGCGGCACGATCGACGTCGCGACGGAGCCGGGTCGGTTCACGGAGTTCACGATTGTGCTGCCGCGGAAGGGCGGTTTTGCGGACAACAAGGGATAGCGTCACCAGGGGGATGGCTTGACTGGTCTCGCGCGGTTCTTTCGGCGGCAATTGCTCTCGCTGTCCGGCGTCGGCCTGATGCTGGGCGCGCTGTTCTTCGCAGCCGCGCTGACGCCGACGCTGATCCCGCGCACCTATCTCACGCAAGGGGCGCTGGCCGGCGGCTGCTTTGCGATCGGCTACCTCAGTGGCGTCCTGTGGCGCCGGCTGTGGCACTATCTCGAACTGCCCGAGCCGTCAGCGCGCGCGAGATCTGTTGCGAATGCGCTGGTCGCAATCGGCTGCCTGCTCGTCGTCATCGCCGCTCTGTGGCGCACAACCGCGTGGCAGAACGCGATCCGCAGTGTCATGAAGATGGCGCCGGTCGAGACCACGCATCCGGTGAAGGTCTGCATCATCGCCCTGATCACGTTCGTGGTGCTGCTGGTGCTGGGGCGCCTATTCGCGCTTGTCGCCCGCTTCCTCGCTGCACGGACCCGGCGCGTCATTCCGCGAAAAGTTGCGAACGTCATTGGTGCGCTGGTGGCAGCACTGCTGTTCTGGTCAATCGCCAGCAATGTCCTGATCCGCACGGCGTTCAACGCGCTCGATTCTTCGTTCCGCGAGCTCGATGTCCTGTTCGAGCCCGAACGCCCGCAGCCGACCGCCTCGAATCGGACCGGAAGCCCGGCATCCCTCGTGAAGTGGAAGGAGCTCGGGCGCATGGGGCGCCGCTTCATTGCCTCGGGCCCGACCGCAGGCGGGATCAGTGCCGTGACGGAACGGCCCGCGCAGGAACCTGTGCGCGTCTATGTGGGGCTCGCTGCCGGCGACACGGCGCAGGCGCGGGCCAGGCTCGCGCTTGACGAGCTCAAACGCCAGCACGGTTTCGAGCGAAAGGTTCTGATCGTCATCACGCCGACCGGCACCGGCTGGATCGATCCGTCCGCGATGGATACGGTCGAATATCTCCACCACGGCGACGTCGCCAGCGTCGCGATGCAGTATTCCTATCTCAACAGCCCGCTGTCGCTGCTGTTTCAGCCCGAATACGGCGCGGAAGCCGCGCGGGCGCTGTTCGCGGAGATCTACGGCTACTGGACGACGCTGCCGAAGGACAAGCGGCCGAAGCTGTATCTGCACGGGCTCAGCCTCGGTGCCCTCAACTCGGAAAAGTCGGCCGAGCTGTTCGAGACGATCGGCGATCCCATTGCTGGCGCGCTGTGGAGCGGTGCGCCGTTCGAAAGCCGCATCTGGCGCTCGATCACCGACAACCGCAATCCGGGCTCGCCGGCGTGGCTGCCTGAATTCCGCGACGGCCGCGTCGTGCGCTTCATGAACCAGAACGGACCGACGGTGCCCGCAGATGCGCCATGGGGCCCGATGCGCGTCGTCTATCTGCAATATGCCAGCGACGCGATCACGTTCTTCGCCTACCGCGACGCCTACCACCCCCCGGCCTGGATGAATGCGCCGCGCGGCCCCGACGTGTCACCGGAGCTTAGGTGGTATCCGATCGTCACCATGCTTCAGCTCGCCCTCGACATGGCGGTCGCAACCAACACGCCGATGGGCTTTGGCCATGTCTACGCGCCCGAGCATTATGTCGATGCCTGGGTCGCGGTCACCGATGTCAATGATTGGTCGGCTGATGCGCTGGCGAAGCTCAAGGAGCAGCTTGCGGCAAAAGCGCGGAAGACGAGCGTCGGCAATCTCGACGACGATCCTGATCGCGGCGGATAGAGATCGCTACTCCGCCATCTCGACGGGCTGCGTGGTGGTGGGACCAGCCAGCGGCCGCTCCTCCATCATGATCAGGCAGAGCGAGGCGGTGGTCATCAGCGCGGTCGCGGCCGCAAAGACGTAGCGGAAGGCGTGCCGCATGTCCTCGGTGGGGATCGCCGGGATGGAGCCTGCGGCGTGATGCTCGCCGGCCAGCGGAATGTCGGCGCCGAGCGCGATCAGCAGGATGGCGGCGAACGCAGCGACCGTGAACGAGGACATCAGCGAGCGGAAGAAGTTCATCGCGCCGGTGATGGTGCCGACCTGCGGGCGGGCGACCGAATTCTGCAGCGAGACCACGCAGACCGGGAAGGTCGTGCCGAGGCCGAGCGCGAACGCGGCCATCAGCGTCAGCAGGCCCCATAGCGGCAGTGTGGTAACCGTGAGGCCGAGCGCGCAGATCGCAGCCCAGGACGTGCCAATGATGGCGACGCGCTTGTAATGCTTGGCGCGCGCCATGGTGCGGCCCGCGATCGCCGCACCACAGGTCGAGACCGCCGCAAGCGGAATCAGTGCAAGGCCCGCCTCGCTGGCACTGAGGTGGTAGACCGACTCGTAATAGAGCGGCAGCTGCACGGTGAGGCCGGTGATGGCCCCTAAGCCGCAGCCGCCGGCGGTCAGCGCGAACGGCGCGACCGATCCCGAGAGCAACGGCAACGGCAGGAACGGCTCGTCGGCGCGACGCGCGTGCCATACGAAGGTGACCGCAAGCGCGACGGCGCCGCCCACCATCGACAGCACGGTCGGCGAGAGCCAGGGATAGCGCGTGCCGCCCCAGGTCAGCACCAGCATGAAGACGACGGCAGAGGCCATCAGCAGCACGCCGCCGAGCCAGTCGACCTTGCGCTTGCGGTGGAACACCGGGATCTTCTTCATCTTCGGCAGCAGCAGCGCGAGCGCTGCGGCTGCGAGCGGCAGGTTGATCCAGAAGATCATCGACCAGTGCAGATGCTCGGCGAACACGCCGCCGATGACGGGGCCGAGAATGCCGCCGACCATCCAGACGCTGGAGAAATAAGCCTGGTACTGGCCGCGCTCGCGCGGGGACACCACGTCGGAGATCACGGTCTGCACGACAGGCATGATGCCGCCGCCGCCCAGCCCCTGCAGGCCGCGCGCCAAAATCAGCATCGGCATGTTCGGCGCGATCGCGCACAACACCGATCCCGCGATGAACAGGCTCAGCGACACGATGATCATGGCCTTGCGGCCGTAGATGTCGCTCAGCGTCCCGAACACCGGCGCGACCGCGGTCGAGGCGAGCAGATAGGCGGTGATGACCCAGGAGAGATTCGAGACATCCTGGAACTGACGGCCGATGGTCGGCAGCGCAGTGGCGACGATGGTCTGGTCGAGGGCAGCCAGGAACATCGTCAGCATCAGGCTGAGTACGATGGTCCGGACCTCGTCCTGCGACAGCGGGACCGGCGGCGCGAGGGAAGGAGCGTCACTCACGCTGATGACCTCGCCCGGAAGGCGGGTCAGTTCCTCGGCGATCTCGTCGGGCAATGTCTGGATGTCGGCAGATTGGCTGCTCTGCCGTGCGAACTTGTTCATTCGGGCGTATCAGATCGAGCGTGTTGCGGTGCAAAGCCGCGAAGGATTCGTTCTATGAACCCAATCTAGACAGCAAAGTTCTTCTCAGGCAGGCACCGCGGCGCATGGGTGCATCCCGCACCACGGTCATCCCGAACAATTGACTGAGATGGCAGACCGGACCGGTCCGTGATCAGGCCTTGGGGCGTCGCTTCAGGCGTGCTCGTTTCGGGATCTGCCCCGGCCATTGCACGATATAGTTTTCGAGCTTGTCGTCCGGGACCCCTTCCTCGGTGCCCGAGACCCGGCCGCGCACGGAGACGCCGGCCTCGTGCACCGTATTGGGATCCCCTGATATCAGCGGGTGCCACCAATAGAGATCGCGACCCTGGGCGACGAGCCTGTAGCCGCAGGTCGGCGGCAGCCAAGGCAGCGTGCGGACCTTCTCGGGGGTCATGACAACGCAGTCCGGGACGAAGTCGAAGCGATTCGCGTAGTCCTTGCAGCCGCTGGTGCAGGAATCGAGCATCTTGCAACTAACGTCGGTGAAATAGATCTCGCCGGTATCCTCATCTTCGAGCTTGCTCAGGCAGCAGCGGCCGCAGCCGTCGCACAGGCTCTCCCATTCGGCCGACGACATGTCCTCCATCTTCTTGGTTTTCCAGAAGAATCCATCCTGGTCTGAAGGTCGTTTGCGAGCTGCGGTCATGCGTCTGATACGATTCCAAAAAGCTGCGGCCAGCGTCATCTAGGGCGTGCGGCCCCAAAGCCGCAAGCAACGCCCCCGCAAGGCCCGTAATGAACCGGGGTCCAATTAGGCCTGTTGTTCAAAATTGCGAGCCTGACCATTGGTTTATAAGCCCCGCTCGGCTAGAAGAACAGCAAGTCCCCTCGGACGCAAACGGGCGCCTTGGGTTTGCCGCAACAATCCCGCAAGACGTCTCGATGCCGCCCCGGCCGGGTGCTTGAACGCTTTCGAAGCGAGCCTCAAGGGTTCTAGGTGGTCCAGAACACACCATCCAACTGGAAGAGCCGTATCAGGAACTTCTTCCTGGACCTCGATGCGCGCATCGACTCCTCGCTGTTCTCCTCGGCCAAGGGCATCCGCGAGCTCTACGAGCGCTACTCCACCTTCATGGACCGCTTCTATGTCGGGCGGTGGAAGCGCTGGGTGTTCGTCGAGCCGCTATCGGAGGCCGCAACGCTCGGCCTCGGCGGCATGGTGCTGATGCTGATCCTCGCCATCCCCGCCTTCCGCGAGACCGCGGATGAGGACTGGCTGAAGAAGTCCGATCTGGCGGTGACGTTCCTCGACCGCTACGGCAATCCGATCGGCAGCCGCGGCATCAAGCACAACGACTCGATTCCGCTGGAAGATTTTCCTGACGTCCTGATCAAGGCGACGCTGGCGACCGAAGACCGCCGCTTCTACGAGCATTTCGGCATCGACATCGCCGGCACCGCGCGCGCGCTGGTCACCAACGCCCAGGCCGGCGGCGTCCGCCAGGGCGGCTCCTCGATCACGCAGCAGCTCGCCAAGAACCTGTTCCTGAGCAACGAGCGCACCATCGAGCGCAAGATCAACGAGGCCTTCCTCGCGGTCTGGCTGGAATGGCGCCTGAGCAAGAACGAGATCCTCAAGCTCTATCTCGATCGCGCCTATATGGGCGGCGGCACCTTTGGCGTCGACGGTGCGGCGCATTTCTACTTCAACAAGTCGGCGCGCGACGTGACGCTGGCGGAAGCTGCGATGCTCGCCGGCCTGTTCAAGGCGCCGACGAAATACGCGCCGCACATCAACCTGCCCGCAGCGCGTGCCCGCGCCAACGTCGTGCTCGACAATCTCGTCGATGCCGGCTTCATGACCGAGGGCCAGGTGTTCGGCGCCCGCCGCAATCCGGCCTTCGCGGTCGACCGCCGCGACGAGGCGTCGCCGAACTACTATCTCGACTACGCCTTCGACGAGATGCGCAAGCTGGTCGACACCTTCCCGAAGTCCTACACCGAGCGCGTATTCGTCGTTCGCCTCGCGATCGACGCCAACGTGCAGAAGGCCGCCGAGGACGCGATCGAGAACCAGCTGCGCCAGTTCGGCCGCGACTATCACGCGACGCAAGCCGCGACCGTGGTGTCCGATCTCGACGGCGGCATCCGCGCCATGGTCGGCGGCCGCGATTACGGCGCGAGCCAGTTCAACCGCGCCGTCGATGCCTATCGCCAGCCCGGCTCCTCGTTCAAGCCTTACGTCTACACCACGGCGCTCTTGAACGGCTTCACGCCGAACTCGATCGTGGTCGACGGCCCGGTCTGCATCGGTAATTGGTGTCCGCAGAACTATGGCCATTCCTATTCCGGCGCGGTGACGCTGACGCAGGCGATCACGCGCTCGATCAACGTCGTGCCCGTAAAACTGTCGATCGCGATCGGCCAGAAGGAGCAGCCGAAGGCGCCGAACCCGGCCAAGATCGGCCGCGCCAAGATCGTCGAGGTCGCGCGCCGGTTCGGCCTCAAGGCGCCGCTGCCCGACACGCCGTCGCTGCCGATCGGCTCGGACGAGGTCACCGTGCTCGAGCATGCCGTGGCCTATGCGACCTTCCCGAACCGCGGCAAGTCGGTGACGCCGCATTCGGTGCTCGAAGTGCGCACCGGCGCTGGCGATCTGGTCTGGCGCTGGGACCGCGACGGCCCGAAGCCGAAGCAGGCCATTCCGCCGAACATCGCCGCCGACATGGCCGGCATGATGAGCCACGTCGTCAGTGAAGGCACCGCACGCCGCGCAGCGCTCGACGGCATTCCAACCGCCGGCAAGACCGGCACCACGAACGCTTATCGCGACGCCTGGTTCGTCGGCTATACCGGTAATTTCACCTGCGCGGTCTGGTACGGCAATGACGACTATTCACCGACCAACCGCATGACCGGCGGCTCGCTGCCGGCGCAAACCTGGCACGACATCATGGTCGCAGCGCATCAGGGCGTCGAGGTCCGGGAAATTCCCGGCATCGGCATGGGCCAGAAGCTGCCGCCGGAACGAGTTGCCAATGCGCAGGCCAATGCGGCGCCAAAGGTGCTGGAGACCAAGCCCGGTCCGCCGCCGGTGCTGACCAAGCGCGGCGCCGACGTCCTGGTGCGCGTCGAGAAGCTGCTCGACGACGCCGCCAGGACCGCGACCAAATCGACGGCCAACGACAGCCAGCAGGCCAAGCCGGCATCGTCGAACAGCGCGCTCGCCTTCCCGCAGAACTATGCGGCGGAGGAGAACGCGAACGCATCCACCACCCCGCGCAAGAACTGATCTGATCCCGTGCGGCTGATCCTGAGCACATTGACGGCCCTCCTGCTCGCGACCGTGGTCGGCCTGGGCGCGACCTGGATGACGACGACGCGCGGCACCGAGATCGGCGCGCTGACGATCGGCCCCTGGACCGCCCGCCCCCGCACCGGCACCGCCGACGTCGATCCCTATTCGCGCGCCACGATCGTGCGCAACGGCGAGCTGCCGATCGGCACCGGTGACGGCGTCGCCTTTACCGCGACCGCCGACGACAAGAAGAAGGCGCTCGACGGCCGCTGCGACGTCGTCGTCTCCGGCGTAACACCGCCGGCGCGGTTCTGGACGCTGACGCTGTACGACCGCAAGGGCCATCTCGTCGCCAACTCGCTGCAGCGCTACGGCTTCACCAGCCAGGAGATCGTGCGCCAGTCCGACGGCTCGTTCGAGATCCACATCGCCTCGCGTTCGCGCGCCGGCAACTGGCTGCCGACCGGCGGCATCGAGCGCTACGCGCTGATGTTCCGCCTCTACGACACCCCTGTCGGGGTTGCGACGCGCACCCAGCGCGATGCGCCGATGCCGACGATCTCGACGGTGGGCTGCTCATGATCCGGCTGCTGTTCACCATCGTTGCCGGCGTGGTGCTGGGCCTCGTGGTCCATCTCGTCAGCGTGCTGGCCCTGCCGCGCATTGCGACCCAGGACGCCTATTCGCGGCTGACGCCGATGACCAGGCTCAACAGCGTCACGCAGCTTCCGCTCGCGGATCCCAACACCTCGCCGATGCCGTTCATGGACCCGGCCTTCGCGCTGGCGATCTGCCGCTATGATCTCTCGGGCGGGCCGCTCAAGCTCACCGTGCCAGTGAGCCAGTCCTACACGTCGGTGTCGTTCTACACCCGCAACGAGATCGCCTATTACGCCATCAACGACCGCTCGGCCGGCAAGAAGGTGATCGAGCTCGACCTGATGACGGAGGCGCAGCACGACGCCCTGCCCGAGGACGAGGAGATCACCGCGGCCGACCGCCTGATCATCGATTCCCCTGCGACCACCGGCCTGATCGTGATGAAGGCGCTGGCCGCCGAGCCCGGCCTGATGCCGCAGGCGCAGGCGACGCTTAACGCCGCCACCTGCGCACCGCAGACCGAAGCGCCCGCCAAGGCCGAGGCGCCGCGCGGCCGGCGCTGACGCGCGGGCGTTGAGACGCCTTCCAAGCCAAACGCGCGAAAACAACCCCATGCACAGTAGCGGGGGCATTGGAATCATTGGGCCTTGTTGTTTGGAGCATGATCTTTCTGGAAGACCGCTTCGCACTTTTCCGGATCATGCCTTAGCGCTCATCAGTGGATGGGCCGAACGTGTCAGCTAAAACTTCGCTTTGACACGTCGGGCAAAACACTGGCAGAATGGCATCATCGAAAATTCGTAGAAACCCGCGCGGAGAAATCCACCGCGGGTTTTTTCATGCGGGAACGGAGACTGCCATGATGAGAGGATGCCTACCGTTGCCCAGCAGGCTATCGCATATGGTTTTCACGGAATAGTCCGCGAGCTTGCTCCGCCTCCCCCGCTTGTGGGAGAGGCCGACGCGCCCTGGGCGATGCGAAGCATCGTCCCGAGCGCGGCGGGTGAGGGTTCTCACCACGCTGGGACGTTCACCGCAATCCTCACCAATCCCGACGCGGAGACACCCCCACCCCGCCCTCCCCCGCAAGCGGGAGAGGGAGCCCACTGCCGATGCCGCCGCATCGTGCACACCATATGCGATTGCCCCACAAAATAACTCAGGGCCGCGAGAGATCCTTCGCCATAAGAACTGATTCGTAGTAGCGGCCAGCTTGCTTCAACGCGTTCTCCTCCACGCCGTACTCGAGGAAGCCCAATCTCGCGTAAAGACTCCGCGCATGTTGATTGTCCACCACAACGCTGAGCTGGATCAGCTCAACCTGCTGACGGGCAAGATTGCATATCGCCTCGACCAAACGTCGACCGACTTTGGCATTCCTTGCGGATGGTCGAACGTACATTCCCCAAAGCGTGCCTTTGTGAGCTTCCTTCTGGCCCTGTTGGACAGCAAAGCCGACAATGCCGAGGAGTTCTGCATCGCGGAACGCGCCGAGCACTATAGAGCTGCCGAGCCGGTCCGAGAACAAGCTCAGCGGCTGGGCATCTTCAACCTCGAAGGTGCTACCGAACGCTTCCGGGTTGGCTTGGAGAGCCTCCAGTCGAATGTCTCGATAGAGGACAGCATCCTCCCGGGCGAGGCGACGTATCTCAATGTCGTCGTCGGTCATCCTTCGTCTTCACCGCCAGGCAGGGAACTTGTGAGTTGCACAGCATAACTTCTGCGACCTCGCAAATCCATAGAAGCTCTTTTGATTTTGGCGCATCGCTTCCGTAGATGCGGTGCAGCTACATGTCAGTTGATGGGGCACCGCGGGCCGCGTCCCGCGGTCGCGTCGGTTGATCGTCTCAGAGTGAAATGGCGGATTACGCTGACGCTAATCCGCCCTACGCACTGTCCGAGCGATAGCAGCATGTAGTAATCTCGCTCCTGCGAATGAAAGCGTTTGAGCCAACGTAAGGACACTCAATTATGCTCACTGTCTATGGTGAAGGTCGTGGGTTCCGTGTCGTTTGGCTGCTCGAGGAAATGGGATTGGCTTATCGGCTGCGCCCGGTCGATCTGCTCGCCGTCGAGAACGATCCCGATTTTCTTGCGATCAATCCCGCCGGCTTTATCCCGGCGCTAAAGGACGGCGAGACGATCATGGTCGAATCGATCGCGATCCTCGAATACCTGCTCGCCCGCAACGGGCCGAGCCCGCTCGCCGTCGCCCCGGATGATCCGGCTTTCGCCGCCTATCTGCAATTCCTCCATTTGGGAGAGGCTGGGCTCGCCGGGCCAATGAACGCCGTCTTCGTCGGTCGCGCACTCGCGCCGGAAGCAGAGCGAAACGCCCGGGTTACAGGCTGGGCACTTGAGACCTTTCAGAGCCGGCTGGGATTGGTCATCCAGCGTCTCTCCAATCGTCCATTTCTCGCCGGAGACCGGTTCACTGCTGCCGACATTTCAGTGAGCTACGCTCTCCTGCTTGGTCTGCGAACCGGCAACTATACCCCGGGCCCGGTCGAGCGGGCCTATCTCGCCCGCACGACGACACGGCCCGCCTACGCACGAGCGATGGAAATCTGCCAAGCCACCAAGGCCTGGGCGGAGAGATCGCCGACGTTGTAGAGCCAAGTCGTGAATCAATAGAAGGAATTCCCACAAGCGAACGATTTCGGTGACAGTGCATTCTATTCATCCATGCAATTAGTGCACTGTCACCGCAATCGGCGGGCTGAGACCAAAACGCCGGCATATCCGAGCGTCGAGATCGGGCCAGCCCGCACCGGCGACGCGCGCGTCCGAAAGCTAACCCGCGTGCCGTTGCGTCACACCGGCACGTTCAGGAACGGAGATACTTGATCAGCGCAGCGGCTGCGAGGACCAGGACGACGATCGCAAGCAGCCACAGAAGTCCCATTGCCCACATCATCCCCGGCATCATGTCTTGCATCATGGTTCACCTCATTCAGCTGGCTCCGGAACAGGTTTGAGACGTTTGATCGGGTTGCGGACCGGCGGTGGAGCCCGGCCGTCGTCGCGCGGCAGTCCGAAGCCCTTCACCAGGCCGAAGATCGCCGGAATCACGATCAATGTCAGCAGCGTGGAGGAGATCATGCCGCCGATCATCGGCACCGCGATGCGCTGCATGATCTCCGAGCCTGTCCCGGTGCTCCACATGATCGGCAGCAGCCCCGCCATGATCGCGACCACCGTCATCATCTTGGGACGTACGCGCTCCACCGCGCCTTCCATGACGGCATCGTAGAGGTCGCCGCGGGTGAGCGCACGGCCTTCCATGCCGCGCTTGAACCTGATCTCCGCCAGCGCCTGATTGAGATAGATCAGCATGACCACGCCGGTCTCGGCGGCGACGCCGGCGAGTGCGATGAAGCCTACGGCAACCGCCACTGACAAGTTGAATCCCAGCCACCACATCAGCCACAGCCCGCCGACCAGCGCGAACGGGAGCGAGAGCATGACGATCATCGTCTCGGTCATAGATCGGAAGTTCAGGTACAGCAGCAGGAAGATGATGAGCAGCGTGACTGGAACAACGATCTTCAGCCGCGCGGTGGCCCGCTCCAGATATTCGTACTGGCCGCTCCACATGACGTAGTATCCGGCTGGGAAGCGGATGCTGGCTTGCACGGCAGCTTTCGCATCGGCGACGTAGCCGCCGAGGTCGCGGTCACGGATGTCGACGTAGATGTAGGTCGCGAGCTGGCCGTTCTCGGTCCGGATCGAGGTCGGCCCGCGCGCCGGCGCGACCTTCGCGACCTCGCCTAGCGGCACAGCACCGCCGGCGGGCATCGGCACCAGCACGTCGTTGGCGATGGCCTGTGGGTTGTCGCGCAGATCGCGCGGATAGCGCATGTTGACCGTGAAGCGCTGCCGGCCTTCGACCGTCGTCGTCACTGTCTGTCCGCCGAGCGCGGTGGCGATCGTATCCTGCACGTCTTGAATCATGATGCCGTAGCGAGCCATCGCGGTCCGGTCCGGCGTGACCTCCAGATAGTAGCCACCGATGCCGCGCTCGGCATACGCCGAAGAGGTGCCCGGCACCGCCTTGAGGACCTGCTCGATCTGCTTTGCGAGCTTGTCGATCTCGACCAGGTCGGTGCCGATGACCTTGACGCCGATCGGAGTCCTGATGCCGGTCGACAACATGTCGATGCGCGCCTTGATAGGCATGGTCCAGGCGTTCGAGACACCAGGAAACTGCAGCGCCTTGTCCATCTCGGCGATGAGACCGTCGACGGTCATGCCGGGGCGCCACTCTTGCTTCGGCTTGAGGTTGACGATTGTCTCGAACATCTCGGACGGGGCCGGATCGGTGGCGGTCGCGGCGCGTCCCGCCTTGCCGTAGACCGAGGCGACTTCCGGAAACGACCGGATGATCCGGTCCTGGGCCTGCATCAGCTCGCCCGCCTTCGTCACGGAGATGCCCGGCAGCGTGGTCGGCATGTAGAGCAGCGTGCCTTCGTTGAGGTTCGGCATGAACTCCGTGCCGAGTTGGCGCGCGGGCCAGATGCTCGCCGCGAGGGCGGCCAGCGCGAGCACGATCACCAGAATCTTTGCCCGCATCACGCCCTTGATGATTGGTCGGTAGATCCAGATCAGGAACCGGTTGATCGGGTTGCTGTGCTCCGGAACGATCCGCCCGCGCACGAAGATCACCATCAGCGCCGGCACCAGCGTCACTGACAGCAGCGCGGCGGCCGCCATCGAGAACGTCTTGGTGAACGCCAGCGGGCTGAACAGCCGGCCTTCCTGCGATTCCAGCGTGAAGATCGGCATGAACGAGACGGTGATGATCAGCAGGCTGAAGAACAGCGCCGGGCCGACCTCTGAAGCAGCAGCAATCAGGATGTCGATCCGGGATTTGCCCGGTTCGGCGCGTTCGAGATGCTTGTGCGCGTTCTCGATCATGACGATGGCCGCGTCCACCATGGCGCCGATCGCGATCGCGATCCCTCCGAGGCTCATGATGTTGGAGCCGAGGCCCAGCAGCTTCATGGCGCCGAACGCCATCAAGACGCCGACCGGCAGCATCAGGATGGCGACCAACGCGCTGCGGACGTGCAGCAGAAATACGATGCAGACCAGCGCGACCACGACGCTTTCCTCGAACAGCGTGTGCTTGAGGGTATCGATGGCCGCGTAGATCAGGTTGGAGCGGTCGTAGACCGGCACGATCTCGACGGACTTCGGGAGGCTCGAGGCGATCTCCTGGAAGCGCTTCTTGACGTTCTGGATGACCTCCAGCGCGTTGAGACCGAAGCGCTGCAGCACGATGCCGCTGGCGACCTCGCCCTCGCCGTTCAGCTCGGCGATGCCTCGCCGTTCGTCGGGGCCGAGCTCGACCCGTGCGACGTCGCGCAGCAGCACGGGCGTGCCGTTGCTCGTCTTCAGCACGATGTCGCCGAGGTCGTTGATCGACTTGATGTAGCCCTTGCCGCGGATGACGTACTCGAACTCCGACAGTTCGACCGTCCGGCCGCCCACGTCGGCGTTGCTGGCGCGGATGGCATCGCGCATCTTCTGCATGGTGATGCCGCGGTCGCGCATCCGCTGCGGATCGAGGATCACGTTGTACTGCTTGACGAAGCCGCCGACGCTGGCGACTTCCGCGACGCCCTCGGCCTTGGCGAGGGCGAACTTCAGATTCCAGTCCTGGATCGTGCGCGTGTCGGCGAGGTTCAGCTCCTTGGACATGACGGCGTACTGGTAGACCCAGCCGACGCCGGTCGCGTCGGGACCGATCGTGGGTGTCACGCCGGCCGGCAGGCGTGCGCTCGCGCCGTTGAGGAATTCCAGCACGCGCGAGCGCGCCCAGTAGATGTCGGTGCCGTCCTCGAAGATGGCGTAGACAAAGGAGACGCCGAAGAACGAGAAGCCGCGGACAACTTTCGATTTCGGCACGGTCAGCATGGCCGTCGTCAGCGGATAGGTGACCTGGTCCTCGATCACCTGCGGCGCCTGGCCGGGGTACTCCGTGTACACGATGACCTGGGTGTCCGAGAGATCCGGGATCGCATCGAGCGGCAGATGCAGAAGCGCATAGAGCCCTGCAGCGGCGGCGAAGCCGGTCCCGAACAGCACCAGCAGCAGGTTGCGGGCGGACCAGCCGATGAGGCGGGCGATCATTGCTGCGCTCCCTCCGCGAA
Organism: Bradyrhizobium sp. S3.12.5; assembly: GCF_040548225.1. Lineage (NCBI taxonomy): Bacteria > Pseudomonadati > Pseudomonadota > Alphaproteobacteria > Hyphomicrobiales > Nitrobacteraceae > Bradyrhizobium > Bradyrhizobium sp. S3.12.5. The sequence goes on from NZ_JBEPRF010000002.1 coordinate 223,817, forward strand.
GCCCTTCAGTGCGGCCTTCAGGTTGCTTTCGGCATCGATCAGAAAGTTCGCCGAGACCACCACGGCGTCGCCCTCCGCAAGGCCGTCCCGGACCTCCACGAAGCCGCCGCCACGATTGCCGAGCTTGACCTCGCGCGGCTCCAGCCGACCCTGCCCCCTATCGACGAAAACGGCCTGCCGGCTGCCCGTGTCCATCACGGCGCTCTCGGGCACCGTGAGAGCGGCCTCACCGCTGCCGGTGTCGATCCTGGCGTCGACGTACATGTCGTGCAGCAGGATCAGGTCCGGATTTTGCAGCTCGATCCGCACGCGCGCGGTCCGGGTCTCCTTGTTGATCTCGGGATAGATCACCTGGACCTTTCCAGCGAACTCGCGGCCCGGAAAGCTCCGCGCCTTCACCGTGACGGGCTGACCCTTGGCGATCATGCCGAGGTCGCGTTCGGCGACGTCGATCAGGGCCCATACCATCGAATGGTCGGCGATCCGGAACAGGACCCCTCCAGGCTGCACGCGCATGCCCTCGATCGCATTGCGCTCCAGCACGATGCCGTCGCGCGGCGAAGTCCACGCGATCGAGGTCGGCACAGTTCGGCTGTTCTCGATGGCGGCAATGGCGCTCTCCGGCACGTCCAGGTTCATCAGCCGCTGCCGGGAGCCGCGTCCGTACTGGACGTCGCCCGCCGTCGTCTTCGAGGTGATCGTCGCGAGGTACTCGGCCGCCGCCGAGGAAACCGACGGGCTGTAGACCTCCATCAAAGGCTGGCCCTTGACCACATGCGATCCGGTCGTCACGTCTGCGACCTTGAGGATGAAGCTCTCCGAGCGCATGGCGATCACGGAAATCCGCCGCTCGTCGAGGGCGATGGTGCCCGGAGCCTTCACGATGGTCCGGATCACCCGTCTCGCTGCGGGCTCCGACTTGACTCCGGTCCGCTGGATCTTGCCGGGCGACAGCTTGACGAAGCCGTCCTCGCTGTCCTCGCCTTCATAGACGGGGATGTAATCCATCCCCATGGAATCCTTCTTCGGCGTCGGCGAGGTGTCCGGCAGGCCCATGGGATTGCGGTAGTACTTGATCTTGCGCTCGCCGCCGGCGGTTGCCGCCGGCGGCGGGGCTGCCGCCTGCTCATCGTCGAAGCTGATGTCGGCGCCAGCCGGCACAGGCCGGTAGTCCCGGCCGTCCGGCGTCTTTCTCGGCACAAGCGAATACGATGCCTTGCCGTCCGGATCCTGGTAATAGATCGGCGCGCCGCTCTCTTCGGCCGCAGCCGGGCCGATCACGGCGACCGCTCGCGCCGCCGGCCGCTGCGGGCCGACGACGAATGCGATGCCCGCCGCCGCGATCAACGCGGCGGCCAGGCTTGCAGTGAGGGCGCGGGTCATTTCTGCGCCGTGATGACGAGCTTGTTCTCGACGCTGCCGGTCTCGCCCTGGATCTTGGCGCCCAGAGAAAGCTGCCAGCGTCCCGCCATGCCCAACGTCGCCTTGAAGCGGTAGGTGCCGGGCTCCGTCCCCGGCATGGTCGTGACCTTGGTCGCCATCTCCTGCATGCCGTCCGGAGCCATGTCCAAGCGGCTGGCGAAGATCACGGCATCCGGTACCGGCTTGCCGGTCTTGGTGTTCACAAGCCTGACGGTGATGACCTTGTCGGGCCCGGCCTGAACCGACTGATCGACGAGCTCGAACTTGTAGTCCTTGATGTCGGCCAATGCGGCTGTGCTGGTGCCGCCGATGGCGGCAGCGATCAACGCCGCCCGGACGGCGCGCGCGAAGCTAAACGTCTTCATTTTGTCTGTGTCCTCGATGTCCTGGAATCCGCCGCCGAGGCGGCGTGCGTCATCCGCGCGCGCAAGCGCACAGATGTCGGCGCCAAGGCGCCGCTCAGGCCAGGGTTCGAGGTGGCTGCTCGGGAGGCGGACGGTCGAGGCCGTCACCAAGCACGTCATCCGTGACGAGATGGGCGGTACGGACGGCGTACCGCAGCGGGAGGGCGGCGGCCATGGACGGTCCAGCCTGCGCTGTCTTCAGAATGCACATTGCCACGAGCGGGCAGTCCTGACAGTCCGTGCTCTTCTGCTGGTCGGGGCAGCAGGGCATGTCGGTCGACATCGCCTGCATGTTGTCGGAAGCAGCTGCCGCCTGCGGTGCAGCGACGGCGGGCAATGACAAGGGCGCGACCATAAGTCCCGCCGCCACCGAAAGCGCGATCAGCCACTTGAATGTCTTCAGGGGACCCATGTTCCCTTTTCGCACGTCAGCAGCAGCCGTGCAAATCGTCGATTCATCACGATTGCGCCAGATTTGCCGTGGTTTGCGTGGTGCCGAGCCCGGTAGCGACAGCAAGCGAACCGGTCGCCTGGCCCGGAGGAACCTGCTTCATGAACAACCGCAACCCGCCTCGACACGACCAAAGAGATTTCCGGATTGACGCTTCGCCAATAATTCCATAAGTCTGGATATATGGAATCAGAAGAAGCCGTCCTCGCGCTCGCCGCGCTGGCGCAATCGACCCGCCTGGAGGCGTTCCGGGCGCTGGTCGGGCACGAGCCCGATGGCCTTGCGGCCGGCGACCTCGCACGCCTGCTCGAAGTGCCGCCGAACACGTTGTCGGCCCATCTCTCGATCCTGACGCGCGCCGGCCTCGTGACATCAGAGCGGCACAGCCGGTCGATCGTCTACCGCGCCAACCTCGCCGAATTCCGCGATGTCGCGGTTTTCCTGCTGCGCGATTGCTGCGGCGGTCGGCCGGAGGTTTGCGAGCCGGTCGTCGAAAGCCTGCAAGCCTGCTGCTCTCCAAAGCGAAAGGGGAAAGTCCGTGCCTGACCAGAGGTTGATCGATGCCTTCGAAGGCGTGCTCCACCCAACGCCGAAGGCCAGCTGATGGACAATTTCGATCGCTCGCGGCGCCTTGCGGCCGAAGCGCTCGGCACCGGCATTCTCGTCGCCACAGTGGTCGGCTCCGGCATCATGGCGGAGACGCTGACCAAGGACGTCGCGCTTGCGCTTCTCTGCAACACCTTGCCGACCGGTGCCATTCTGGTCGTCCTGATCACGGTGCTCGGTCCGATCTCCGGCGCGCATTTAAATCCGGCGGTTACGCTCGTGTTTGCCGGCAAGCGCGAGCTGCCGGTGAATGAGGCCGCTCTTTACGTGATTGCGCAGATCGCCGGCGGCATCGCAGGGACGATGGCGGCGCATCTGATGTTCGGACTGCCCCTGCTCGATCTCTCGACCAAGGTTCGAACCGGAGGGCCGCAATGGTTTGCCGAAGCCGTCGCCGCGTTCGGGCTGGTCGCGACGATCCTCGCCGGCATCCGCTTTCAGCGGACGGCGGTCCCCTGGCTGGTCGGCCTTTACATCACCGCCGCCTATTGGTTCACGGCCTCCACGTCGTTTGCCAATCCTGCGGTAGCCATCGCGCGGTCGCTGACCAACACATTCTCGGGCATTCGTCCCGCTGACCTGCCCGGATTCATCCTCGCGGAACTCTGCGGAGCGTTCGCCGGCCTGCTGTTGATGAACTGGCTGCTCGGACATTCGCGCGCGCCGGCCCCTCTCCCGATCACGGAACCCCTGCAATGAGCGTCACGATCTATCACAACCCCGATTGCGGCACCTCGCGCAACACGCTGGCGATGATCCGGCAGAGCGGCGTGGAGCCCGTCGTCATCGAATATCTGAAGACGCCGCCGGCACGCGAAACGCTCAAGCAACTGATCGCCGCGATGGGAATATCCGTCCGCGCATTGCTGCGCGAAAAGGGCACTCCTTATAAGGAGCTCGGCCTCACCGATCCCAAATGGTCCGATGACGAGCTGATCGATCAGATGCTCGCGCATCCCATCCTGATCAACCGTCCGATCGTGGTGACGCCAAAGGGTACGCGCTTGTGCCGGCCTTCGGAGGCCGTTGTCGATCTTCTGAGCAATCCTGTCGGCCGCTTCGTGAAAGAGGACGGCGAGGTGGTCGAAGCGCGATAGCTGCGGCCCGGCGGTCCGAAGTCCGATCTGCGTTTCAAAACCTTGGCGCCGCTGCACTGCAAGGTTCGCCTCTGGAAGACTACGCTGGTCAATGCGCGCCGCACCGGCAGGTCTCGTAATCCACGGGATCATGGCTGTTGAAAATCGTCACGCGGCTGCCGTGGCTGAGCTTCAGCTCGCGCAGCCGGGCCTGATTGGCAATGCGGGCGTTGCGGTCCATGTCGACGCGGCGCTGGAAATAGCGGAGCACCAGCGGCGCGCGCGGCGAGGCGTCGAGCTGGGCGTGATGGAAATAGCTGTCGCCGGCATGCAGCAGCCATTTGTCACCGCTGCGAACCGCGATGCCGCAATGGCCGAGCGTGTGGCCGGCGAGCGGAATCATCAGGATGTCCGCTTCCCGGTCGCCGAGCGCACGCACGCCCTTGAAGCCGAACCAGTCCTCGCCGGCCTCGCCGTAGAAAGACCAGCTCGGCCCGTGGCTCCATTGCCCGGTGACATAGCGCCCCTCGGGCGGCGCGGGCTTTCGCAGCACCGCCATGTCGTATTCGGCGCGATGAACGTGGATCGCGGCATGGGGAAAGTCGGGCACGCCGCCGGCGTGGTCGCGGTCGAGATGCGTCAGCAGCACGTGGCGCACGTCGGCAGGCGAATAGCCGAGCGCTTTCACCTGCTGCACGGCCGTCTCCGCCGGATCGAGCTTTGGCGCGGTCTGCCGCAGCCAGCGTTTCCCGAGCCTTTCGGGCGTGGCGATATCGCCGAGCCCGATGCCGGTATCGACCAGAGCGAGGCCGTCACGGGTCTCGATCAGCAGGCAATGGCAGACCATGCGGGCGCGCTGGAACAGGCCGCCGGTGCCGTTCACCAGCCGCCGGCCCATGGGACACATCGTGCCGGTGTTGAGATGATGGATTTTCATGGATGACGCTCGCCTGTTGTAAACAGGGCGTTCTTGTCATTATCCTATCCATAGGTAAAATATCGAATATTGATATTATATATAGGCTTGGACTATGGACATTCGCGAGCTCCGCTACTTCGCCGCCGTCTACCGTGAACGCAACCTGACGGCCGCCGCGCGCACCTGCTTCGTGTCGCAGCCGTCGATCTCGACCGCGATCACCAATCTGGAGGCCGAGCTCGGCACCACGCTCTTCATCCGGCACAAGAAGGGGGTGGCGCCGACCGCCTCGGCCGAGCAGTTTCATGCGCTGGCCCGCCGCATCATCGACGAGGCCGAGGCCGCGCGCAGCCTGTTCCGCAAACCCAGCACCAGGACCAATCTGACGCTCGGCCTGATGCGCACGCTCGACGTGCCCCGGACCATCGCGCTGCTGAAGCCGCTGACGTCACGCAGCGACATCGCGCTCCGACTCGTCGGCCACGACGAGCGCGCGGATGCAAGGATTATCGCGAAGATCATGCTTGGAGATGACGAGCATTTCGTCCCGCTCTGGAGCGAGCGCTATGTCGCGGCGCTGCCGCCGTCGCATCCGCTGACGCTGAAGGAGCGGCTCCGCGCCGCCGACCTCGCCGAATTCCCCATGATCGACCGCTGCCATTGCGAGCGGAGCGCGTTCTTCGGTCGCACCGCGCAACGGCGCCCTTCCGCGGCGATCGCGCAATCGGAGGATTGGGCGATGGCGCTGGTCGCGGCCGGCATCGGCATCGCCATCGTCCCGGAGGGCGTCGCCAAGGGCCATCCTGACGTCGCCATCCGGGAGATCGAGGTGAAGGTCAGGCGCGAGGTCGGGCTCGCCTATCGCGCGTCAGTGCCGCTGGCGGATGCGTTGAAGGATTTCGTCGGGAAGCTTCGGAAGCAGCGGGTCAAGCCCAATCGGAGCGAGCCTCGCCCCGCTGCGCGCAAGACTGCCGGCCGCGGACGTTGATCGCGCGAGGATCCCGCCCTCGGCGACTGACAACAAGCTATCCAAGCAAGCCCTTCAGACCGGCATAGATCGAGCCGACGGCCGTTGCGGCGACGCCTGCGAGCGGGCCGACGGTCTGCATCAGGTCCTGAATCAGGCGGGCGCGGCGGCGGAGCTGCTCCTCACCGACATGCTGCCCGAGCAGACGCGCCATCCTGAAGGCAAATGCGTTCGGTTTGCCTCCCTGGCTGAGCACGCGCGGCAAGACCTGGAAGATCACGACCCCCAGGATGTTTCCGGAAACGAAAGCGAGAAGGATGCTCGCACCGTATTCGAACACTTCGCGCCATTCGACCCACACCGCCGGCAGGATCGGAACGCCGTCGTGGATGCCGGTGACCGTCAGCATCGCGAGGATGCTGATGGTCGCAGCCAGGAACGCCAGCACGAACGCGCCGAGTGCGGAAACCCTGTGCAGGGGATATGCGAGGAGCCCGAACAGAAGCGGGACGATGATCGACGCTATCCGGAGCGGGATCGGCGAGAGATTGAACGTGATCGTCACGAGAAAATGCGTGACCGTCAGCAGCATCGACGGAATAACGACGTAGAGAACCGCGTGCGTTCCGAAATATCGCAGCGGATTTCTCTGTCGTTCAAGCCGGATGTTGACCCGATCGAGATCGCGCCTGAGCTTGTCGAGCTCGGCAACGATCTCCTCGATCTCGACAAGCGTCGGCCGCACGACGCGCAGGTCGCGCGAACAGTGCTTGCACGCGATGGCCTCGTCCTTGATCGTCTCGGCGCAGAATGGACATTCCATGGCTAGCGCGACTTCCTGCGCTGCATGATCGCTTCCATCTCCTCTCTGGCCTGCCTCAATTCGGCACGCAGGGCGTCCCGCTTGCGCAAGAGATCGTCGCGCTCGGCGATCAGCGTCGCGGGAACGGCGACGTCACGCCCGCACGACGCGCAGATCAGGGCGCCCTCCAGATTTCCGGATTGGCAATAGGGACATTTCACCTCAACGACACCTCATTTGGGCGCTACCTTCAAGGTGAAGATGCTCGTGCCGGGCCGTCCATCGCTGTCCTTGATGTCGACGCGAACCATGTATTCGCCCGCCGGCAATTCGGCATCCTGTATGTTGATGCCGCTGGCCTCGACAAACGGTTTGACGCGCGCCGTCAGATCGACGTTCGGCGTCCGCAGAAACATCACCTTGACCGAATCCGGATCGATCCTGGCTCCGCCAAAGGACTCGAACTTCAAGACCAGGTGCACGGGCGAGCTGACCGAATCGCTCGGCGAAACAAATTCGACCTTCGGCCCGCGCAAGATGCCGCGCCGGTCGGTCGCGACTGCACCCTTTGGGGGCGGCAGCTTCGCTTCCTCTTCGGTGATCAATTGTGTTGCCGCTCTCGCCGCTCCCGAAAACAGGAGACCTGCGGCGATCAGCGCCGGCAAGATATTCCGTTTCATCTCAGTTCCAACCCTCTTCACTTGCCGTCAGCGCACGCCGCCATCGCCAATGATCGTGTAAGGTGCCCAGAACAGCGGATGCGCATAGGCGAACTCGCCTTCGCCGTTGAGATAGCCGGGTCCATCGACGAGAGCCATCATCGCTTCACGCAACGCCTCGCTCCGCGACAATTTGGGATCGTCGGCCTGCCGCTTGAACAGATCGGTCACGAGTTGCCGCGCGGATTGCGAATGCACCGACCAGTTCGTCACCAGCAGCGCGCGCGTACCCGCGTAGAAGAACGCGCGACCAAGTCCGGATGCGGCCTCCGCGCCGGCGCCGGCACCGGCACCGGTGTTGCAGGCCGACAGGATGACCCAGTCGGCGTCGAGCTTGAGGCCGAGAATCTCCTCCATGGTCAGGAGGCCGTCTCCGCTTTCGCCCGTCACCGTTGGCGATGACAATGCGAGCGCCGGCTGCGTCAAGCCGTTGAGCTCGCCCGGAACAAGACCGTGCGTGGCAAATGCGAGAATCCTGAAGCCGGAGAGGTCCATCGTCTTCACGGCGCTCTCGGTCGCATTCTTGCCGAGGAACAGCACCTTCGAGGGGTCTGCCTGCAGGGCCAGCGCGATCGATTTCAGCTCGTCGGCAGTATCTGGCAGCCGGGGCAGCAATCCGAGCTCGGCACTATCGACACCGTCGAGCTTCGGGCTGTTACGACGCTTCAGCGGCATGCCGCGCGTGACGTTGCCACCCGCGTCGGCGAGCTGAACTTTGGTTTGATCGCTCTCCGCCTCGGCCTGCTGATCCTTGTTGAAATAGGGATCGCCAAACGCCACGAGATCCCCGCGGCCGGGCTTGCCGGGCGGCAACTGCCGCAGCGTGCGCAACGCCGCGGCTGACGGTACCGTCGACACAGCGTGGGTACGAGCCAACCATGGCACGTTGCGGTAGCCGACGAACAACGGGTCTTCGTCTTGCGTCACCTCGGCGGGTGCCGTCGGCAGCAGCGAGAGCGGCAACAAGCCGAGGGCGCCATTGGTGACGACGATCAGGTTCTTCGCGGGCTTCCATCCACTCTCAACGGGCTTAAGCAGCAGCTCATAGAGCTCGTAACCGAGCTTGAGGTCGAACGGCGGAATATCCGAGATCATCGCGGCTTGCGGCTCGAGCGCCTCGCGCAGCTTGCGAATCTTGGTCTCGACGTCGCCGATGCCGGCCTTGACGGCCGCGAACGCCACCGGCCCCGCCTTCGGCACGGCCCAGACGAAGCTGCCGTTCTGACCGAAATAGAACGACAGCATGGCCTCGTTGTCGGCCAGCGTCGCACGGATTTCGGCGACGGCCGGCGGCTTCGGCGAGACCAGATCGGCATAGGTCGGAAACTTCTGCTTGATCTCCTGGCGCGCCTTGTCGCGTGCACCGCGCAAGGCGACGATCGAGGCCTGGATCTGCTGCGCGCCCTTCTCGTCGCGTTCCGCCGAAGGAATGGCGAGGATGTTGGTGAGCGTGCCGAGCTGGGCGTTGACCTGCTTGGTGAGGTCCTGCTCCTTGCGCACGAGCTCGGCCAGCGCCGGATCCTTCGCCGCCGCACGCGCGCTGGAGGCGGCCAGCGCCTGCTGCACGGAGCGGCCGCGGATCGCATCGGCCAGACCGAACGTCTCCTCGCCGACGCCGCTGCCGGTGCCTTCGGCCCGCGCGAGCAGCAGGAGGTAGCTCTCGACGATGGTCTGGAGCCGCTGGCCGCGCGCGGCCACGACGGTCGTGTTCTCGTCGTCGGCGTTCTCGTTTGCGTTCGCCATCATGATCGGAATGGCGGCCTTGAACTCCCGAATCGCGTCGGCATCGCGCCGCGCGCGCATCAATCCGATCGCCAGCGTGCCGCGCGCCGACGCCGCATCGAAATGGTTCTCGCCGACCCGCCCGATCTGCTTCTTGACCAGTTGCTCGGCGGCGGCGATGCCGGCGTCGAGCTGGCCGGAATTGTAGAGCGCGAGAATGCGCGCCGGATTGAGCTCGATGACCTGGCGGCGCTGCGGATCCCAATTGGCGACCGCCTTGTCGATCCGCGCAAACATGTCGTTGGCCTCGGCATTCTTGCGCTGCAGATTCAGGATGCCGGCGACCTGCAACAGCAGCTGCACGGTCGACTGCGAGTCGTCCGGCACGCCCACCGCCTTGTTGATCTCAAGCGAGACGCGGCCGAGCTGCTCGGCTTCGTCGTAACGTCCCTGGTCGACCAGGATTCCGGCCAATCCCATCACGAAGCGCGGCGTCACCGGATTGTACTTGCCGGTGTCCTTCAGGCGCGACAACAGCGCCCGGCGCGCATCGACCTCGGCTTCGGCGAGCCTGCCCTGCCGCGCCTTCATGCGCGCCTGATTCAGGATGGTAGTGTCGACCGCCTGCAACAGAATGGTCTCGGCAGGTGGATTGTCCGAGTCCAGAACCCCCTTGTGGCCGGCACGCTTGCGCACCTCTGCGGTGCGATAAGCGGCCTCGGCTTCGGCAAACTGGCCGCGCGCCTCGAAGATCTGGCCGCGCGAAATCTCGATCTCGCCCTCCCAGTTCTGGCCGAACTTGGCATAGGAGGCGCGCCAGCCCGGCAATCCACTGGTGCGCGCTTCCTGGATCCCGGTCAGGCTGCGGCGCAAATAGGCTTCGGCCTGCGGGATGTCGCCCATCTGGATCAGGATGGCTGCAATCGAGCGGTTGGCGTTGAACTGAAATCCCTTGGCGCCGGGCACGCCGGCCGACTCGCGCAGCAGCCGCTGGATGATTTCGAGCGCGCGCTTGGGATCGCCGGCCAGGGCATATTGTAGCGACTGAAGCTGCATCATCCGCCCCAGCATGTTCGCGCTGACGGCGCCGCGTCCCGTCTCCACCGCCTTGTTGGCATCGGCAGTGGCCTCGGCGAGGCGGCCGAGCTGCGAGCGGGCATTGGCGCGATCGAAGTAGAATTGCGCGAGGTCTTCGCGGGACTCCTTGCCCGTCGGCGCGGCATTGGCATCCGACTTTAGTTCGGCAATCATCTTCTCGTCTGGCTTCTCGCCGTCGAGAATCGCCGTGATGTCGGAAATGTTGCGCGGCGGCGCGACAAAGTCCCTCGGCAAGGCCGTTCCCGGCGCAAGCTTCGGCGCGACCTCCGTCGGAAGCGCGACGGCGACATTGGCGCGTCCGTTCGCGGCGTTAAGGGCGGCGAGCACGCAGGCGTGGACCTGCGGTTTAGCCTTGGCGCGGCACCCCTCGACATCGGCACCGGCCTTGCGACCTCCCTGGGCCTGCATGCAAGCATGCACGATCGGCGTGCCGACGGTCATCCGGCAGTTCTCGAGCGCCGCCTCCTTGGTCAGGGCAGCGGCGGAGCCGGTCGATCCGAGCAGGATGGCAAGGGCCAGCAACTTTCGCAGAGGGCTGGAATTTCGACGGGCGTCAGACGGCATCCTGGAATTGGTGCTCATCCCAAAAGACCTTCGTGTAAAATGACTTGGTATAACGGCGCAATCCTATCGATCTGGCTTGGGAGAACAAGCGCCAATCGGGGCGGTCCGACTATGTGCTGAACGGCGTAGGCGGCGGCCAACACAAGGTCCCGGGGCTCCGTCCTGGTGGCATCTGGACGTGATCCTCGCCGTGGTTGCATGATTTGGCCGCCGTCGCGGCGGCCCGGGATCGCGGCTCGTGCTGATGGGAACGCAACCGGATGCGTCCGTAGGCGCGGCGATCCGCCGTCAGCCCTTCGAGACGACCGCGCGGCCGTAAGCCGGCTGTGCCGCAACCGGCGGATTGGTGGTCTGGGCGGCGAGCTCGCCGATCAGGCGATCGGCATCCGCAGCCATGCCGTCGGGGGCCTGGATCACCAGCCGCTCCAGCGCAAAGCGATAGGACGAGACGCGCTGCTCGAGCGATAGCTGCACCCACTGGATGATCAGCGAGTTCTCCTGCATGCGTTCGACGGCGTCGGCCTTTTCCTGCGGCGAAAGCGCCGAGACCCGCGCCATGGTGGCCTCACGCTTCTTGTCGAGATCGATGACGCGGATGGCACAGCCGAAGAACGGCTCGAAGCGGGTAATGTCGTTGCGCACGTCTTCCATCAACTGCGCATAGCGTGAGGAATGCGAGCGGTGCGGCTCGTCGATCAGCGTGCGGCCATACATGGTGCGGTCGAACACGATCTTCTGCCGCCACGGCGACGGCAGCGCCTTGTAGTCGCCGAACACGCTTTTCCAGGCCGGCCGCGAGAGCGGCGGCTCGATCATGGGATAGGCGAGATCGCGAAGCTGGCGCTCCTCGTCGGTGAGCTGGAATTGCGACGGTTTCAGGCCGAGGCTGGAGGTGACCTCGGTGCCGAGCCAGCGATGCATGTCGTCGCTGCGCATGTCGGCACGGGTGCGGCCGAAATCGCCGCCGCTGCAGGCGGCGAGCGTCGCGCCCACAGATAAGAGCAGGATGGCCGTTACAATGGTGCGGATCTGGCGGATGGATGCCGGCATGGCAAAGGCCGGCCTTAGCGGCGACGACGACGGCGCCCCGGCGCTGTGCCCGCTTCCGGCCCGCGATCGCCGTTGGTTGCGTCCGCATCGCGCTCGATACGGACGACGGGAAGGATCAGAATCGTCCCCATGTCCGCGCGCGGTGTGACGTCCCCCGACGAGCCCACCCGGCGACCGGCCGGAAATTCGATGATGGTCCCCATGTCAGCTCTCTCGATTGCCGCGCGACAGAACGCGACCATGCAACATGGGGGCATTAGGATCAGTTTATGGTTAACGGGATGTAAACATGGCCTCTGGACCGTAACCGCACGGACCGGCCCAGATCGTCCCGCTGCGAGACGAGAACCATTGAAACGGGCGGGTTTGCTTCACGCCTCGTTTTCCTTAACGAGCCTTTAAAGGACCCCCTGATAGGCTGAGGCAACGGTTTTTTCCAAGTTGCGTACCCTCCATGACCAAGTCGCTGTTTCCCGGATTCGACGGGCTGATGACACTCTCCCGCCGCGAGGGCGTCGATGTTCGTCCAACGTTGCTGCGGGTGCTGACCGACCTCTATGTCCAGGCGCCCACCCACAGCGAGGACGAGCAGCGGCAATTCATCGAGCTCGCCACGCGGCTGATCGATCAGGTCGACGACGCGACGCGCGCCGCCGTCAAGGCGCGGCTTGCGATCTATCCGCAGACGCCGGTCCCGGTGCTGCAGAAGCTCGGGCTGGTCGCAGCGCAGGAAGGCCGCCGGGTGCCGCTCGCGCGCGAAATCCCGCGTGCTGCGCCCGTCCCCTCGCCTGCCCGCACGCCGACCGACGCCGAGCAGCGCATGGCCGCCAGCATGGCGATGCAGCCGAAGGAAGCCGCCGAGATCCACGACATGTTCTTCGGCGCCGATGCGAGCCAGCGTGCGCTGATCCTGCACAATCTGGCGCAGACCCCGCTGAAGGCCGCGCCGCGAATTCCAACAGTGCGCGCCAAGCGCGCAATCCAGATCCTGGAGATGGCGGCGATCGCGCGCGACGTCGAGAACTTCACCTTGGAGCTCGGCGACAGCCTGATCCTGCCCTCGCGCGTCGCAGCAGAGATCGTCGACGATGCCGGCGGCGAGGCGCTCGCAATCGCCGCGCGCGCGCTCGACATGCCGAGCCCGAACTTCCAGCGCATCCTCTTGTTCTTCAAGCCGGAGATCGGCAACTCGGTGGATGCGGTCTACCGGCTGTCCCGGCTCTACGACCGCCTCAGCGATCGCGCCGCACTGGTGATGCTCGCCGCGTGGCGCGGCTCGACACTCGCCGTCACGCGCGCCAAATATCAGCCGTCGCTGCACGACAGCGAACGCCAGCGCGCGCGTGGCACGTCCGGCCAGTCGCGGCCGGGCGTGCAGCCCGGCTCGAGCCCGGCGGTGCGCACGGGCAATGGCGGGTCGTCGGAGCGCTGATCACGCCCCACGCTCGTCATTGCGAGCGCCGCAGCGAAGCAATCCAGACTGCCTCCGCCGAAAGATTCTGGATTGCTTCGCTGCGCTCGCAATGACGGTGGCCGAGGTCAGGTCTTCGCCAGCTCCAGGAAATGCCGCCCCGCGCGGTCTTCGGTCTCGACGATCCAGGCATCCGGGTCGAAGCGGAGTTCCTTGGTCAGGCGTTCTTCGACCGACTGCTCCGGCATCGGCTGCGGCGCGGCGGGCACGAAGAAGCGATCGACCGGTCGACCGTCGTCATAAGAGGTCTGCGGCGCCGGCACGTAGAGCATCGCATTGCCGTCGAGCAGCGACACCTTGACGAACACTGCCCCCGCTTCCTCCGCACCACGATGGCGCACGGCGCCGAACACGCCCTCGGTCTGGCACCGGCGCAAGTAGGCTGAGACCCAGATATTCGATTTCAAACGCATGAGCGCACGATAGGCCAGTGCTGCAATCAGCACCAGTCTTCAGGCTTCGCGATACAACGACGACTATTCGACGGGGTGGCCGATTGCGGCGGCAAGCTCGCGCAGCAGGCGGTCCGACACCTGGCCGGTGACGGGCATCTTGTGCTGGCGCTCGAAGGTCTGGATCGCCGACTGGGTCTCGCCGCTCATCGTGCCCGTGATCTTCAAATTCCCGTAGCCGTATTCGGACAGCGCGCGCTGCACGCCGGCGATGCGACGCGACGCCGGGCTTTGCTGCATCGGGACCGGCGCCGGTGGCCGCGCGACGGCCACCGCAGACGGTGCCGGCGTGGGTGTCGTGGCCTTGATGACCAGATTGGTCATGGGATCGCTCGCGCGCGGCGTCGAGGCCGTCGTTTCGGCGGGCTTCTCGGGCGCCTTCTCGGCCGGTTTCGGCTCGACGCGAAACTCGGTCGCTTTGGGCTCGAGCGGCGACGTATCCGCACCGACGGGACGCGGACGCGGCATGGGATTGGACAGCGACATGGACGACGGCGCGGGAAGATTGATCACGGTGCCGAACATCGGCGCCGGATGCCGGCCGGTCTGCAGGAACAGCGCGTTCGCAACGATGGCGCTGATGGTGGCGACGGCGACGAGGCCGGCCAGCGTGTCCTTGGGGCTGTGCAAGAGCACGCGCATCACGAGATTGCGCTCGGTCTCGACATCCACGACAGCCGCCTTGGCGCCACGGCGGCGCGGAGCGGCTTCGTCCTTTGCAGCAGATTTTCTAGGCACTTTTCTTCACCCGAGCAGGTTGGTCCTGAGGTCGGTCTTGGGTCTCCTGGCGCAGCACCGGCGTCAGCGTCGCGATCTTGCTCTCCGCGGGTCTTTTATCAGAAGCCTTTGCTTGCGGCGGCGTATAGACCAGCGGCAGCTTGACCGTGACGGCGGTGCCCTCGCCGAGCCTGCTTTGTACCGTCAATTCGCCGAGATGCAACGCCACGAGGCTCTTCACGATGGAAAGGCCGAGACCGGTGCCCTCGTGACGGCGCTGATAGGTCTTGCCGCATTGGAAGAACGGCGCGCCGACGCGCTTGAGATCGTCGGGCGCGATGCCGACCCCCGTGTCGCTGATGCACAGCGTGAGCTGCGAGGCGGATGCCGCCGCAGACACCGCGACCTGGCCGCCGCGCTCCGTGAACTTGACGGCATTGGCGACGAGATTGAGCACGATCTGCTTGAAGGCGCGCGGATCGCCGGTCATGACGGGCAGATCCTGCGGCGCATCGGTGATGAGATCGACGCCGTTCTCCCGCGCCTTCAGCGCGAGCAGGTTGCAGCAATGCATCAGCGCCGCGCGCGGCGCGAACGGCTCCGACGCAATCTCGAAATTGCCCGATTCCATCTTCGACATGTCGAGGATGCCGTTGACGACCGACAGCAGGTGCTTGCCGGAAGCGTTTATCAGCTCTGCGTATTCCTTGCGCTGGGGGGCGCCCAGCATCAGGGTCTGCTCCTGCGCGATCATCTCGGAGAAGCCGATGATGGCGTTGAGGGGCGTGCGCAGCTCGTGGCTCATGGTGGCGAGGAAGCGCGTCTTGGCGGCGTCGGCGGCTTCCGCCGCGTCGCGGGCCTGATCGAGCGCTTGCTCGGACAGCTTGCGATCGGTGACATCGCGCATCACGCCGACGACTTCAGCCTCGCGCGTGAGATCACGGCCCGGATCCCGATCGAGCGGCCGGCAGCGCATCTCGACCCAGATGAAATCGATCTGGCTGCGCTCCGAACCGGTGGGCTCCCGCCGCAGCCGGAATTCGACGCTGCGCACGTCGCCGCGCGCGGCATCCGAGAGTGCGGTGAGATAGGCCGGGCGATCGGCGACATGGACGCGGTCGAACAGGCCATGGCCGAGCAGTTGCGCGACCGGCATGCCGAGCATGGCCTCCGCGGCCTGTGAGATGAACTGCACCGCGCCGTTGCGCTGATGCCGCGAGATCACGTCGCTCATGTTGCGCGCGAGCAGGCGATAGCGCTCCTCCTCACGCGACAGCAAGGCGACGCTGGTGCGCGCGAGCGATTCGGCGCCGAAGGCGAGGCCGGCGGCATAGAGCGTTGCGGAGGCGACGCCAAACGCCATCATCACGCCGCGCTCGGTAGCACCGGCATGTTCGAGCGGCAGCCAGCCGAGCTGGCCGAGCAGGATCAACAGGCCCGCGCAGGACAGCGCGAGCAACGAGGCAAAGGCCGCGACGCGGCGCGAGGCCGACAGCGCGGCTTCGAGCGGAACCACGACCAGCCAGACCGCGGCGAACGATTCGATGCCGCCGGTCGTGGCGGCGATCGCCATGATCAGGCCGGCGAGCGCAAGCGACGACAGCACGTGGGCGCCTTCATAGCGGCCGGTGCGCGACAGGAACCAGGACAGCAGGATCGGCGCGATCAGCCACGCGAAAGCCGCGACCTCGATCGCGCTCGGCGCGCCACGCAGGACGAGATAGACCGGAAATGCCGCGAAGGCGGCCAGGCTTCCGAGAAGCCGCGGCGCCATGAAGGCCCGATGGCGCGCACGCGTCAGCGCATCGTAACGCGCGGAGGGATGCAGCAGCGCATCGAGACAATCGCGGATGATACTCAAAACTGTCACGGGTCTCGCGCTTCGGCTCAATCGTCCTTGAAGACGTGCCGGAACGCCTCCTTATCGTTGAGCCAACGTGTCAGAGCGACCTTAAACGAGTGCTAAGGCGATCCGGCCTGCGGCCTGACACCGCGTCATCGCGGACATTTTTAAGCGATTTGGCGATGTCATCATCGGGGATGGTGAACACAGGGTTTCGCCGTCCGTTTCATGGTTTCGAATTGGTGGATGCGCCGGTCCGGAACACCACGGGCGCAGGCATCAATCGAAAATTTACGAGACCTGCAACCGCGAAGATTTTTGCGTAAATTTTCTGCGAATTAAGCGGAAGGCAATCACTTGCGATTTATCGAGAGTTGCTAGGTCCGGTGCGTTCTGCGGGAATCGCCGCGGCGGGGATCTAACGTACAGGTTCGCAAGATGCGCTTTCTGCTCCGCATCACATTCTGGCTCGGGCTGGTGCTGGTGCTCCTGCCGCGGGACAAGACGCCCGGATCGGACAAGCTGCCGCAGATCGGCGCTGCCGACGCGGTGCAGGCTGCGACCGCGGCCGTCTCCGACATGACCCAGTTCTGCAAACGCCAGCCAGCGGCCTGCGAGGTCGGCGGACAGGCCGCGACCATCATCGGTCAGCGGGCGCAGGACGGCGCGAAGAAGATCTATCAGATCATCAACGACAAGAAGGAGCAGATCACCAACGAGAAGAATGAGAAAGCCGACAAGAAGGCGGCCGACCACACCGGCTCGATCACGGTCGCCGGTGAAGGCGATGCCGCCGCCACCGAAGCGCCGCGCGACACGCTGACCCAGGACGATCTCGCGCTGGACTGGCGCGGTCCGGAGACGGCGAATTAGGGCCCAAATCCTATCGATTTCGGCAGCGCCCGTCCCTATATTGTCGGGAGGCGGGAACCACGGGCCATCAATGACTGCGATTGACGAGATCAGGGACAATTTCGAGCTCCTCGAAGACTGGGATGACCGTTACCGGTACGTCATCGAGCTCGGCCGCACCCTGGAACCGATGCCCGAGGCGGAACACTCGGCCGAGAACAAGGTGAATGGCTGCGTCAGCCAGGTCTGGCTCCAGAAGCTGGTCGATCGCGGCAATGGCGCGCCGATCCTGAAGTACCGCGGCGACAGCGACGCGCATATCGTGCGCGGGCTGGTGGCGATCGTGCTCGCGCTCTATTCCGGCCGCACGCCGCAGGAGATCCTCGAGACCGATGCGATTTCCGTGTTCAACGAGTTCGGCTTCCGCGACCACCTGACGCCGCAGCGCTCCAACGGCCTGCGCTCGATGGTCGAGCGGATCAAGACCGACGCGAAAGAGGCGCTCGCGGACGCGTCGTGAGTCCTGCGAAATCCGGGCGCCGCTACTTTCCCTTTTTCCGCTGTTGCTGTCCCAGACCCATCTTCTTCGCCAGTTGCGAACGCGCAACCGCGTAGTTCGGCGCGACCATGGGATAATCGGCCGGCAGGCTCCATTTCTCGCGATATTGCTCGGGCGTCAGGTTGTACTGGGTGCGCAGATGGCGCTTCAGCGACTTGAAGCGCTTGCCGTCTTCCAGACACACCAGATAGTCCGGGGCGATCGACTTCTTCAACGAGACGGCAGGCTTTGCCGGCTCGAGCGGCGCTTCGACGCGGCCCGACGACACCCGCGTCAACGCGCCATGCACCTGGCTGATCAGGCTCGGAATCTCGGCGGCCGGCGTCGGGTTGTTGCTGACATAGGCCGAGACGATGTTCGCCGTCAGCTCGATGAAATTTTTAGCCCCAACATCCGACATGGGCTCGACCTCTCCAATCCGATTCCGTCGCGGCTTCATTGGCGGCGGTGAAGTATTCTCTGTCAACAATACCTTTGGCCGAAATACGACGACTGGAGAATGTGAACCGATTACTGATCTCGCGACAGCAGTTGCGAGACTTTACTTGAACCCGGCGAAGCTTCAGCCGCGCTGGTCGAGATGGGCGCGCAGCTCGTCGATCGAGGCGAAGCGCATCATGCCCTCCGGCATCTGCGCTTCGATCGAGCCGTCCGAATAAAGCGAATAGGCCATGCCGTCGACGATACCGGATTTGAGCACCGTGACCGGCGCCTGTTCGGCCGGCGGCGGCTCGGGTGCGGGCGGAGGTGCGGCGGGCTGAGGAGCAGCAGGCTCGAAGGTCGACGCCGGGCGCGGCGGCGATGGGCGACGCGGCGCGGGCGGTTCAGGCGGCCGCGCACGGTCGGCCTTCGGCCAGGCATCGTCGAAGCTCGCGGGCGGGGCCTCAGGCACGGCCGGCTCCGCGGGCTCGGCGTGTGGTTGCGGCGGCGACTCCTCCGTGGCCTTTGCCTCGGCACGCTCGCGCTCCTTGCGCGAGCTCGAGGCGAACATCAGGTTGCGCCGACGCGGCGCCTCCTGAGCTGCGGGCGGGGGCGTAGGCGGCGCTTCCGGCTCGGCCGGAGCCTCGGCCCGCGGTCGCTCGCGCGCCGGTGCTTCGGCCTGCCAAGGCGGCGCAGCGGGCGATGGCTGCGGCTCGACTCGCATCGCCGGAGCCAGCTCGGACGCAGCCGCGCCTGGTGCAGCGAGGCCCGGCGGCAGCACCGGCCGCACGCGAACGTCCGACGGCGCGGCCGTCGCGGCCAGCCGTCGGGCGATGCCTCGCAGCTCCAGCAGCACGATGTAGAGACCGACCAGTAACATTCCGGAGCAGACGCCAATCGTTCCGCTCGTTATGAGCGTGCTGCCGAGGCTGAAATCCCTGATCGAATAGCCAAAAGCGACCGCAAGGAGGCCCGCCGCCACGGCGAAAATCCCTGCGATCAACAAAGCCAAGCTCATCGAACACACCCCCGGCCGCGCATCCACGCGCGGCACCCGTTACGCCACGATACCGTCATACTGCGTTCCTCGCCAACGACCAATTGCCGGCGCCGTTCCTAAAGGGAAGGATATCAGGGACTTATTCACATTCCCTTCAGCAACGGTCCGCTAGCTCTCATGTGCTTCCCGCGTTTCTGGAAATTGCTGCGTCGCATCAGGAATTTAGCCATAATGCCCAATTACTTGGTAATGGAACTGCGCTATAGGGATTCCGGGGAACAGGCCCGCGCGCGCCAGCAGGGCCAAGAGGGGATTCCGGGTCACCAATAGCCATGACATCCATCACGACTTCGGCGATCGACACGCCTCTCGGGCGCTCGGTTGAACGGACTTGCGACGACCTCGCCATGCTGGTGCTGGCTGCCGTCGCCGTCATCGCAGGCCTGACTTTCCGCGATTACGGGCTCGGCTGGGACGACTACACCCATGCCGAATATGCCGACCTGCTGCTGCGCATGTACGGCTCCGGCTTCAGGGACACGTCTGCCCTCTCCTTCGCCAACCTCTATATGTATGGCGGCGGCTTCGACATGGTCGCAGCCCTGCTGCACAAGATTCTCCCGCTCGAGCTGTTCGAGACGCGACGCCTGGTCGGCGCGATCGTCGGCGTGATCGGGCTTGCGGTGACGTGGCGGCTCGGCCGCCGCGTCGCCGGACCGCTTGCCGGTCTTGCCGCACTCTTGCTGCTGGCGCTCTGCCCGATCTTCTACGGCCACATGTTCATGAACCCGAAGGATGCGCCCTTCGCGGTGGCGATGATCATCCTGATGCTCGGCCTGGTCCGGCTTGCCGAGGAATATCCAAAACCCTCGCCGCGCACGATCCTGATCGTCGGCCTCGGTGCCGGCTTGTCGATCGGCTGCCGCATCCTTGGCGGGCTCGCGCTGGTCTATGCGATGGTCGGCTTCATGCCGCTGTTCCTGGAAGAGCTGCGCACCGAGGGCGCGCGCGAGGCGGTCCGCCGTTTCGCCCATGTCGTCTACGTGCTGCTGCCCGGCCTCGCGTTCGGCTACCTCGTGATGGGCCTGATCTGGCCGTGGTCGATCATGGAGCCCGGCAATCCCTTCGAGGCCCTGACCTATTTCTCGCACTTCTTCGAGAAGCCCTGGAAGGAGATGTTCGACGGCGCGATCGTGTCGGTGCCCGACATGCCCTGGTCCTATCTGCCGACGCTGTTCGCGCTGCAGCTTCCCGAAGTGATGCTGGTGCTGACGGCCGGTGCCGTGTTCAGCACCTTCGCGATGCTGCCGCGTCGCGAGGTTCCGGCGCGTCGCAAGACCATCCTGCTGATGCTGACGCTGGCGGCCACCCTGCCGCTCGCGATCGCGATGGTGAAGCGTCCTGCGCTCTACAACGGCATCCGCCATTTCGTCTTCGTGATCCCGCCGATGGCGGTGCTCGGCGGCATTGCCTTCGCCCGGACCATGGAACGCCTGCGCGCCAGCCACCGCGCCTGGCAGCCGGCTATGCTCGCCGTGTTCTGCTTCGGCCTGGCGCTGCCGCTCGCCGAGATGATCCGGCTGCATCCCTATCAATACACCCACTTCAACCACATCGCCGGCACGGTGCGCGCCGCCGACGACCGCTTCATGCTGGACTATTGGGGCCTCGCGCTGAAGCAGGCCTCCGACGAACTGCGCGAGCAGCTGGTCGAGCGCCAGGAGGTGCCGCCGCGCAATCGCAAATGGAAGGTCGCGGTGTGCGGTCCGCAACGCCCCGCCCAGGTCGCGCTCGGCCCCGACTTCACCATCGGCTGGGATTCCAACGCGGCCGATTTCGCCATGACGCTCGGCGAATTCTACTGCAAGGGCCTCACCGCGCCCGTGCTGGTCGAGATCAAGCGCGACGACGTGGTGTTCGCCCGCGTCTACGACATCCGCGGCCGCAGCATTTCCGGCCTGCTGTCGATCCCGGCGCCGTAATAATTTTCTTCGGAAGCCGTAGCCCGCTCCATGCGGACTACGCTGAACTGCCGCGCTTGGCGCGCACCTTGCTGCCAGCCGTTTGCGAGACTAGGCTCCCTCCCCGCAACAACGAGGTTCGGAGAGATTTGCCATGTCACCAGCGGAAGCGCGCCTGAAGGAAGTGCCGTCGAACATGACGGAGGCCGAGTGGCAGCAACGGGTCAATCTCGCCGCCTGCTATCGTCTGGTCTCGCTGTACGGCTGGGACGACCTGGTCGACACCCACATCTCCGCGCGCGTGCCCGGCCCCGACCATCACTTCCTGATCAACCCCTACGGGCTGATGTTCGACGAGATCACGGCCTCGAGCCTGGTCAAGGTCGATCTGCACGGCAACCAGCTCAGCGAGAGCGAATACAGCATCAACCCGGCCGGCTTCACCATCCATTCGGCGATCCACGAGGTGCGAGAAGATGCGATCTGCGTGCTGCATCTCCACACGCTGGACGGCACCGCGGTGTCGAGCAGCGCCGAAGGCCTGCTGCCGCTGAACCAGACCGCGCAGCTCGTCACCCACGACCTCGCCTATCACGACTATGAAGGCATCGCGCTCGATCACGACGAGCGGCCGCGGCTGCAGCAGGACCTCGGCGACCACAACCACATGCTTCTGCGCAACCACGGCACGCTGACCGTCGGCCGCTCGGTCGCTTCCGCCTTCGAGCGCATGTACCACCTCGAGCGCGCCTGCTCGATGCAGGTGCGCACCCGCGCGCTGGGCACGCCGGTCTATCCGGTCGAGGACATCGCGATCGAGAAGAACACCGAGCTGCTCGCCAACCGCGACCGCGCCGAGCTGCGCGCGACGAACCTGGTATGGCCGCCGCTGCTGCGCAAGCTCGACCGCGAGCTCCCGGGCTACCGCTCTTGAGATTTACGGAGTTTGGTGTAGACTAGGCGTCAACACCCTCTACACATTTCGGAATGAAACGCCGCCCAATTCCGGGCGGCGTTTTTATTTGGGCCCGCTGTCATTGCGAGGAGCTCTTGCGACGAAGCAATCCAGACTGTTTCAGCGGAAGGATTCTGGATTGCTTCGCTTCGCTCGCAATGACGAGGAGAGCCTTCGCGCCCTACTTCACCTCCGCGAGCGCCGCGAGGATCCGTGCCCAGGAGCGGATGCCCTTCTGGAAGCTGCGCAGATCGTACTTCTCGTTCGGCGAGTGAATGTTGTCGTCGTCCAGGCCAAAGCCGACGAGCAGCGAATCCAGCCCAAGCGCGCGCTTGAAATCGGCGACGATCGGGATCGAGGCGCCGGAGCCCATCAGCACAGTCTCCTTGCCCCATTCCTCGGTCAGCGCTTGCCTCGCGGCGGCAAGCGGCTTCATGTTCCAGTCGAGCGCCACGGCGGGCGCGGCGGAATGGTCGCCGAACGCAACCTTGCAGTCGCCCGGAATCCGGGCGGTCACGTAGTCGCGGAAGGCCTTGCGGATGGTCTGGGGGTCCTGCCCCTGGACCAGCCGGAACGAGACTTTTGCCGAGGCGTGCGACGGGATCACCGTCTTGGAGCCCTCGCCGATATAGCCGCCCCAGATGCCGTTGACGTCGCAGGTCGGACGCGTGGAGGCCTGCTCGACCATCAGCCGCCCCTTCTCGCCGGCCGGGATCGACAGGCCGATCGGCTTGAGGAACGACTCCGGCGTGAAGTTGAGCTTCTTCCACTGCTCCAGGATCTCCGGCGGCGTGTCCTTCACGCCGTCATAGAAGCCCGGAATGGTGATGCGGTTGTCGCCGTCGAACAAGCCGCCGAGAATTTTGGTCAGCACCCGGATCGGGTTCATCGCCGTGCCGCCGAACACGCCGGAATGCAAGTCGCGGCTGGCGGCGGTGATCTTCACCTCTTCATACAGCAGGCCGCGCAGCGCCGTCGTAATCGCCGGCGTTTCCGGGTCCCACATGCCGGTGTCGCAAACCAGCACGTAATCGGCTTTGAACTCGTCCTTGTTGGCCTCGACGAACGGCACGAAGTTCTTGGAGCCGACCTCCTCCTCGCCTTCGATCAGGAAGGTGATGTCGATCGGCAGCGAGCCCGTGACTTTCTTCCAGGCGCGGCAGGCCTCGACGAACGTCATCACTTGACCCTTGTCGTCCTCGGCGCCGCGCGCGACGATGATCTTGCGGCCGTCGGCATGATCGGCGACGGCGGGCTCGAACGGAGGACGGTGCCAGAGCTCGAGCGGATCGACCGGCTGCACGTCGTAATGGCCGTAGAAGATCACATGCGGCCGTCCGCCCGCCTTGTCGTCCGCCTTGGCCTTGCCGACGACGGCAGGATGGCCGGCGGTCGGCCTCACTTCGGTCGCGACGCCGAGGCTCGCGAGGTCCTTGGCCAGATGCTCGGCCGCCGCCTTGCAATCCCCGGCATAGGCCGGATCTGCGGAAATCGACTTGATCCGCAACAGCGAGAACAGGCGCTCGAGACTGTTATCAAAGTCCTTGTCGATGTGGTCGAGCACGGATTGAAGCTGCGCATTGGCCATGGTCGGATGTCCCACTTTTCTAACCTCAAGATGATTGTGGTTTTAACCCTGCCGCGGCGTCGGAGCTAGCCGCAACCGGCGGATGCCGGATGTGCCAGGCAAGGTTAACTGCGAAAATCGCCGTCGCGATGAGGTTGTTACCCCAGGCCTGGATGACGTTGGGAAACGGCGGCAGCGACAGCAGCATGAGGATGCCGGCAGCGCCAAGCGCGAGCACGGTTCCCAGCCGCACATTCGGCCGCAGGTCGAAGGCGGCCCGATGTATCAGCACCGTCAGCGGCAGGAACAGCCACATGAAGTAATATTGTCGCGCCAGCGGCGAGGCGATCGTCATCAGGCAGAACAGGATGCCGAGCTCCTCGGCGTCCGATCGCGCCGTTCGCCGCGCTTGCCGCGGAATGACCGCGATGAAGCCGAGCCCGAGCAACGCCGATACCGCAAGCACGATCCAGTTCGCCGTCTTGTAGTCGACGTCGATGACATTCATCGTGCGCGCCGGCTTGCCGGGATCGTCCAGATTGTAGTTGATCGGCCTGACCAGCCGGTGCGTCACCGCGATGACGGACTGGTTGACCCACGACCAGTTCTGCTCGTCGCGCTGACCAAAGCCCTTTTCCGAACTCGAGCCGACCATGCCCCGGTACCAGGTGTTGAGCTCGGCGGCGTTGCGCTCGAAGCCGCGGATCGGCGCCGGCACGAGATAGAGCAGGATGCCGATGAAGGCGAGCATGCTGACGACCGCCGCCCATTGCCGGCGCCAGACCAGATAAGGCAGCACGGCGATCGGAAACACCTTGATGGCGGCGGCGAGCGCGAACATGAAGCCCGCGAGCCAGGACCGTCGATGCTGGAGGCTCCAGAAGCCGTAGAGCATCATCACCAGCAGAACGAGGTTCGGCTGACCGAGATCGAACATGTCGAACGCGAAGGAGACGGTGACGACCACCGGCAGTGCTTCGAGCCACGGGCCCGGCTCGCGATCCGAGCCGGTCATGGCATTGGAGAGAATGCTCGTGTACCACCACGCCACCCCATTCAGGATCGACAGCACGATGTAGAGCGGGATCTTGCCGAACCAGCTCGGGATCGCCAGCAGGATCGCCGGCAGCGGCGGATAGATGAACTCGAACGGGTGATCCATTTCGCTGGGATAGAGCGCGCCGCCATGCAGCACCTGCTGCCCGGCCCAGTACCACAGCGCATAGTCCTTGGTTTTGCCATGACCGAAGATCTCCGGACCGAGGACATCCGCAGTCAGGATCAAGCAGCAAAACAAGAAGAGCAGGTCGAGCGGCCTGCGCAGCGAGAGAGTTCGAAGCGCGCCCGGTTTGTCTGATGAATTCGGTGATGTCACATGATGTCCCGTCGGAAACATATAGCACGTAGCAGACCGACGGACGCTTGGAGAGTCCCCCTCACCCGAATTTGTACCTGGCAAAGATGCTCTTTCCCCCGCCACCTGAGTGGCGTTACGGACCACTGGCCTGCAACCGGGGCGTTATGCCTACCTTCGCAGCAATCCACCGAGCGCGCCGCGGACGAGCGCGCGGCCGACCGAGCCGCCCAGCTGGCCGCCGACCGATTTGCCGAGATCGGCCACGACGCCGCCGACCACCTTGCCGGTGACCGTGCGCGTGACATCGCGCGCGATGCGTTGTCCCGTCGTCAGCCGGTTACGTCCGGTGTTGGTGCCGAAGATGGTGCCGACGATCGAGCCGATCTGGCCGAGGATGCCGCCACCGCCTCCGCCCGCCTGGCCATCGGCCGGCGCCGCGGTGCCGGCGATGCGCTTCTGAAGGATCTCATAGGCGGACTCGGAATCGATCGCGGTGTCGTATTTGCCCTTCACCGGGCTCGCATCCATGATCGCCTTGCGCTCCTCCGGGCTGATCGGCCCAATGCGGGCCGATGGGGGACGGATCATCACCCGCTCGACCATCGCCGGCGTGCCGTTGCCTTCGAGGAACGACACCAGCGCCTCGCCCTTGCCGAGCTCCATGATCACCTTGGTGGTGTCGAGCTTCGGGTTGGGCCGGAAGGTCTGGGCCGCGGCGGCGACCGCCTTCTGGTCGCGCGGGGTGAAGGCGCGCAACGCATGCTGCACCCGGTTGCCCATTTGCCCGAGCACGCGGTCGGGCACGTCGATGGGGTTTTGCGTAACGAAATAGACGCCGACCCCCTTGGAGCGGATCAGGCGGACCACCTGCTCGATCTTGTCCATCAGCGCCTTCGGGGCGTCGTTGAACAACAGATGCGCCTCGTCGAAGAAGAACACCAGCTTGGGCTTGGGAAGGTCGCCGGCCTCGGGCAATTCCTCGAACAGCTCCGACAGCATCCACAGCAGGAATGTCGCGTAAAGCCGCGGGCTCTGCATCAGCTTGTCGGCGACGAGGATGTTGACCGTGCCGCGGCCGTCGCGGTCGGTCTTCATGAAGTCCTTCAAGGTCAGCGCCGGCTCGCCGAAGAATTTTGTGGCGCCCTGGTTCTCCAACACCAGGAGCTGGCGCTGGATAGTGCCGATTGTGGCCTTGGTGACGTTGCCAAAACCCTGGGCCGCCTTCCGGATCGGCGCGAGCGGATCATCGTCCGCGTCCGGCTCCTTCTTGCCGCCGTCGGGCACGATGGCGTCCAGCAAAGCCCGCAGATCCTTCATGTCGATCAGAGCAAGACCGTTGTCGTCGGCGACGCGGAAGGCAACGTTGAGCACGCCCTCCTGCACGTCGTTGAGATCGAGCATGCGCGCCAGCAACAGCGGCCCCATCTCGGTGATGGTGGCTCGCACCGGATGGCCCTGCTCACCGAACACATCCCAGAACACCGTCGAGAACTGGTCGGGCTGGAACGTCAACCCCATCTCGGTCGCACGCTTGACGATGAAATCTTTTGCCTCCCCGACCTCGGAGATGCCGGAGAGGTCGCCCTTGATGTCGGCGGCGAACACCGGAACACCGGCCCGCGCAAATCCTTCCGCCATTACCTGCAGCGTGACCGTCTTGCCCGTTCCGGTCGCGCCGGTGACGAGGCCGTGGCGATTGGCGAGCGCCAGCGTCAACCAGGCCTGCTCGTCTCCCTTGCCGACAAATATCTTGCCGTCGGTATCGCCGAGCTTGTTGTCCTGCGCCGTCATTACTCTCTCTATCGTTGGTTTCGCATATTGAAACTCGAACTCACCAGTTCCGTAGTTTAACTCATGTCGCAAGCCGATTGAAACCGTTCAAGGCGGCGCGGACATGCGACATCGTCGGAGACTACGCGCGCGGCATGCGCCAAAAGTCGGAGTGATACATTCGCATCGCGGCAATTTTTCACGGATTCGTTCCCCGGTCTTGCAACGCTGCAACACTTTACGCGCGTTCGAAGATGAATCGCATGTTCGCCTCCGTTCATAGCTTGTATTTCACATCACACCGGCTCAAGATCAGTTTTCGAAATAAATCTCCGGCATGTGAACCGGCTGAGGGGCGGCCCATATGGACGAGCTGATCGGACGGCTGGCGACAAACGCCAGCATAGATAGTGCTGTCGCTGAAAAGACCGTCGGCATTATCCTGGGATTCCTCCGCAGCGAGGGTCCTTCCGACAGCGTGCAGGCCCTGATCGACCAGATCCCTGGCGCAGAAGGCGCGATCGAAGCGTCCACGAGCGGCGGCGGACTGTCGCGGCTGATGGGCGGCGGCCTGATGGCCGTCGGCACGCGCCTGATGGGCCTTGGGCTTGGCATGTCCGACATCCAGACCATTGCCCGTGAACTTTTCCGCTACGGCCGAGACAAAATCGGAGCGGATCAGATGGGCAAGATCATTGCGGGGACGCCGGGCCTCAGCCAGTTCGCCTGAGAGCCACGCTTTTTATATCGAGTATCATGACATATCCGATTTCCGAGATTGAGGGCCTGCCAGCCTTTGCCGCCAACAAGTTGAAGGCGCAGGGAATCCGCACCACCGACGCGCTGCTGGAAGCCGCGAGCACCGCCAAGGGGCGCAAGGCGCTCTCGGCCAAGACCGGCATCAGCGAGCAGCTGCTGCTGGAGTGGGCCAACGTCTCCGACTACATGCGCATTCCCGGCATGGGCCGGGCCAAGGTCGGCCTGGTCCGCGCCGCCGGCGTCACCACGGTGCGCGAGCTCGCCTATCGGAATCCGGTGAGATTGGCGCAGAGCATGCGCGAAGCCAACGATCGGAGGAAGCTCGTCCGCATCCTTCCTTCCGAGAAGTCGGTCGGCGACATCATCGCCAAGGCCAAGAAGCTGTCGCCGAAGATTACGTATTAGCGCGTCTCTCCCGGGCGATGACCTGCAGCGTTAGCTCTCGATGTCATGCCCCGCCTTGTGCGCACTTGCGCACTGGGGCGGGGGATCCAGTACGCCGCGGCTCCTCCGTATCACCGCACCGCCTCGGAATACTGGATTGCCCGCCTTCGCGGGCAATGACAGCTAGGGTGTTGGTCTTGACTCCCCCTCCCCGACCGCTAAAGCGGGCGGCATGAATGCCTCGCCCTCCCCATCCGTCCCGCCGGCCGGCTCGGCCGGGCCTGACGCGCTGCGGACGCTGCTGGAACGGCCTCTGCCAGCGGTGATGGGCGTGCTCAACGTCACCCCGGACTCCTTCTCCGACGGCGGCGACTTCATCGCACCGGACCAGGCGCTGGCACGGGCGCGGGCGATGATCGAGGCCGGCGTCGATATCATCGATATCGGCGCCGAATCCACCCGACCCTACAAGGGCGCCCAGCCGGTGACAGTGGCGGACGAGCTTGCCCGGCTGAGGCCGGTGCTATCGGCAATCGTCGCGCTCGGCGTCCCCGTATCGATCGACAGCATGAAGGCGGAGGTCGTGGCCTTCGCGCTCGACCAGGGCGTGGCCATCGCCAACGACGTCTGGGGATTGCAGCGCGACGCCGGCATGGCGCCGCTGGTCGCCGCAAGAGGCGTCCCCGTCATCGTCATGCACAACCGTGACAGCGTCGATTCCGCCATCGACATCGTCACGGACATGAAGGCGTTCTTCCTGCGCTCGCTCGACATCGCCGCCAAGGCCGGCATCGCACGCGAAAAGATCGTGCTGGATCCCGGCATCGGCTTCGGCAAGACCGCCGAGCAGAGCATGATCGCGCTGGCGCGGCTGCGCGAACTCGACATGTTCGGCCTGCCAGTACTGGTCGGCGCCTCGCGAAAACGCTTCATCGCCTCGGTGTCGCCGTCGGAGCCGAAAGAGCGGCTCGCCGGATCGATCGCCGCGCATCTGATCGCCGCGCAGAAGGGCGCGAAAATCATCCGGACCCATGACGTCGCCGAAACCTTGCAGGCCCTGCGGGTCGCAAACGCAATCGAGAGCAAGCAATGACCGATACGATCTTCGTGACCGGCCTGTCGATCCATGCACGCCATGGCGTGATGGATCACGAAACCGAAGTCGGCCAGCGCTTTGTCATCGACCTCGAGCTCTACACCGACCTGTCGGAGCCCTCGCGCAGTGATCGCCTCGCCGACACCGTCTCCTATGCCGATGTGGTGGCGACCACGACGGCAGCGTTCAAGAACACCAATTACAAGCTGCTGGAGCGTGCGGCGGGTGCAGTCGCCGACGCCATCCTGTCGCACTTCCCGCGCATCCGTGCCGTCAAGATCACCGTGCACAAGCCGCATGCGCCGATCGCCGCGATCTTCGACGACGTCGGCATCATGCTGACCCGCTCGCGGCACCCCTGACATGGCGAGCGTGCTGATCGCACTCGGCGGCAATGTCGGCGACGTCCGCGCGACATTCCGCAAGGCGATCGCCCATATCTGCGGCATGGCGCAAGCCACGGTGATCGCGCGTTCGTCGGACTACACCACGCCGCCCTGGGGCGACGAGGACCAGGATCCTTTCATCAATGCCTGCGTCGAGATCGAGACCGACCTCGATCCGCACGCGCTATTGTTCGTCATGCAGAAAGTCGAGCAGAAGTTCGGCCGCACGCGCGACAAGGATCGGCGCTGGGGTCCGCGCACGCTCGATCTCGACATGATCGCCTATGACGATGTGTCGTTTCAGAAGCCCGACCTGACCCTGCCGCATCCGCGGCTGTTCGAGCGCGCCTTCGTGCTGGTGCCGCTGGCCGAAATCGCGCCCGACCGCGTGATCTCGGGCATCCACGTGCGTGACGGCCTCGCCAGCGTCTCTACGCAAGGTATTGAGCGGCTTCCGGATACCGGTTAACCAAAAACAACCGTTTGCAGGGACGGCCGGCCGTGGCAATTTCGCCTGCGAATAACGAGACGTTTGGGAGCCCTTGGCCGTATGACCTCCGTGACTGACAATCTGCCGCTGGCGGCCGATTTTCCCAAGGCGACGGACGCGGACTGGCGCAAGCTGGTCGACGGCGTGCTCAAGGGCGCGCCGTTCGAGAAGCTGGTCGGCAAGACCTATGACGGCGTGAGGATCGAGCCGCTGTATCCGCGCGCCAAGGACGCTGCGCTGGTGGCAGGACGGCCGGCGGCAGCGCCGTGGCAGATCATGCAGCGGGTTGATCATCCCGACGCGGTGGCCGCGAACGCGCAGGCACTGACCGATCTGGAGAACGGGGCGACAGGGATTTCGCTGGTGTTCGCCGGCAGCAATGGCAGCCACGGTTTCGGCCTGGAACCAACGGCCGATGCGGTCGCGAAAGCACTGAAGGACATTCATCTCGATGCCGGCATCGGCATCGAGCTTCAGGTCGGCCCGCAATCGCGGATGGCGGCGATCCATGTCGCGGAATATGTGAAGAGCAACGGCATCGATCCTGCAGCCTGCGACATCCGCTTCGGGCTCGATCCGCTCGCGGCGTGCGCGGTGTGGGGCCACAGCCCCTACACATGGGAAGAGATCGTTCCCGCCGTCACCAGCGGCATCAAGGGCCTTGCCGCGCTTGGCTTCAAGGGACCGTTTGCTTCCGCCGATGGTCGCGTGATCCATGATGCCGGCGGATCGGAGGTGCAGGAGCTCGCCTTCGTGCTCGCCTGCGGCGCCGCCTATTTGCGCGCGATCGAAGGCGCCGGCGTCCCGCTGGAGCAGGCGCAAGACATGGTCTATGCGCGGCTCTCAGCCGACGCCGACCAGTTCCTGACCATGGCAAAGTTCCGTGCGCTGCGGCTGCTCTGGGCGCGCATCGAGGCCGCGTGCGGGCTTGCGCCAAAGCCGCTGTTCATTGCCGCCGATACGGCGTGGCGCATGCTGACGCAGCGCGACCCCTATGTGAACATGCTGCGCGCGACCATCGCAACGTTTGCCGCAGGGCTCGCCGGCGCCAATGCGATCACGGTGCTGCCACATACGCTCGCGCTTGGACTGCCCGATCCGTTCGCGCGGCGCGTGGCGCGCAATACGCAGCTTCTGCTGCTGGAAGAAAGCAACCTCGCCAAGGTCAGCGATCCCGCAGCAGGTGCAGGCGGCATCGAGACGCTGACGGCGCAGCTCTGCGAGGCCGCCTGGGCGCTGTTCCAGGAGAGCGAGAAAGCGGGTGGCGCCTTTGCCGCGCTTCAGCAGGGCGTGTTCCAGAACAAAGTCGCAGCCGCACGAAAGGCGCGCGATGCCAACATCGCAAAGCGCCGCGAGGTGCTGACCGGCGCCAGCGAGTTTCCGAACTTGCATGAGAGCGAGACGGCGGTGCTGAAGGCGACGCCGGTCGCGCTCGCACCCTATGGCGAACAGAAATACAAGTTCGACGCGCTGCCGCCGATCCGGCTGGCGGAACCGTTCGAGGCGCTGCGCGACAAATCCGACGCGGCGCTGAAGGCACGCGGCGCGCGGCCAAAGGTGTTTTTGGCCAATCTCGGCACGGCCGCCGATTTCACCGCGCGCGCGACCTTTGCCAAAAGCTTCTTCGAAACTGGCGGCATTTTGGCCGTCGACAGCGAGGGCTTCGCCGATCCGGCCAAGCTGGCGGCCGCCTTCAAGGCGTCGGGTGCCGAGCTTGCCTGCCTGTGTTCCCATGACAAGATCTATGCGGACCATGCCGAAGCCGCCGCCAAGGCCCTGCAAACCGCGGGCGCCAAACATATCTATCTGGCAGGCCGACCGGCAGAGGCCGAGGCGGCCCTGCGCAAGGCGGGCGTTACGGGCTTCATCTTTGCCGGCGCCGACGCGCAAGCCATGCTGGGCGACGCCTATCGACGGATGGAACAGGCATGACCGACGCAACCAAGACAGTTCTGAGTGGCGGGTGCCAATGCGGTGCCATCCGCTTCGCGGTCTCGGCGGCACCCGCCAAGATTAGCATTTGTCATTGCCGGATGTGCCAGAAGGCGACGGGCGCGCCATTCGCCTCCTATGCCGACATCGAGAAAACCGACTTTGCCTGGACCAAGGGCACGCCGTCGGCGTTTCAATCCTCCTCGATCGCGATGCGCGATTTCTGCGCTGCCTGCGGCACGCCGCTCAGCTTCCGCCGCATCGATGGCCCGCGCATCGAGATCATGACTGGAACCTTCGACCGCCCGGATCACGTCGTACCGACACGGCAATATGGAACCGAATCCCGGCTCGGCTGGGTCGTCGGTATCGCCAACCTGCCGAGCCAGACCACGCAGCAGAATTACGGACCGGAGAAGATGGCGACCATCGTCGGCCATCAGCATCCGGACCATGATTGAGCGCCCGAAGCGCCCAACTGTGAGTTGAAACCATGAGCCGCATTCCAAACTTTGCAGACATTGCCTTCGAGCGGACCGCAACCGCCGCCCCGACCGGCAGCGCCGAGCCGTGGCTGACGCCCGAGGGCATTCTGGTGAAGCCGGCCTATGGCGAGGCCGATCTGGCCGGGCTCGATTTCCTCGATACCTATCCGGGCATCGCGCCGTTCCTGCGTGGCCCCTACCCGACCATGTATGTCAACCAGCCCTGGACTATCAGGCAGTATGCCGGCTTCTCCACGGCGGAGGACTCCAACGCGTTCTACCGCCGCAACCTGGCGGCCGGACAGAAGGGCCTCTCTGTCGCCTTCGATCTCGCCACCCATCGCGGCTATGACAGCGATCATCCGCGCGTCGGCGGCGACGTCGGCATGGCCGGCGTGGCGATCGATTCCATCTACGACATGCGCACGCTGTTTGCGGGCATTCCGCTCGACCAGATGAGCGTCTCCATGACCATGAACGGCGCGGTGCTGCCGATTCTCGCGCTCTACGTTGCCGCCGCCGAGGAACAAGGCGTTCCGCCGGAGAAACTCTCAGGGACTATTCAGAACGACATTTTGAAAGAGTTCATGGTGCGCAACACCTATATCTATCCACCCGCGCCCTCGATGCGGATCATCTCGGACATCTTCGCCTACACCTCGCAGAAGATGCCGAAATACAACTCCATTTCCATTTCCGGCTATCACATGCAGGAGGCCGGTGCGACGCAGGATCTCGAGCTCGCCTATACGCTCGCCGACGGCGTCGAATATCTGCGCGCCGGCCTTGCCGCAGGCCTGGATGTCGACCGCTTCGCGCCGCGCCTGTCGTTCTTCTGGGCGATCGGCATGAACTTCTTCATGGAAGTCGCCAAGCTGCGCGCCGCGCGGCTGCTCTGGGCGAAACTGCTCAAGCCGTTCAATCCCAGGGATCCGCGCTCGCTGTCGCTGCGCACGCATTGCCAGACTTCCGGCTGGTCGCTGACCGCGCAGGATGTCTTCAACAACGTAATGCGCACGACGGTGGAGGCAATGGCGGCCACCCAAGGTCATACCCAGTCGCTGCACACCAATGCGCTCGATGAAGCCTTGGCGCTGCCGACCGATTTCTCGGCGCGCATCGCCCGCAACACCCAGCTGTTCCTGCAGCAGGAGAGCGGCACCACCCGTATCATCGATCCCTGGGGCGGCTCCTATTATGTCGAGCGGCTCACGCGCGACCTCGCCGCAAAAGCTTGGAGCCACATCCAGGAGGTCGAGGAGCTCGGCGGCATGGCGAAGGCGATCGAGGCCGGCGTGCCGAAGCTGCGCATCGAGGAGGCCTCGGCCAAGACCCAGGCGCGCATCGATGCCGGCAAGCAGGCGGTGATCGGCGTCAACAAGTACAAGCCGACTGACGAGGCGCCGATCGACGTCCTCAAGGTCGACAACACCAACGTTCGCCGGCTCCAGATCGACAAGCTGGCGCGGCTGAAATCCGAGCGCAGCCAGAAGGACGTCGAGGCCGCGCTCGCCGCGTTGACGCGCTCGGCCGGCGAAGGCAACGGCAATCTGCTCGCGCTCGCGATCGACGCGGCACGGGCCAAGGCGACCGTCGGCGAAATCTCTGACGCAATGGAGAAAGTGTTCGGCCGGCACCGCGCCGAGATCAAATCCATCACCGGCGTCTACAAGCGGGAGGCGTCCAGCATGGGCAATCAGGTCGAGAAGGTTCAGGCGCTGATCGATGCGTTCGAGGAGGCCGAAGGCCGCCGCCCGCGTATCCTGGTCGCCAAGATCGGCCAGGACGGCCACGACCGCGGCCAGAAGGTGATTGCCTCGGCTTTCGCCGACATCGGCTTCGATGTCGATATCGGGCCGCTGTTCGCCACCGCGGACGAAGCCGCAAGACAGGCGGTCGAGAACGACGTCCACATCCTCGGCGTCTCCTCGCTCGCCGCCGCCCACCTCACCGCCGTGCCGGAGCTCAAGGCCGCGCTGAAGAAGCAGGGCCGCGAGGACATCATGATCATCGTCGGCGGCGTGGTGCCTCCACAGGATTACGACGCACTCTATGCCGCCGGCGCGGAAGCGATCTTCCCGCCCGGCACGGTGATCGCGGACGCAGCCGAGGAGCTGATCCGCAAGCTGAACGCCCGGCTCGGCCATAGCGAGGCGGCGGAGTAATTCCGCCGCCGTGGGGGCCTCCTATCAAACCCGCGGGCGCGCTGCCGCGACCAATCTTCACGTCCTAGCGTTCGCGCCGCGCGTTCTGCGCCGGTTCATGTTGCGATCGCTACGCTCACGCCGATGTCCGAACGTCGCAGAATTGATGGATATTGAAGTGACATATCATCGTGCAAATGTGCGGGCAGGATTGCTCGCGAGCCTTTTTGCCGTCGCGACGATCGGCCTTGCCTCGCCCTCCCTCGCCGCCGACCCCAAGCCCGACGCCGTCGTTAAAAACAGAAACATCGAGGCGCGTGTGTTCCTTGATGACAGGATCAAGGCCGACACGCCACTCGCGGCCGATTGCCTCGCTGACGGCAAGAAATGGCTCGACAAGAACGCGGCTGACGCTGCGACCTCGCGAAAGCAGGATCCGCAATTCTTCAAGGACGGCGGTTGGGATTTCGAGCGCAAATATTCGATCCGCTCCGTCGTCGCCGACCGCTATGTGAGCATCCTGCGTGACGACTACATGGACACCCATGGCGCCCATCCCAATTCGGATGTGAACACGGTCCTGTGGGACAAGTCCGAGAGCAAGCGCATCTCGATCCGCCCGTTCTTCACCGAGACGGCCGATGGCAGCCCCGCCATGAAGACGATCGCGAAGGCCGTGATCGCCTCGCTCAGAATCGAGAAAAAGAAGCGCGACTCCAGCGAGACCGCGACCAATGAATGGTTCAAGGGCGTCGAGCCGAGCCTGCTCAAGATCGGCGCCGCGACGCTCGCGCCGTCGACCGAAACAGGCAAGAGCTCCGGCCTCACCTTCCATTATCCGCCCTATGCGGTCGGCCCCTACGCCGAGGGCCAATATGTCGCATTCGTTCCGTGGGAGACATTTAAGCCCTATCTCACGCCGGAGGGCACGCGCATCTTCGGCGGTGCGCGGCCAAAAGGCGACGCTGACGAGCAGCAATAAGTTCCGACGGAACACTTGCTCAGGGCGCCGTTGGGCGGCCGCTTGCGACATCCATGCAAAGCCGCGTAGCATATTGCATTGACGCGAGCCCGATTCCCGAGGGCGCCGCCGGGACCATTTATGCCAGGAATCACGCGCCGCATTTTCGCGGCTTCTTCTGTGGCTGCCGCCACGTCCGCCCTCCTCTCACCTGCGCGCGCGCAAGCCTATCCGGCGCGGCCGGTAACCTTGATCGTGCCGTGGGGTGCGGGCGGCGGCACGGATGCGACCGCGCGCATCGTCGCGACGCTGCTGGAGAAGGAGCTCGGCCAGCCGTTCAACGTCGTCAACCGCATCGGCGGATCCGGCGCCGTCGGCCATGCCGAGATCGCAGCCGCAGCGCCGGACGGCTACACGATCGGCACGCTGACCGTGGAAATCGCGATGTTGCATTGGCAAGCCCTGACGCAGCTGACGCCACGGAATTTTACGCCGCTGGCGCTGGTGAACGAAGATCCGCCTGGCGTCCAGGTATCGACGTCCTCGCCATACAAGACGGTGAAGGAGCTCATGGACGCCATCAAGCTGGCGCCTCCGGGACGGTTCAAGGCTTCAGGCACCGGACAAGGCGGCATCTGGCATCTCGCCCTTGTCGGCTGGATGCAGGCGATGGGATTGCCGGCCAATCAGGTCGCCTGGTCAGCGTCGAATGGCGCAGCACCGGCCATGCAGGATCTGGTCGCGGGCAGCCTCGATCTCACCACCTGCTCGGTGCCCGAAGCGCGCGCCACCATCGAGGCCGGCCAGGCCCGGAGCCTTGCGATCATGGCGCACGCGCGCAATCCGATCTTCCCCGACGTCCCGACGCTGAAGGAGACGCTCGGCGTCGATTATTCCACCAGCTCATGGCGCGGGATCGGCGGCCCCAAGGGCTTGCCTCCAAATATCGCCACCACGCTGACCGCGGCCTTGAAGAAGGTGTACGATTCCCCCGCCTTCAAGGACTTCATGACCGGACGCGGTTTTGGCACCGTCTGGTGCGATGCCGGTCAGTTCGAGACCTTCATGGACCAGGCGAATAGCCAGATGGGCCAGGCGATGAAAGCGGCCGGTTTTGCGAAAGCGCCATGAGATTTCGTGCCGAACGCAGAAATCGCGGCACCATTCTTTAAGCCGAGCCTTGCCTGCCCGCCGGAGCGCCTAACGGGCTCCGACGGCGCTGGGCTGGTTGACGACCCTGTGCTAATATTTGGCCATGACTGATGTCGTAGACATTTCAACCCAGACGCTCATTGAGAAGCTGAAGGAGCTTGCACCCGCCTTGAGGGCTTCCGGCATTACGCGCCTGTACCTGTTTGGATCCCGTGCGCGCGGCGACGCACGGCCCGATAGCGATCTGGATATTTTGATCGAGACGACGTCGCGCGAGGAATCGCCGCGGTTTGACCATTTCAAAGCCCTCCACTTGATTGAGGAACATCTGGGACTTCAGGTGCAAATATCGATGCGAGATTTGCTGAAACCGCGTATGGCAGAGCGGATCGCGGATGACCTGATCGAGGTATTCTGAATGCCGCCGACCGTGGAAGACCGGCTGCGGGATATTCTGGAAGCCATCACTGACATCGAAAATGCCGTGAGGGGCTTTACCTTCGATCAATTTGTCGCCGAGAAAACGACCCGGCTGGCGATCGAACGTCTTCTCGAAATCATCTGCGAAGCGTCGAGATTCATCCCCGACGATCTTAAGCGGGCCGAGCCACATATCGACTGGCGCAAGATGATCGACTTCGGAAATCTGCTTCGTCATGCCTATCACATGACGAAGGCCGAGATCGTTTGGGACATCGTTCAAATCCACCTTCCATCAATGAAATCTTGCGCTGAAAGACACATTCGCATGTCGGGCCGTTAGCGGCTGGATGCGAAGACCATGATGACCAATAGCAAGACCATCAACATCACCGCCCTCGCCCGCGAGCTCCGTACCGGCCATCGCGCGGCGCTGGCGCGGGCCATCACGCTGGTGGAGAGCCGGCGTGGCGATCATCAGGCGCAGGCGCGCGAGCTGGTGCAGATGCTCCTGCCCGATACCGGCAAGGCGGTTCGCGTCGGCATTACCGGCTCGCCCGGCGTCGGCAAATCCACCACCATCGACGTGCTCGGGACCTATCTGATCGAGCAGGGCAACAAGGTCGCGGTGCTCGCGGTCGATCCGTCCTCGGCGCGCAGCGGCGGCTCGATCCTCGGCGACAAGACGCGGATGGCACGGCTCGCGGCCTCCGACGATGCCTTCATCCGCCCCTCGCCGTCGTCAGGCACATTCGGCGGCGTCGCGGCCAAGACGCGCGAGGCGATGCTGCTGTGCGAGGCGGCCGGTTTCGACGTCGTGCTGGTCGAGACCGTCGGCATCGGACAGTCCGAGACCGCGGTCTGCGACATGACCGATTTCTTCCTCGCGCTGATGCTGCCGGGCGGCGGTGACGAGCTGCAAGGCATCAAGAAGGGCCTCGTCGAGCTCGCCGACATGATCGCGATCAACAAGGCCGACGGCGACAATCTCAAGCGCGCCAATATCACCGCGGCCGACTATCGCAGCGCGCTGCACATCCTGGCGCCGAGGTCCGCGCATTGGCATCCGCCGGTCGTCACCTATTCGGCGCTGGCCGGCACCGGCATCGCCGATCTCTGGCAGAAGGTTTTGGATCACCGCAAGGCGATGAACACGTCCGGCGAGTTCGACGCACGCCGGCGCGAGCAGCAGGTGAAATGGATGTGGTCGATGCTCGAGCAGCGCATGCTGGCACGATTGCGCAGCGAGGCGGCCGTCCGCGCCAAGGTGAAGAAGATCGAGACGGAGGTCGCCGACGGCCGTCTCACGCCGGCGCTTGCCGCCGAGGAGATCATGAAGCTCCTGCATTGAGGCCGCTTCACCGCTCCCGGCGGGGGAGGGGTGAAGCGAAGTCCGCGCTCGCGACCCAACGCAATCTCGCGATTGCCTAACTGATCTGGCCGGCTAGCACCTTCGAGACGAAGCGCGCGGTCGCCTCGCCGACCTCCTGAGGCGCCTCCTCCTGCAGGAAGTGCGATCCCTTCACCAGGACGGTCTCTTGGTTGGGCCAGGCTCTGCAGAACTCGCGCTGTGCGCCGATCAGGAAGCCCGCCGGCTCGGCATCGATGAACAGTTTCGGGATCCGGTTCTTCGACATCCAATCCGCATAGGCCTCGACGATCGCGACCACATCGGCAGGCTCGCCCTCAATCGGCAATTCGCGCGTCCAGGTCAGCATCGGCTGGCGGCTCGGACCGGGATTGCGGAAATAGCGGCGATAGACCTCCAGCGCCTCCGGCGCGATGTGGCGCAGCGGCAGCAGATATTCGATGAACAGGTTCTTCTGCAGGATCAGGTCCTCCCCTTGCGGACTCCGTTGGCCCTGGAAGAAGGCGCGCGTCGCGTCAGGCCATTCGTCCCAGGAGCGGAACGGCCGGACGATGCCTTCCATGTAAACGATCGCCTTGACCCTCTCCGGGTGGCGATGGGCCCAGTGAAAGCCGAGCGCGGCGCCCCAGTCGTGCACGACGAGGATGACATTCTCGGTCAGGCCCAGCGCATCGAACCAGGCGTCGAGATAGCGTTGGTGATCGACGAAGCGATAGGAGCCGTTCGGCGCCGCGCCCGAATTGCCCATGCCGACGAGGTCGGGCGCAAGGCAGCGGCCATAGGGCAAGAGATGGGGAATGATGTTCCGCCAGAGATAGGACGGCGTCGGAACGCCGTGCAGGAACACGATGGGATCGCCCGCGCCGACATCGACGTAGGCCATCTGGGTATCCAGCACCTCGACGTATTTCCGGTAGGAGGCTTCCTCGGTCGAGATCGGGGGATGGTTGACGTGCAACATGATGAAACTCCGTTCTCTCGTTGGACACCAGTAAAATAGAAATACTGGCGTCTTGAGTCAACCAGCAAAAGCGATTAAATGGTGTTCGATGTCGAAAGAATCGCGCAAGTTCCAAGTCCCCGACGCATTGGCGAATCTCTACGATTTCGCCAACACGCTGGATCTGCGGCACTTCACCCATCACGGTGTTCAGCATCGGCAGGCGGACGAGCTGCAAAATCTCACCGCCCTCGGCGAGTGGATGCGCGAGCACGGGCTGATGGAACGTACCGCTGCGCCATCGCAGAAGACCTTCGAGGCGGCCTTGCGGCTGCGCGCCGCGATCCGCGACTACCTCAAATGCGAGCCGGTGGAGCGCGATCGCAAGCCAGCCGTCACCGCCCCCCTCAACGCCGCGATGGAGCCGTTTGCACTGCGTGTCGCCGTCATCGGCAAGGATGGTTTTGCACTCAGGCCGGCGATGAGCGATGCGCAAGCGGGCCTGTCGGCGATCGTCGCCGAATTGTACGACGCGGCCTCGGCCGGCACGCTCGATCGGCTGAAGATGTGCGCCGCCGACGAGTGCCAGCGGGTGTTTTTCGATCGCTCGAAGCCCGGCACGCGGCGCTGGTGCCAATCCAACTTGTGTGGCAACCGGGAAAAGACGCGGACCTACCGCGAGCGCCACAGGCACGATGCCGCATCGGAGATCTGACGACCCGCGAGCTTGGAAGACGGCTGGTCCCGGTGTTTACTGGATGCCAGCGTCCCCGACAGGATCGAGAGGATCATATCCATTGTCCGATAAGCTCCGCGTTCTCGTCACCGGCTTCGGGCCCTTTCCCGGTGCGCCGCATAATCCGACCCAGCCGCTGGTGGCGCGGCTGGCGCAACTGCGCCGTCCCGCGTTCGATGATGTCGAGCTATCGCGCCACATCTTTCCGGTGACCTATGCTGCGGTCGACCGGCAATTGCCCGAGGTGCTCGCGAAAGTGAAGCCGGATGCGCTGCTGATGTTCGGCCTCGCTGCCCGCACGCCGTATCTGCGGATCGAGAGCCGCGCGCGCAACGCCGTCACCATGCTGTGGCCCGATGCCGCCAACACCCGCTCGAGCAAGCGCGGCATCGCCGGTGATGCGGACGCCATGACGTTCGGCCCGCACACGGCAAGGCTCTTGCGCGCCGCACGCCTCACCGGCATCGATGCGCGGCCCTCGCGCGACGCGGGGGCCTATCTCTGCAATTATCTGAGCTGGCGCGCGATCGAGAACGTCAGGGGCGGCGGGCCGGGGCTCGCGGCGTTCATCCACATTCCCCTGCTTGCGCGCAGCGGCGCGATGCGGCGCAAGGGCGCGCCGCGGATTACGCTGGACGAATTGGTGGATGCCGGGGAAGCGATGCTGATGGAGATGGTGCAGCTCGCAAGGAAGGCACGCGTTTCGTAGGGTGGACAAAGGCGCCCTTGCGCTGTGCCCACCATGCAACGATATGCGCGGCGACAATGGTGGGCACGCTACGCTTTGCCCGCCCTACCGCACCGCCCGTTGCGTAAACATTTAACCCTACCGCAAACAATCCTCACCGCCCCGCCCGCCCTGCGCTACCTAATCTCCGCGGACACCTCCCGCGTCCGCCGAAGGACGCGTCATGGACCTCAATCGCCGTCATCTCATTGGAGCATCGACCGCCGGCATCGCCGGTGCGCTCGCCATGCCTGTTGACGCCGCGCGCGCGGCGCCGCTGACGTCCACGCTCGGCCGCGATGCGACCCAATACGGCGTGCGGCCCGGCAGCAGCGAGGATCAGACCCGCGCGCTCCAGCGCGCGATCGACGAAGCCTCGCGCGCACAGATGCCGCTGGCGCTGCCGCCCGGAATTTACCGAACCGGACTGCTGCGGCTGCCGAATGGCGCGCAACTGATCGGCGTGCGCGGCGCGACAAAGCTTATCTTCACCGGCGGGGCCTCAGCGATCCAGAGCGACGGATCGGACTCGATCGGGCTGACCGGCCTCACCTTCGACGGCAGCGGCATTCCGCTGCCGACGCGGCGCGGCCTGATCCACGTCCTCGGTGGCCGCGACGTCCGCATCGCCGATTGCGAGATCACCGGTTCCGGCGGCAGCGGCATCTGGCTCGAGCAGGTGTCCGGCGACATCTCCGGCAATATCTTCACCAACATCGCCGTGACGGCAGTGGTCTCGTTCGACGCCAGGGGCCTCAGCGTGTCCCGCAACACCATTGTCGGTGCCAACGACAACGGCATCGAGATCCTGCGCACCGCCATCGGTGACGACGGCACGCTGGTCGCGGACAACCGCATCGAGGACATCAAGGCCGGCCCCGGCGGCTCCGGTCAGTACGGCAACGCCATCAACGCCTTCCGCGCCGGCAACGTGATCGTGCGCGGCAATCGCATCAGGAACTGCGACTACTCCGCCGTGCGCGGCAACTCGGCCTCCAACATCCACATATCAGGCAACAGCGTCAGCGAGGTGCGCGAGGTCGCGCTTTATTCCGAGTTCGCGTTCGAGGCCGCGGTGATCGCCAACAACATTGTGGATGGCGCCGCCATCGGCGTCTCCGTCTGCAATTTCAACGAAGGCGGCCGCATCGCGGTGGTTCAGGGCAACATCATCCGCAACCTGATCCCGAAGCGGCCGATCGGCACCGCGCCCGACGACGATGCCGGCGTCGGCATCTACGTCGAGGCCGACGCCTCGGTGACAGGCAATGTGATCGAGAACGCGCCGTCCTACGGCATCGTCGCCGGCTGGGGCAAATATCTGCGCGACGTCGTGATCGCGGGCAACGTGATCCGCAAGGCGCTGGCCGGCGTCGGCGTCTCCGTGGTGCCGGGCGCGGGCACCGCGCTCGTCAACAACAACATGATCTCGGAAACCCCGCGCGGCGCCGTGGTCGGCCTCGATCATGCGCGGGCCGTGACGGCGGACCTGTCGGCGGACGGCGCCCAACGCTTTGCGCAGGTGGTGGTCGGCGGCAATGCGGTGCGGCAGTAGACGGGACGCCCCTAGAACGTATTCCGCAGCAGCGGGTACTTCGCCTGGATGCCGTCGAGGCTGAAGGTGAATTCGACCACGCGCTCGGGGGCCGCGACGATTTCGGCGGCGGGTGGCGAGAAGGTCTGCAGAAACGAGGCGATCGACGGCACCGGCGCAGGCGGAGCGGTTGGCGTCATCCGAACGGCCGGCGCCGTCGGGGCGACCGGTGCAGTTGGGGCGGCCGGTGCCTCGACGATTTCGGCGAGCACGTCCAGCTCGGGCTCGAGCCTGACCGGAACGGCGGTCTCGGGCGCGATGTGCAAGGCCTTGGGCTGCACGGCCTTGGGCTGCAAGGCCTTGGGCTGCAAGGCCTGGAGCTGCAAGCTCTGGGGCTGCAAGGTCTGGGCCTGCTCGCGCGGAAACACGCGCGGCATGGTCGCGGGTGACCAGCCGAATGCGGAGGTTACGCTCGCGGCCGCCGCGGCGACGTCCCCGCCATTCGCAAGGGCGCGCCAGGTCTGGACCGCGCGCTTGGCTTCCTGGATGTTTTCGAGGAATGCGAGTTCGGAGTGATAGCGGCGCCAGCGTCCGGTCTCGAACATTTCAGAGAGATGTTCCAGCCGCTGTTCGGCGAGAGCGCACCAGCGTGCAGCAAGCTCGCGGCTTCCGGCCGCGCTGTGGCGATGAGTCATAAATCAGCCCGTCAGGAGAAATACGGACGCGACGCAACGCACACGAATCAATTTATAAGCGACATGAATATTTTGTGGAAAAGTTTTGACTTGTCCAGCAACGACAGGGCTGCCGTCACGAAATTCCGTAGTCGTGCGGAGTTTTCAGGGCTTTTCGAGTCAAGCTCCGCGCAAGCATAGCGGACTTGCCACGTTCCGCTACGGAGTCGTCACGACGATCGTGCCCGCGGGCTCAATCGCAAGCTGATTTCGCATCACGCTTCAAGAAATCGGACGCCCCAAAAAGAGAAGACCCGTCCGGGGGGACAACCGGACGGGTCAAGCCATATGGGCGCTTGGGGTGGATGGGCGCTCGCGCCTGATATGACTGATGGGGAGGGATGACCGCTCCCACATAAATTGGTCGTGGCAGCCGGCTGAACGTTCAAAGCGGGGTTCGATCTTTTAACCTTTGGCCGACGCGCAATGTCGTCGCAGGCGCTATCGCGCCGCCGGCCTATCCACCTGAGAAACCGTGGATTTATCGTCCGCGCTCGACAGCGAGGGCTGCTCGATCGCGCGTATGCCGGGGTCGTCACGACGCTTCTCGGCATCTTCACGTTTAGTTGTACCGGACGCAGCCGCGACCGGCGTCGTGCTGTCAACCGGAACGGCCATGACCGCGGCAAACGCATCGGGCTCGCCGTCGCCGAAGAGATCATCACGCCCGGGTGAACCGAGGTCACGCGCGGTCTTCGCCAGCGTCATGCGCAACGCTTCCGGCTTCAGGGCATAGTTGCGCTCGAGCAGCAACGCCGCGACGCCGGAGACATAGGCTGCCGAGAACGAGGTGCCCGACGTCATCTGGTATTTGCCATCCGGCGCCGGCAGGAAGATGTCGACGCCCGGCGCCGCCAGCGCGATGTAATTGCCGCGGTTGGACGCGGTGAACAGCTTGTCCTGCTGGTCGGTCGCACTGACCGCGATCACGTTGGGATTGGC
Source organism: Bradyrhizobium sp. S3.12.5 (assembly GCF_040548225.1). Taxonomy (NCBI): domain Bacteria; kingdom Pseudomonadati; phylum Pseudomonadota; class Alphaproteobacteria; order Hyphomicrobiales; family Nitrobacteraceae; genus Bradyrhizobium; species Bradyrhizobium sp. S3.12.5. The sequence continues at coordinate 267,732 of NZ_JBEPRF010000002.1, forward strand.
CGCGGGATAAAGCGGCGGCGATTTGGCGCCGGCATTGCCGGCGGCCGCGATCAGCACCAGGCCACGCGCGGCAGTTGCCGCGATCGCACGCTCGATCACGGCGTCCTTCGGACCGGCAAAGCTCATATTGACGATCTGGGCGCCGTGCTCGGCTGCGTAATTGAGCGAGCGCAGGACGATGTAGGACGAGCTCTCGGCGCTGCCGTTGGTGCCGCCGAAGGCGCGAATGGCGATGATGCGCGCTTCCGGCGCGCTGCCCATCAGCTTCGCATGGGCCACGATGGCCCCCGCAATGCCGGTGCCGTGGATATGGGGGCCCTCGCTGCTGCCGAGCGCGTCGAAATTGTCGGCGATGGAGTTGGCGAGTTCGGGGTGCCTGGCATCGATGCCGGAATCGATCACGGCGACCGTGACATTGGCACCGTGCGCCAGCGTATGGGCTTGCGGCAGGCGCAGCTTCGACAGCGCATATTGCGCCGGATCGCCCTCGGTCGGCACCGCCGACTTCTGGTCCTGGAGCACGTAACGGAAGTTCGGCTGGAGCGAACGCACGCTGCCGTCGGCGGCAAATTCGCGCCGCACCGTCTCATACGGCCGGCCGTCGGCGATGCGGAACAGGCCGACCGTGGCCCCGATCAGCGGAAAGCTTTCCGAAGAGACGCGCGTCAAGCCGTGGCGCCGCGCGAGCTCATCGGCCTCGGTCAGCGACAACGCACTGTCGATCTCGGCCACGAACTCGTTGGCGAAGCTGCGCAGATTTACGGCGACCGACGTATTATTGCCCCGCCCCTTGCCGGCACTCTTCCTGGCCGATTTGCCGGAGCCGTCGCCGCCTCCGCTCGGCTGTGCCAGGCACTCGCCGTCGGCGTCGCGATAGGCTGCCGTGCAGGCCGGGTAGAGGTTCGGCGAGTAGCGCGCATAGGGCAGCACCGGCGTCAAGCCGATCCGTGCCGTGGAGATATGCGGGATGGCGGGGGTGACCCGAGGACCGCGGTCGACGCTCATCACCCTGGCCGCGACACCCGGAGAGATCGTCGGCGTCCGCGAGGGAACACTGATGGCCGGCGTGCGCATGATCGCCTGGGCGTGCGTCCCCTCGATGCCGAGGCAGGCGGCGAGCAGGAGTGCGGCTCCGGCAGACGAAGCGTAGGCCCCGGCTTGCAACTGACTCTCGGACTTGCGCGTCATTGGTGCAGCGGCGCGGTTAAGGCGCCGCCACGGCGAGGTTGACGAACTTCTCGCGCTGCATCCTGCCGAGCAGCGCAGTGAGCTCGTCCTGGCTCATCGCCTTGTCGAACTGCAGACGGAACATGCCGCCCCTGGCATCGCCGATGATCGAGGCCTGGTAGCTGTCGAGCAGCGCGGTGATGTCGGCGACGCGCGCCTCGGGCGTGAAGCGCACCAGCGCCCGCGAAGGTGCTGCCGCCCCGAGCTCGCGCGTGATCGGTGCGCCGGTCGAGAGCGATGCGGTCTGGAAGGTCGAGGTCTGGGTCTTCATCAGCACGGCTCCGATGATGCCGGCCTGGAGCAGCAGCGCAATGGCGCCAAGGCTCGCCGACCAGGCCAGCGCGCGCGGCGACAGGCTGGCGAAGAAGGTGGCAATGCGCGCCGACAACGGCAACGAACGGGTCGCTCGCGCCGGCTCGGCGTCAATCGCGGCGAACAGCTTCTGCATCGCGCGCGCCGACGGAGCGCCAAGGCTCTCGTTCAAATGAATCGTCTCTTCGTATTCGCCACGGATCGCCGCATACTGCCTGGCGAGCGCAGGATCGCTGGCGAGCGCTTCCTCGACGCGGCGGGCATCGCGGGCGTTCAGCGTGCCAGCAGCGTGCCACGGCAGCAGCAATTCAATTTCACTGGGCTCTTGCTCCAGCATCTTCTTGCTCAACGCCATCATGGCCAGCCTCGCTCAATGCCGGCTGCCTTCAGCAGTTCGGCCAGTTTCTTGCGCGCATAGAACAAGCGCGTCTTCACAGTGTTCTCCGGGATCCCGACGATCTCAGCCACCTCTTCCACGGACTTCTCGTGGTAGTAGACGAGATCGACGATTTCCCGATGGTCCGGCGAGAGGCCCGTCAGGCACTCCCGCAACGCTTCACTGGTGTTCTTCTTCTGAACCGCCGTCTCTGGATTGTCGGCCGAATCCTCGATTGCATTGGCGGCCTCGTCGTCCAACTCAAAATCCTTTCGCCGCCGAAGCGCAGACAGGGCCTTGAATCGGGTGATTGCCAGCAGCCAGGTGGAAACGGCGGATCGGCCCTCGAACTTGCCGGCTTGACGCCAGACGTCGAGAAATACCTCGCTGATGAGGTCTTCCGCCGTCTGCTCGTCCCGCACGAGCCTGAGCCCGAACCTGTAAACCCTGACATGGTGCCGCCCGTACAGCACCTGCATGGCGAGCCGGTCACCTTGGGCGATCCTGGCGATGAGGACCTCGTCCGTAGCCGCCTGTGTCACGCTCAAAGGCCGTCTCGCAAGGTTTGTCGGGTCGATGCAGGGGACGGTTCGACGAGAGGGGTAAAATTCTTCAGGCTACCGCACTGATACGGGGATCTGTGTGATCTACCCCACATAAGCGCAATTTCCTTGCCCCACCCGTGGCGGTCGGCCGCCTCTCTCCAGAACGGTAACATAATACGGAAACACTCTCTTGCGGACTTGCCGTGAGCCGGCCATGCGGCCCGGTCGAGCCCCGTCCATAACACGGCCCTGTGCACCTTATGTCGCACGGGGCCGGCTTTGGTCCGGGATATCGCCTGCGATGCCTAACCGGCTGCAAAATTCCGCGCGGCACGAACCCTTCACCCGCGCCGCGTTCCCCGGATTCGGTGCAAAAGGATACCAAACCTAAAGGCTTGCCACGTAGATTTTTTCGGCTGACATCCACCATTGGCGGGACCATGAGCACGGCCGCGACGTCCTTTCCGGAGAGGAATGCCGCAGAGGTCGCGGATCTCGTCCTCGCACCCGAAGCAGCCGCACCGGAGATGTTGGCGCGGCGGATCCGGCAGCGCCGGCAGATGTATATCGGCCAGGTCGCGAGCTATTCGCTCGGCGGCCTTGTCCTGCTGCTCTACGCCTATGACGGCACCGTCCACATGAACGTTCCGTCGCTGTTCTGGGTCGGCGGCCTCTTGATCATCGGCATCTTCGTCGTGATGTCGGAGGCCGGCGTCGGCGACAAGCACGCCGACCATTATCTCACGGTGTTCCAGATCTCGGCGCATATGGCGCTGCAATTCATATTCCTGGTGTCGGCGCCGACGATCGGGATCGCCTTCATCAGCGTGCTGTTCCTGATCTTCGCATTCGGCACGCTGCGCATGACCTCGGCCCAGGCGATGCTGACCTGGGCCCTCGCCTCCGCGGCGCTTGCGGCCGTGTTCCTCGGCTCGGACCTGCCGATCGGCATGCCGGTGGCGACGCGGTTGCAGCGGACCGCCTCGATGCTGTGCTTCATGCTGGTGATCGGCCAGTGCGCCTTCCTCGGCCTGTTCGGCGCAACGCTGCGCAAGATCCTGTACCGGCGCAGCATCGAGCTGAAAGCTGCTTATCGGCGCATCGAGGAGCTCGCCGAGCTCGACGAGCTGACCGGCTCCTACAACCGCCGCTGCATCATGCGACTTCTCGACGCCGAGATGGAAAAGTCGCGGCAGGCGGCCGCACCTTGCGCCATCGCACTGATCGACCTCGATTGGTTCAAGCGCATCAACGACGCCTACGGCCATCCCGTCGGCGACGAGGTGCTGCGCACCTTCGCCATCACCATCTTCGCCAACATCCGGCCCGACGACCGTTTCGGCCGCTATGGCGGCGAGGAATTCCTGCTGCTGCTGCCCGGCACCGCAAACGAGGCCGCATCGCGCATGCTCGAGCGGCTGCGCGGCATCATCGCCGATCTCGACTGGAGCGCATTCTCGCCCGGCATGAGCGTGACCATTTCCGCCGGCGTCGTGACGCTACGCAACAACGATACTGCCGACACGTTTCTCGCGCGCGCCGACAGCGCGCTCTATTCCGCCAAGGCACAAGGCCGCAACCGCATTGCAACGAGCTGACCAATCCATTTGCCGGAGCGTGAGAAGACGCCGCCGGACCAATCGCTCCAGGACAGGGCCATGAGAACCAAAACCGCCAAATCATCCGAAAACCTGCTCGACGAATTGCAGTCCGCACTCTCGCACGGCACCGTCGCGCGCCGGGTCGAGACGCTGCGCCGGGTCACCGACCTCTTCATCAACAACGCGGTGGATTATTCCGACGACCATGTCCGCGTCTTCGACGACGTCTTCCAGTGCCTGATCGAACAGATCGAGACCTCGGCGAAAGCGCTGCTCGCCGACCGCCTCGCGACGATCCCGGCCGCACCGCCCAAAATCATACGTACGCTCGCACTCGATGAGGTGATCGAGGTCGCCGGTCCCGTACTGACGAAGTCGGAGCGGCTCGACGAGACCACCCTGATCGAGATCGCGCGCAGCAAGGGCCAGGCCCATCTCAAGGCGATCTCGCTGCGGCGGGTGCTGTCGGAGGCGCTGACCGATGTGCTGGTGGCACGCGGCAACGAAGACGTGGTGCAGTCGACCGTCAGCAATCCGGGCGCGCAGCTCTCCGAGGGCAGCCTCACCGACCTCGTCACCCGCGCCGCGCGCGACGATGACCTCGCCGCCTGCATCGGCCTGCGGCCCGACCTGCCGCGCCATCACTATCTGAAGCTGATCGCCAAGGCCTCCCTGAGCGTGCGCAGGAAGCTGGAGGCGGCCCATCCGGAGCTCGCCGACGAAGTGTCGAGCGTGGTCCAGGAAGCCGCGCAGCGGATCCGCGCCGCCGCCATGAGCCGGCAGACCGAGATGGCACGCGCGCTGGTGAAGTCACTCCACGACGACGGCCGTCTCAACGAATTCCAGGTCACGACCTTCGCCGAACAGGGCAAGTTCGATGAGACCAATGCGGGGCTCGCAGCGCTCGCCGGCGTTGCAGTGGAGACCGTCGAGAACATGATGATCGAGAGCCGGACCGAGGGCGTGATGATCCTCGCCAAGGTCGCCGGAATGCAATGGTCGAGCGTGCGCGCGATCATCGCCATGCGCGAAAAGCTGTCCGGCGGCTCGCAGACCGACATACTGACGCTACGCGATACCTACGAGGCCCTGCGCAGCTCGACGGCGCAGCAGGTGCTGCGCTTCCACCGCATGCAGCGGGGTGCGACGAGCCCAACGCCGGCCGCTTAGCCGGCGAGCTCCTCAGGACATATGCTGCCGCCAGGGAGATCAGGATGTTGGCGACCACCACGCCATAGGAATTGCGATACAAGAGCTCGACGAGCGCCCCGCGTATCTTGTCCTCTTGCATCGAAACCTCTCCGCGCGCCGGCAGGTGCGGCAGCTTCGTTTGCGAGTTGCCGTTGCGCTAACCCGCTGGAAGGCCGAGACGAACCGCGTAGGCTGTCAATTCGGCACCACTGTGCAGATCGAGCTTCCGCATAAGATTCTCGCGATGTTTCCTGGCAGTCAGCGGGCTGATGCCGAGACGGCTGGCGATGTCGCGATTGGTGACGCCATGAGGGATCATTCCGAGGATTTGCCGCTCACGCCTCGTCAACGTAACCGGAGATATGATCGCTGCCGTGGGCTCCGGGGGTTCGTTCGGGCCGTCATGCTGGTTCACCGCAAAGCGAACCTCCTCCGCCACATAGGCGTTGCCTGTTCTGATGGCTGCGATCGCAGCGATGAGTTCGGATGGATCGCCGCTCTTGGTCAAATAGCCATTGGCGCCCGCGGAAAAGGCTGCCCGAACGGAACGTGGCTCGACATTGGCGGTGAGGACCAGAACCCGCAGCTCCGGCCATGCCGTTCTCAGTTGGGCTATGAACTGAAATCCGCTCACACCCGGCATGCCGAGATCGAGGATGAGAAGATCGGCGGAGTTTTCATTCAGCAGCCGATGAACCGTTTCAGCGTCCGCCGCTTCACCACTGACAGTAAGCTCGTCCACGGTCGACAGAAGCTGTTTCAGGCCTTCCCGCATGATGGCGTGATCGTCGGCAATGATCGTCCTCACCAGTCTGCACCTGTGTCGCGCCCGCCCGTAACGGTACTAGGATATCAGTCAACCCCAATCAAGGATGCAGCGGTCGAGATGAACGGTCACAGGCCGAAGACAATTTAGAGTAACCACGCTGCCTAGTAGCGCAGCACTTTGGAGCCAACCGCCGCGCCGATCGCGGTCACGACCGCCGTCGCGATCGTGTACCAGGTCGCGACGAACAGCGGCGAGTCGTCGGTGCAGTGCGAGGCGTAGAGCGTGGCGGCGAGCCCGGCCGACAGCAGGCCAGCAAGCGCACCGGCCAACGCCGGCCGCGACGGCGCGCCGTGGCGCAGACCAAACAGGGCGCCCGCGAGCAGCGGCAGCGACATCGCGGGAATCGCCAGCATGCACCACCGCGAGTTCTTGCCGACGAGCCGCATCGTCATCGGCATGGCCGGCGCCATCATCGCCTCGCTGCCGATCGCGACTGCAAGCAGCCCGACGGGGAGCAGCAGGAGCCAGCCCCAGCCGCGCATCAAGGCTTCGGGCCGCGACAGATGCAGGCTGATGATGATCGCGGGAATCGCGAGCGACAGCGTGACTGCGAACTTCATGTCGAAGAACGGGTTGTGCATGGCGCTCATCACGTCCGGCCGCACGCCGAGAAACGTCGCGAAGATCAGGATGGACAAAGGCGCCGCCACGAGAAGTGCCATGGTCAGCATCGCGCCAACACGCGGGGCGCGATGGGTGTTATCGGCCGCAAGGCTACGAATGAGTTGATCGGTATCCATGACTAGTGGTCCCGTAGTTTGGCAGTCAGGGCCGAAAGCCCCCGATGCAGTGCGACCCGCACGGCACCTTCGCTCATCGAGAATTTCGCCGCCGTATCCTTGATCGAGGTGCTGTCGACCGCGATCGACTGCAACACGTCGCGTTGGCGCTGCGGCAGGGTGTTGAGCTGCGCCGTCACCTCGCCTGCCGAGGCCGTCTCCTGCGGCGTCTCGCCGGGCAGCGTCTCGGCGAAATCGTCGATGTTGACGAAGACGCGGCGGCCGCGGCGCCTGAGCGCATCGATCAGCTTGTTGCGGCCGATCGCGAACAGCCAGGGAGCGAAAGGCGCTTCGCTGTCCCAGGTGTGCCGCTTCAGATGCACCGCCAACAAAATCTCCTGCACGATATCCTCGGCCTGATCGGGAGGCTGCCCGGCCCTTGCCAGGCCGCGCCTCGCGGCAGCGCGCAGCACCGGGGTGACCGCCCTCAACAGGCGATGATATGCCGCATCATCCCCTGCCATGGCCGACCGCATCAGGCCGGTCCACTCGTCCTCACGTCCGCGCACGCGCGCCCTCACCATTGCAATTCGGCCGCTCTTTCAATTTGTTACGTCGGGACCTGCGTGATCACGAAGTCGTGATCAACGCTGGGCCCTGACCGCAAGGCAGCCGCAGAAACTCTGTCAGGGGCTCATAACACCGATCGGTCTCTGCCGCACCCGGCCGCGTCTGTACCCCACCGGTTTGCCCCGGTTTTGCCCGGTCTGGCCCGAAGATTCCCATTTTTTGCCCCGCTGTCGTCATGGGCCGGGGTCTCTGTTCGCCCCGGGACGGGCGAATTGGGGAGATCGTCAACATGATGAAAGCCAGCGGACGCGCGGCATTGGTCGTTCTGGCCGGACTATTGCTGCTGTTTGGAGCTTCGGTGCAGGCCGCGCCGAGCTCTGCGAGCACGAAGCCGGACGGCGCAAGCAAACAGGCCGAAGCGGACAAGCCGGGTAAGCAGCGACGCCATTCGTCGCGCCACACCGACAGCAAGACGGCGCAGAAATCCGACGACAAGACTGACAAGGCGGATGCCACGCCGCAGGCCGACGAGGCCAAGGCTGGCAAAGAGGCCAGCACCGACGTTCCGGCGTCGAGCCAGATGCCCCCGGAAGTCGCCAATGCGAACGCGCAGCTCGCCGCCGACACGCCGCCCGCGGCCGCAGCCTCGGCGATGACGGGCCGCGCCAATGACAATGTGCAGGCCGCGGCCGACAGTCCCGCCGCTCCGGGCGCCGAAAACCAGGTGGTCGCGCCCGACCAGCTCAACGACCTCGATCGCGCCCTGCAACAGGACAATCCGCCCGTGCAGAAGGCCGTGGTCGCCGCAACCGACGCGCAGCCGCGCCCGGCGCCGGTGATGGCAAGCAGCCAGCCGAGCTCGGCCTGGGACCAGAGCTCCCTGATCGGGAAGATCTTCATCGGCGTCGGCACGCTGCTGACGCTGGCCTCCGCCGCGCGCATGTTCATGGCCTAGGTCTTGGCCCAAGTCTTGGCCTAGCTAGGTCTTGGCCTAACGGCTCATTTCGGGGCGCGCGCTACCCGCGCGTCCCGGCGGCTTTTGGCCCCCTTGAAGGCATCCGCGACAGCAGGCACATTGCCCGCCCAATCAAAAGCGTGGGTGGAGCATGAGCACGTTCGAACACATCATCGTCGAAAGCAAAGGCGCGGTCGGCATCATCAAGCTGAACCGGCCGAAGTTGCTCAACGCGCTCTCCTTCGGCGTCTTTCGCGAGATTGCCGCCGCCGTCGACGATCTCGAAGCCGATGACGCCATCGGCTGCATCGTCGTGACCGGCAGCGAGAAGGCCTTCGCCGCCGGCGCCGACATCAAGGAGATGCAGCCGAAGGGCTTCATCGACATGTTCTCCGAAGATTTCGCCGCGATCGGCGGCGACCGCATCGCGCGCTGCCGCAAGCCGACCATTGCAGCGGTCGCCGGCTATGCGCTCGGCGGCGGCTGCGAGCTCGCCATGATGTGCGACTTCATCATCGCCGCCGACACTGCCAAATTCGGCCAGCCCGAGATCACGCTCGGCACCATCCCCGGCATCGGCGGCACCCAGCGCCTCACCCGCGCGATCGGCAAGTCCAAGGCAATGGATCTCTGCCTCACCGGCCGCATGATGGATGCGGCGGAAGCCGAACGCAGCGGCCTCGTCAGCCGCATCGTGCCGGCCGACAAGCTGATGGACGAGACGATGGCGGCCGCGGAGAAGATTGCCGCGATGTCACGCCCTGCCGTCGCAATGGCCAAGGAAGCAGTCAATCGCGCCTTCGAGACCACGCTCGCCGAAGGCATGAGCGTCGAGCGGAATCTGTTCCACTCGACCTTCGCGCTCGAAGACCGCTCCGAGGGCATGGCGGCGTTCATCGAGAAGCGCAAGCCGGTGAACAAGAACCGGTAGGATCTACGGGGCGCGGCTCTGTGCGAGGGCCGCGCTGACGAGCGCGCGATAGAAGCGCTCGGCCCACGTTTTTGGTTGATCGAGGCCGAGGCGTGCGAGACACGCCTCGTCGGCCGTATCCGGCTTTCGCATCAATCCCTGCCACAGCAGGCCTGCCAGCGCGCGCGATGAATGTTGCGCGCCCTGGAGAATCTCCAGCGCTGGAATGAGGCGCTGCTCCACCTCGGTGAAATCGCAGCCGAACGGGAACGACGGCAAGAGCCCGGCGTCTCGCGCAGGCTTGAGCGCCGTTGCGATCCGCTCGGGATGATTTTCGCGGTGAACCGCCGGAATCTCGTAGCCCCGCGGCAGTTTGCCGGCGTCCTTTGCAACCCGCGCCAGCTCGTCCTGGAAGCGCGAGTCAGCGATATCGAGCACAGCCGCGATCACGTCGGCGTCCGGCTTTCCCTTGAGATCGGCAACGCCGTATTCGGTGACGAAAACATCGCGCAGGTGGCGCGGAATCGTCTCGTGTCCGTAGCGCCAGAGGATGTTGGATTTCAGCGTACGGCCCGCTTGCCGCGTGGCTTCAAGCGTCAGCACCGATCGCGCACCGTGAAGCGCGAAGGCCTGCGCCACGAAGTTGTATTGCCCGCCGACGCCGCTCACGACCTGGCCGTCGTCGAGGCCGTCGGATACGGCCGCGCCCAGCAGCGTCGCCATCATCGTGTTGTTGATGAAGCGTGCATCGACGCGTTCACGGCGCTTCCGATCCTCCTCGTCATAGAGCTCGTTCGTGAACGACACCGGCATCATCTGGATGCTCGCGATCTGGTCCGGCGGCATTTCGCGCAATGCGCGATAGAAGGATTTCGGACCGAGAAAGAAAGCGCCGTGCAGCACCACGCCTTCGACGGCGCGCTTGAGAATGCCGGCGTCGATCAGGCCGATGAACGCCTCGGTCACCATCTCGCTGACACCGTAGAGGCCCGCCTCGAAGGCGCCGGCTTCCCGCGCAACGACTGGTCGCGCCGGAGACAGCCGCGCGACGACCTCATGAAACGCTACGCTATTGCGATGGCGCAGGATCAGGCCTTGCGCGAGCGCATCGCCGATCTGCCCGATGCCGATCTGAAGCGTACCGCCGTCGCGCACGAGGGATGCCGTGTTCAGTCCGATGGCGTATTTGGTATCGGAGATCGGCTCCGACGGCGGCGCAAACAGGGGAAAATCCGTCGCCGTGCTGTCCAGCACGGCGCTGAACTCGTCGGCTGGAAGATCGCCAGGGCCCGGCATGAACGGCAGCTCGGAATTCACCTGCGCGATCAGCTTGAACGACGCACGTCCGGCGCGGCGCTCACGCAGCACATCCAGCGTCGTATCGGTGTTACAGGACAGGCTGTAGCGCGGCACGCCGTCGACGACGCGCTTGGCCACCAGCTGTGTCACCACGTTCATCCCGCGCGCCAGCAGGTAGCTCGCGGCGTGGGTGTAGTTGGCCGAGATGTAATTCTGCTGCGCCGCCGGCACATGCAGCCAGCGTCCGGCAAGAAAGAAGAATTCGACAATTTTGATGTTGGGCGGCAGCCGATTTTCGCGCAGCGCCTCGGCATAGGCCAGATCGGGATACAATCCGAACAGGCGGTCGATCACGGGCGTGATGAACCGGCGTTCGATCAGGGCCTGCGGCTTCGGCTTTTCCAGTGTCAGCGCCGAGAGCAATGTCAGCTTGATGTAAGGATCGGCACTGGCCCGCGCGTAGAGTGCGTTGACGACGTGATTGGCCTTGCCGAGGCCGAGCGGCAGACCGACCACCAGATCGATTCCGACGTCGCGAATGATCTCCTCCGCAAGCGCATCGGGATCGGAGAAGAATTTCGGCATCATCCGTGGGTCCGGACCACATTGCAAAGGCGCCCGACGGAATTGGCAGGCGCCGCCAGTCCCCTATAGCGCATTCGAGCCGGAATCGCTGTGTGACGCACCTGCAACAAGCACGGATTTCATGGGGGTTTCCTCCGCGGCAGTTTGCCTGCGAGACCGGCGCTGGGTAAACAGTTAAGAGAGCCGCCGTCGGCGGGGGCGGACAGCCAGGATTTTGCGGGATTACATGATTGGGCGTACCGCCAGAGCTGGTCGCGTGATGACGCGGCGTCGATCGGGCGTGGGTCCTGTCCTCGCGACGTGGACCACGGTGGCGCTCTGTTGCGCCATGCCCGCCGCGGCCTGCGCGGAGGCCCTGCCGGAGGCGCTGGTCAAGGCCTACCAGACCAATCCGCAACTCAACGCCGAGCGCGCACGGCAGCGCGCCACCGACGAAAACGTGCCGCAGGCGCTGGCAGGCTATCGGCCGCAGATCGTGGCGAGCCTCAGCGCCGGCCTGCAGGCCGTACGCAACCTGCTTCCGGACAACACCATCCAGACCGCGACGCTAAAACCCTGGACCATCGGGGTCACGGTGTCGCAGACCCTGTTCAACGGCTTCCGCACCGCCAACAGCGTGCGGGTCGCGGAACTTCAGGTGCAGTCCGGCCGCGAGGCGCTGCGCAATGTCGGCCAGGGCGTGCTGCTCGACGCCGTCACAGCCTACACCAACGTGTTGGCGAACCAGTCGCTGGTCGAGGCGCAACGCTCCAACGTCGCCTTCCTGCGCGAGACGCTCTCCATCACCCAGCGCCGCCTCAATGCCGGCGACGTCACCCCGACCGACAGCGCCCAGGCCGAGGCGCGCCTCAATCGCGGCCTTGCCGATCTCAATGCCGCCGAGGTCGCACTCGCGGTGAGCCAGGCGACCTATTCCCAGGTGATCGGCAATGCGCCTTCGGCGCTTCGCCCCGCCGAGGTGGTCGATCGCTATCTGCCGAAGAGCCGCGAGGATTCGATCGCGATGGCGATCCGCGAGCATCCGGCGGTGATGGCCGCGGGCTTCGACGTCGACGTCGCCTCGACCAATATCCGCGTCGCCGAAGGCGCGCTGCTGCCGAGCGCCAGCCTGCAGGGCAGCGTCAGCCGCAGCCGCGACAGCGACCCGACGCTCGGCACCTTCGCCACCGACCAGGCCTCGATCGTCGCCAATGTCACCGCGCCGATCTATGACGGCGGCCAGGCGGCGTCGCAGACCCGGCAGGCCAAGGAAGTGACGGCACAGAGCCGGCTCGTGCTCGACCAGATGCGCAACCAGGCGCGCACGGCGGCCGTCAGCGCCTGGGTCACCAATGAAGGCGCCAAGATCGCGGTCTCGGCCTCGGAGTCCGAGGTGAAGGCCGCAACCGTCGCCCTCCAGGGCGTGCAGCGCGAGGCCGCCGGCGGACAGCGCACCACGGTCGATGTGCTGAACTCGCAGGCCGATCTGATCCAGGCCAGAGCCCGCCTGATCGGTGCACTGCGCGACCGGGTCATTGCCTCCTATACCCTGCTCAGCGCCGTCGGCCATCTCGACGTCAAGACGCTGAGCCTGAATACCCCGGACTATCTGCCGGAGGTGCACTACCACCAGGTCCGCGACGCCTGGCAAGGACTGCGCACGCCGTCGGGGCAGTAATCCATTATCCGGGTGAGCGCCGCGCTGGGCATTCTGGCGGTGGCCGGCTTCGGCCTGCCGCTTTGGCGGCCACCTTTAAAAATGGCGAAAACAACCCCATGCACAGTAGCCGATGAAGTCGCGCGCGAGGATTGCGGATTTTACGAATTTTATTTGACGCGTCGGGCAAAACAGGGGCACAATGTCATCCTCGCAATGCCTGGATTTGTAGCGCCGTTGCGAAACCCGTCGACGTAGGCGTAGCCTAATCACTTCCTGTCGAGAGAGGTGATAGCATCGGACGTCGTTGGACTCGCAGCCATGACCTCAAAACCGCCCATCGGGCTGGCTTTCCTGGAATGTGAACATGAAGAGCCGCCGCATCCATCTGATGGGAGCCTCAGGCTCCGGCGTGACGACGCTCGGCCGCGCGCTTGCGGGACGGCTGGCGCTGCCGCATCACGACAGCGACGATTATTTCTGGCTGCCGACGGCGCCGCCGTACCAGACGACGCGTCCTGCCGCCGAGCGTCTGCGCCTGATGTGCGAGATGTTCCTGCCGCGTCTCGATTGGGTGCTGAGCGGAACCGTCACCGGCTGGGGCGATGAGCTCATCCCGCTGTTCGATCTCGTTATCTTCGTGACCACGTCGCGCGAGCTTCGTATGCAGCGCCTGCGTGCCCGCGAGGCTGCGCATTTCGGTGCTGATGCCGTCGCACAGGGCGGCTGGCGCTACGAGGAGACGGAGTCGTTCGTCGACTGGGCCTCGCACTACGAAGCCGGCGATCGTGACGGCCGCAACCTCGCAAAAGATGAGGCGTGGCTCGCGCGTCTAACCTCCCCTGTGGTCCGCGTCGACGGTGCGCGGCCGATTGCGGAGCTGGTCGAGCAGCTATGCGCCGAAATGGCTCGACTGCCCGGCTGATGTGATATCGTTCCGAGCGCCTTCCTCGCCGCCGGAGCAGCCATGACCGACAAAAAGTACGCGCGCGCAGCGCAACCCGCGACGCCGATCAACTTCGACGTGCCGGCGCATGCGTGCGATTGTCACACCCATATCCACGGCGATGTCGAAAAGTTTCCTTTCTTTGCCGGGCGCGTCTATACGCCAGGGCCAGCAAGCCCGGAAGAAATGGCAGCGCTGCACAAGGCGCTCCATATCGAGCGCGTCGTGATCGTCACGCCGAGCGTCTACGGCACCGACAATTCCTCCAGCCTGTTCGGAATCAAGGCGCGCGGCGCGACCGCACGCGGAGTGGCCGTGATCGACGACAAGACCACGGAAGCTCAGCTCGACACGATGCATGCGGACGGCTTTCGCGGCATCCGCATCAATCTTGCCACCGACGGCGTCAACAATCCCGATGTCGGCCGCACCCGCCTCACCGCCGCCATCGAGCGCATGAAAGCGCGCGGCTGGCACGTGCAGCTCTACACCACGCTGGCGATGATCTCGGCGATCAGGGATCTCGTGCTGGCCTCACCGGTGCCCGCGGTGTTCGACCACTTTGGCGGCCTCGAGGCCTCGCTCGGACTGGAGCAGCCCGGATTTGCGGACCTCGTCGCACTCGTCACATCGGGCAAGGCGTACGTGAAGATTTCGGGCGCCTATCGCTCGTCGAACCTCGCGCCCGACTATCAGGACATGATGCCCTATGCGCACGCACTGATCGCCGCAAACCCGGACCGCATCGTCTGGGGCACCGACTGGCCACATCCGGATTCGGCCCAAGTCGAGGGCCGCAAGACTTGCGACCTCGCACCGTTCCACCAGATCGACGACGGCCGCCTGCTCAACCAGCTTCCGGTATGGGCACCGGATGCGGATGTGCGCAGGAAGATCCTGGTCGACAATCCGGCGCGGCTGTACGGTTTCTGAGTCGCGACACGCGCAATTAGGTTCAATGAAGTGCGACGCAGCTCCATGTCGAGTGGCGGAACTCTGTCGCACGAGTGCAACGAGATTGGATTCACACGAACGTGTTCGTGGTTCCTTTCGCTTTTCACCCTTTCGGTTGAGGCACGGGCCCTCGCATCCGGGTACGCACACGCACTGATTTCATTTGTTCGTGCGGGTGCATGCTTTTATCGCATTATCTTGCCGCGCTTTTGTCCGGCATCGGAATTGGTTTCACCGTCGCCGCCCCCATCGGGCCAATGGGCATGCTGTGCATTCAGCGCACATTGGAGTCGGGCATCGCCACAGGCCTCGCCACCGGCTTCGGCGCGGCGACTGTGCATCTCACCTACAGCGCCTTCGCAGTTTTGGGATTAGGCGCGCTTGCACAGCCCTGGGTCGAGGCGAATGCTGTTGTCTTCGGCATCGTCTCGGCACTCACGCTGCTGTGGTTCGCGCTCCGCACGCACCGGTGCTCCATCGTGCTCCAGGACGCCGGTGAGATCGACAGAGTGCATCTCGCTCGCGCCTATCTCAGCGCCATCGCGCTCGGGCTGACCAATCCATTGACGGTCATCCTGTTTCTCGCAGCGTTGCACGCATTCTCCACGCAGGCCGCAGCCGCACCGCTGATCGCGGGTGTCTTCGTCGGCTCGGCGGTCTGGTGGATGATCCTCAGCACGATCGTCGCAACCGCGCGCTCGCGGCTGACGCCACGGATGCTGTCATTGAGCAGCCGGTTCGCCAGCCTGATGCTGCTCGGGCTCGGGACCTTGATGCTGCTGCGGATCGCGCAGCGCGCGTTGGGCTAGCTCGCGCGTCAGCGCGCGCGACGGGAGAAGAAGGAGATCAGCACCGGCAGCGTCACCAGGATCACGACCGGTGCCAGCATCATGCCGGTGACGACCACGACCGCGAGCGGCTTCTGCACCTGCGAGCCGATGCCCGCCGACAGCGCAGCCGGTAGCAGGCCGACGCCGGCGACCACGCAGGTCATCAACACCGGGCGGAGCTGGAGCTCGCCGGTGCGGATCACTGCGCTGACGCGGTCCATGCCTTCATCGATCAATTGGTTGAACTGCGAGAGGATAATGATGCCATCCATCACCGCGATGCCGAACAGGGCGATGAACCCGATCGCCGCCGAGACGCTGAAGGCGGTGCCGGTGATCAGCAGACCGAGCACGCCGCCGAAGATCGCCATCGGGATCACGCTCATGGCGAGCAAGGTATCGGTCATCGAGCCGAAATTGAACCAGAGCAGGATGCCGATCAGCGCCAGCGAGATCGGCACCACGATCGACAGCCGCCGGATCGCGTCCTGGAGATTGCCGAACTCGCCGACCCATTCCATGTGCGAGGCAGGCGGCAGCTGAACCTGGTCAGCGATCTTCTGCTGCGCCTCGCGGATGGCGCTGCCGAGGTCGCGCTCGCGCACCGAGAACTTGATCGGCAGATAGCGCTCCTGCTGCTCGCGATAGATGTAGGCGGCGCCGGAGACGAGGCTGATATTGGCGACCTCGCTCAAAGGGATTTGTGTCACGGAGCCGTTCGGCCCGGGCGCGCCGATCCGTATGTTCTGGATCGCCTCGGCGCTGCGGCGGTACTCCGGCGCAAGGCGAACGATGATCGGGAAGTGACGGTCGGAGCCCGGCTCGTAGATATCGCCCGCGGTGTCGCCGCCGATCGCGACCTTGATGGTAGCGTTGATGTCGCCGGGGGCAAGCCCGTAGCGCGCGGCCTTGGCGCGGTCGATGTCGATCTGCACGGTCGGCTGTCCGAGCGAGGTGAAGACCGCGAGGTCGGTGACGCCCTGCACGGTCGCCAGCACCGACTTGATCTTGTTGGCGGTGTCGGTCAGCGCCTGGAGATCGCTGCCGAACAGCTTGATCGAGTTCTCGCCCTTCACGCCGGAAACGGCTTCCGAGACGTTGTCCTGGAGATATTGCGAGAAGTTGAACTCGACGCCGGGGAAGCGGTCGTCGAGCTGCTTGAGCAGCTGCGCGGTCAGCTCTTCCTTGTCATGCGTGCCGGGCCACTGGTCTACAGGCTTCAGCGGCGCGAAGAACTCGGCGTTGAAGAAGCCCGCGGCGTCGGTGCCGTCGTCGGGACGGCCGTGCTGCGACACCACGGATTCGACCTCGGGCCGGGCGCGGATCAGCTTGCGCATCTCGTTGACGTAGGAGTTGCCTTCCTGCAGCGAGATGGTCGGCGGCAGCGTGGCGCGGATCCAGAGGTTGCCCTCTTCGAGCTTGGGCAGGAATTCGAGGCCGAGCAACCGGCCGAGCGCAACCGTCATCAGCACGAGGCCGACCGAGGCGCCGAGCATGATGCTGCGGTTGGCGACGGCCCAATTCAAAACCGGCATGTAGATCCGGTGCAGGATCTGCATCACCCTGGTCTCGGTCTCCTCGACATGCGCCGGCAGGATGATCGCGGACAGCGCAGGCGTCACGGTGAAGGTCGCCAGCAGGCCGCCGGCGAGCGCGTAGGCATAGGTGCGCGCCATCGGCCCGAAAATATTGCCCTCGACGCCTGACAGCGTGAACAGCGGCAGGAAGGCCGCGATGATGATCGCAGCGGCAAAGAAGATCGAGCGCGAGACGTCGGCCGCGGCGCTGAGGATGGCGTGGCTCTTCATGCCGAACAGCGTGTCGGGCGACATCTGCTCGGATTCCGCCGGCGGCGTGGTCTGCGTCAGGCGGCGGAAGATCGCCTCCACCATGATGACGGTGGCATCCACGATCAGGCCGAAATCGATGGCACCGACCGACAGCAGGTTGGCCGATTCCCCGCGCAGCACCAGGATGATCACGGCGAAGAACAAGGCGAACGGAATCGTGGCGCCGACGATCAGCGCACTTCGCAGATCGCCGAGGAAGATCCACTGCAACAGCACGATCAGGAGGATGCCGACCACCATGTTGTGCAGCACGGTGTGGGTGGTGAGCTCGATCAGGTCGCCGCGGTCATAGATGCGCTCGATGCGGACGCCGGGCGGCAGGATACTGGACTCGTTGATGGTTTGAACGAGCTGGTGGACCCGCTTGATGGTTGGCGAGCTCTGCTCGCCGCGGCGCATCAGCACGATGCCCTGCACGATATCGTCGGAATCGTCGATGCCGGCGATGCCGAGACGCGGCTTCTGGCCGACGGTGACGGTGGCGACGTCCTTCACCAGCACCGGATTGCCGTTGGTCTGGGCGATCATGGTGTTGGCGAGGTCGTCGATGGAGCGGATCAGGCCGACGCCGCGGACCACGGCCGATTGCTGGCCGATATTGACGGTGTTGCCGCCGACATTGACGTTCGAATTGCTGACCGCCTGGAGCAGCTGCGGCAGCGTCAGGCCGTTGGCGACCAGCTTGTTGTTGTCGACCTGGAGCTCATAGGTCTTGCTCTTGCCGCCCCACCCGGTGACGTCGATCACGCCGGGCACGGCGCGGAAGCGACGCTGGAGGATCCAGTCCTGAATGGTCTTGAGGTCGAGCACGCTGTAGTTCGGCGGGCCGACCAGCCGATAGCGGAAGATTTCGCCGATCGGGCTCAGCGGCGAGATCTGCGGCTGCACGTTGCCCGGCAGCGGCGCGAGCTGCGCCAGGCGGTTCAAGACCTGCTGCAACGCCTCGTCATAGGTGTAGGCGAAGGAGAACTGCAGCTTGACGTCGGAAAGGCCGTAGAGCGAGATGGTGCGGATGGTCGTGAGGTTCTTCAGGCCCGCGACCTGGGTCTCGATCGGGATCGTGATGTAGCGCTCGATCTCTTCCGCCGACAGGCCCGGGCTCTGCGTGACGATGTCGACCATCGGCGGGGTCGGATCGGGATAGGCCTCGATGTTGAGCTGATTGAACGCAATCAGGCCGCCGATGAGCACGGCGACAAACATGCCGACCATCAGGAAGCGCCGGTTGACGGCTAGGGCGACGAGACGGTCCATTCAGGTTTTTCGCAGTTTCTTGGGGCTCGTCGATCAGCTACCGGACGCCGCGCGGTCGATGAACAGGCTGCCTTTGACGACGACATGTTCGCCGGGCTTCAGGTTGCTGGTCACCTCGACGAGGTTGCCGTTGATGAGGCCGGTCTTGATCTGGCGGAGCTCGACCGACTTGTCCTCGCGCGCGACCCAGATACGGACCTGGTCGCCTTCGTAGATCAGCGCCTGCTTCGGCACCGCAGGCGCCCCGCGGTCGCCGGCCGAATAGATCGTGACGTTGGCGAACATTTCCGGCTTGAGCAGACCATCCTTGTTGTCGATGGTGGCGCGGACCAGTAGGCGGCGGGTACTGGGATCGATCGCGGCGGCGACGTAGTTGATCTTGGCGGTCAGCGGACGGCCCGGCAGCGCCATCACGTTGACGCTGATGTCCTGCCCGACGCTGACGGAGGCGGCGTCGCTTTCACGCACGAAGGCGGTGAGCCAGACCGTCGAGAGATCGCCGATCACGAAGACCGGATCGCTGGCACCGGAATTGACATATTGCCCAGGACCGATCTTGCGCTGCACGACCGTGCCCGAGATCGGCGCATAGATCGTGATTTCCGGATTGATGGTGCTCTTGGTCTGGAACGCCTTGATCGTCTCGTCGGTGAAACCGAGGATCCGCAGCTTGTTGTTTGCAGCCTCCAGCGCCGTCACCGAGGAGCGCATATCGTTCTGCGCCTGGACCTGGGTCGCTTCCGCCTGCTGATAATCCTTGAGTGGAATGGCGCGGCCTTCGTAGAGATCCTTGGCGCGCCGGTACTGGATGTCGGCAAGCTCGAGCGCCGACTTCGCCTTGTTCTGCGACGTCATCGCCGCGATGAAATCGTTCTGGGCCTGCACGGTGTCGGCGGCCTCGATTGTGAACAGCGGTTGACCTTGGGTCACGCTCTCGCCGGGCTTGGCGAGCAGCTTGGTCACCCGGCCCGCATAAGGCGAGAACACCGGCGTCGAACGGTCTTCGTCGACCGCGACCTTGCCTTCGGTGACATACTCGGCGCGGAAGCTTTTGGCATTGACCGGCTCGATCGTCAGCGTCGCCCATTCCGACGGTGTCGGCGTGAAGTTCTGCGCATTCCGGCGCGACTGGCTGGAGACTTCGGAATGGCTCTTGTCCTTGGCGCCCGCATGGAGAAAGCTGTAGGCCCCGGCACCGGCAAGCGCCAGTAAAACTACGGATGTAATCACCCGTCGTTTTGTAAGCACCTGCAATCGCTTGGTATTTTCAACTACCATGGGGCCCGGTCAAGTCTGCGACGATCTCGGCAAACGACTGCCTCATCGGTCGCGCTAATAGTGCCGAATTGAGATTTCAAACAACCTAAAAAACGCTGGGCGTCCTGCGGTTTGCGTTAAAATTTTGCGGCGCGTCAGCTTCACGTCAGCTTCGCGCCGGCCATTGCGGCGGATGGCTGCCGAGCGGCATGGCCGGACGGCTCCATCGCGCCGGTGTCCGCGACAGCACCGCCGAATGGCGCACCGCCGTCAACGTGCCGAAGCCAGATGACACTGTCTCCATGAACGTTGCATGTACAGCCTCACCCGTAATATCCGGGGTGTTAAGACCACCTTCGAGACGGCCGAGATTCCAAAGCCAGCGTCCGGTCTGCGCCAGCGACACACGCACGTGCCAGCTGCCGCCTTCACGCGCCTGGCGCGCCCTCGCCATCATCGCGCCGAATGCCATCAGATAGCCGGTGGCGTGGTCGAGCATCTGCGCCGGCAATTCCTTGGGACCGTTGATGCCGGCGGCCTTGCCTTCCGCGTCGTTGAAGCCGGTCGTGGTCTGCACCAGCGAATCGAAGCCGCGCCGCTCGGCCCATGGGCCGGCATGGCCGTAAGCCGACAGCGTGACGTAGACGATGCCGGGATTGATCTCCGCGGCCTGCTCCGGCGAAAAGCCGAGGGCTGCGAGCGCGCGCGGGCGATAGCCTTGCGAGAAGATGTCGGCCTCCTTCAACAGCGCGCGCAGCTGCGCCTGGCCCGCCTCGCTCTTCAGCTCGATGAAGGTGGTGAGCTTGCCGCGGCCGGTGTCGATGGTGAGCCAGGGAATGGCAGGCAGCTCCGGCCCCGAGACGAGCAACACGTCCGCACCGTGCGCGGCAAGCGTGCGGCCGGCGACGGGACCGGCGATGACGCGGGAGAGATCGAGCACGCGAAGACCCGAGAGCGGGCGATCGCCTTTGGGCCACGGCTTTTTAGACCAAGATTTTGGAGAGGCGTCGCCGATCTTCTCGATCGAGATCAGCGGCAGTTCCGCGAGCGCACGTGCTTGCGGCAGCGCCGACCATTCATCGTAAGAGCGCATCAGAGCGACGACCCCGCCGGCGGCATAGGCCGCGGCTTCAAAATCCTCGCCCTTCCATTGCATCAGCGCGGCTTGCACCTTCTCGCGCTCGGGCACACAGCCAAGCACCTTGCAGACGGCGTCGCGGTGATGCCTGAAATTGGTGTGGCAGCGAACGAAACGGCTATCGCCGGTCTTGTAGACGCCGGCGATGGCATCCCAGGCCGGTGGCGGCGGCTTGTCGTCGAGGCGCAGATAACGCTCGGAACGGCATTCGACGACGGCGTGACGCATGTCGACGGCGACATCCTGCGCCTCGCCGCCGCGCATCCGCCAGATTTCAGCAGCGGCAAGGCCGGCAGCGGCAATCGTCGTTTGTCCGGCAACGGCAACGCGAAACGAGGATGGGATCTGCGGCTCTTCGCCGGTCAGCCGTACGCGCGCGAGCGCAGCCTTGTCGCCGTCGGCGGAGGCCCAGATGTCGCTGAGAATGTCGGCAGGGCTTTGCATGACCGCTTCTCTCCCTTAGCTTTGCGACTTCCATTAGCACACAAAGGAATGCAATGGCTGCCATCGATCCCCTCACCGCGGGCGCCGTGTTCATCGCAACGGCGGCCACCGACGCAGTCTATGTGATGTTCACCTCGGCCGTGATCGCGCGCAAGCGCGTCCCGGCGGCGAACTGGAGCGCGGTCTGGTACCTGCTCTCCTCCTACGCCGTGATCAGCTACACCGAGAACGCCTTCTATGTCGCTTTCGCGGCGATGGGTTCCTGGGCCGGCGCCTACGCCTCGCTGACCTTCCTGCACCGCCCGCCCGGCGGCCCGCCGGTGGGAGCGGCGCCGGAGTGAGGGCACGCTGTTTCCGCCGTCATTGCGAGCGAAGCGAAGCAATCCTCTATCCTCGTCATTGCGAGCGCAGCGAAGCAATCCAGAATCCCTCCGCGGAAAGACTGGATTGCTTCGCTACGCTCGCAATGACGGGTGTGGCGGCCCCCCACCACTCCTCAATGGAAATCCCGCGACGGCGGCAGGATGCGGACGTTGCGGGGGTGGCGGATTTTTTGCGCCGGCATGTCCGCGTGGTCGCGGCGGTCGTCATTGAGCGGCTCGATCAGGTCGGCGCCTGCCGGGACCGGATGCTTGCGGCTCAGGGCATCGTTGGCAAGACCGACCAGATCGTGCGAGCGGTCGATCATGCGCTGCGCGATCAGATGCGTCACCTTCTCGGGGCTGCTCTGGATATAGCCTTCGACCTGGATGAGGCGCGCGCCCATCACCTCCTTCCGGTACTGCTCCATGATCTTGGGCCACACCACGACATTGGCGATACCGGTTTCGTCCTCCAGCGTCATGAACACGACGCCACTGGCGCTGCCGGGCCGCTGCCGCACCAGCACCACGCCGGCGCAGCGGACGCGGCGCCGTTCGTTCTCATGGCTGATCTCCTTGCAGGAGACGATCCGCTCGCGCGAAAACGTCTCGCGCAGGAATTCCATCGGGTGGCCCTTGAGTGACAGCCGGATGGTCTGGTAGTCGGCGACGACCTGTTCGGGACGCGGCATCACCGGCAACGGCTTGGCCTGCTCGTCCGGCTGCTCGCGCGCGGTGGCTGCCTCGAACAGCGGCAGCGCCACATCGTCGGGCAGCCGTCGCACCTGCCACAGTGCCTCGCGGCGGTCGAGCCCGAGCGAGCGGAATGCATCAGCATCCGCCAGCAGGATCAGCGCGCGCTTGGGCAGGCCGGTGTCGCGGGCAAAATCTTCGAGCGAGGTGAACTGTTGGCGGTCGCGAGCCTTGATGATGCGGTCGGCCCAGTCTTCCTGAGTGACATAGACCTTGCCCTGCCGCTTCGCTTGCTCCGCTTTGAGGAATTCCTCATCCGGATCGAGCCAGTGAAAGCCGTCGATCTGGCGGAAGCCGAGGCGAACGGCACAATATCTGTCGTCCGTGCTCTCCAGCGTGTTCTGCGCAAAGCTGTAGGACACGTCGATCTCGCGCACCTCGATGCCGTTCTTGCGGGCGTCGCCGACGATCTGCGCCGGCGCGTAAAAGCCCATCGGTTGCGAGTTCAGAAGCCCGCAGCAGAAGGCGTCGGGGTGATGATACTTCAGCCATGACGAGATATAGACGAGCTGGGCAAAGCTCGCGGCATGGCTCTCCGGGAAACCGTAGGAGCCGAAGCCCTTGATCTGGTCAAAACAGCTTCTGGCGAAGTTTGCATCATAGCCGCGCGCGACCATGTTGCCGATCAGCTTCTCCTCGTATTGGCCGATGGTGCCGACATTGCGAAAGGTCGCCATCGAGCGGCGCAGGCCGTTGGCTTCCTCGGGGGTGAATTTCGCCGCCTCGATCGCGATGCGCATCGCCTGTTCCTGGAACAGGGGCACGCCCTTCGTCTTGTGCAGCACCTTGTAGAGCTCGTCCGCGGGACCATGCTCGGGCGATGGCGAGGGATAGATCACCTTCTCCAGCCCGTTCCGCCGGCGCAGATACGGATGCACCATGTCGCCCTGGATCGGACCCGGGCGCACGATCGCGACCTCGATGACGAGATCGTAGAAGGTCCGCGGCTTCAGGCGCGGCAACATGTTCATCTGCGCGCGGCTCTCGACCTGGAACACGCCGAGCGATTCGCCGTCACACAGCATGTCGTAAACCTTGGGATCGTCCTGCGGAACGGTCGCCAGAACCCAGCGCTCGCCCTTATGCCGATCGATCAGATCAAAACACTTCCGGATGCAGGTCAGCATGCCCAGCGCGAGCACGTCGACCTTCATCATGTTGAGCGCGTCGACGTCGTCCTTGTCCCATTCGATGAAAGTACGGTCGTCCATCGCGGCGTTGCCGATCGGCACATAGGTGTCGAGCCGGTCCTGCGTCAGCACATAGCCGCCGACATGCTGGGAGAGATGACGCGGGAATTCGATCAGCTCGGTCGCAAGCTCGACCGCGAGATTGATCATGGGATTTTGCGGATCGAGCCCGGCCTGCCTCACCTGCATGTCGTTGAGACCCTTGCCCCAGCTGCCCCAGACGGTGTCGGCGAGCGCGGCGGTGACGTCCTCGGTCAGCCCCAGCGCCTTGCCGACGTCGCGGATGGCGCTGCGCGGACGATAATGGATAACGGTGGCGATGATCGCAGCGCGGTGGCGGCCGTAGCGGCGATAGACATATTGCATCACCTCCTCGCGCCGCGAATGCTCGAAATCGACGTCGATATCCGGCGGCTCCAGCCGCTCCTTGGAGATGAAGCGCTCGAACAGCAGATCGACCTTGGTCGGATCGACCGAGGTGATGCCGAGCACGTAGCACACCGCCGAATTGGCCGCCGATCCCCGCCCCTGGCACAGGATGTTCTGGCTGCGCGCGTAATGAACGATGTCATGCACGGTGAGGAAGTAATGCGCGTATTTCAGCTCGGCGATCAGCGCGAGTTCCTTGTGCAAGGTCGCGCGCAGCTTTGCGTCGACATTGTCGATCCCGCCAAAGTATTTATCGACGCCTGCCCAGGTCAGATCCTCCAGATGCCCCTGCGCGGTCTTGCCCGGCGGCACCGGCTCGTCCGGATATTGATATTTGAGCTGGTCGAGCGAGAAGTCGATCTTGTCGGCAAAGCGCATGGTCTCCGCAATCGCCTCGGGGAAATCGCGGAACAGCCGCGCCATTTCGCGCGGCGTCTTCAGAAAGCGCTCGGCGTTGGCTTCCAGCTTGCGTCCGACCGCCTCGATCGTGGTCTTTTCCCGGATGCAGGTCAGCACGTCCTGAAGCGGCCGGCGGCCGGGATCATGATAGAGCACCTCGTTGGTCGCGAGCAGCGGCACCCTTGCTTTGGCTGCGAGATCGTCGAGCCGCGCCAGACGGCGACGGTCGTCGCCGCGATAGACCAGGCTCGCGGCCAGCCACACGCCTTCGGCGCGGCTGGCCTCGAGCCTTGAAAGCACATCCAGCACTTTCGCATCATCAAACCGATGCGGCAGCGTCAGGACCAGGAGCTGGCCTTCAGAAAACTCCAGAAGATCGGCAAAGCTGAGATGGCATTCGCCCTTCTCGATTCGCGTGATGTCGTCGCCACGCTTGCCTCTGGTGAGGAGTTGGCACAACCGGCCATAGGCGGCGCGGTCGCGCGGATAAACAAAAATGTCGGGCGTACCGTCGATGAAGACGATGCGCGCGCCGATCAGGAGCTTTGGCTTGTGCAGCACCGTGTCATTGTCGAGCTCATTCCAGGCCCGTACCACGCCGGCCAGCGTGTTGTGATCGGCAATGCCGATCACGGGAATGCCGAGCTTGCTGGCCTGATGCACATAGGCGCGCGGATCCGAGCCGCCGCGCAGGAAGGAGAAGTTTGTGGTGATGCCGATCTCGGCATAAGTGGGAGTAGTCATGCGAAGAGACCGTGCACATACCAGCCGGGAGAAGCGGGCTTGCCGTCGGCGTCGAACACCTCCCCCTCGTAAAGGCCGTCGCGAAAAATCCAGAAGCGCAGGCCTTCGGCATCCTCGATGCGGAAATAATCCCGCGTCAGCTGCTTGCCGTCCTGCCGCCACCATTCCATGGCGATGCGCTCGGGTCCTTCCACCCGCACCACCGCATGTTTTGCGCGCCGCCAGGTGAATTGATGCGGCGGGCCATCAGGCACGGTCGCGAACGGCACTGTGACCGGCTCCGGCTTGTCGAACAGGCGCAAGGGGCGCAGCGGCGGCTCGCTCGCGGCACGCGCCGGCCATTCGGCCTGCATGGCGGCGGCGAGATGATGCTGCGCGGGCGCGGCCAGCACCGCACTTTCAGGGATATGGGTGTCCTGCGGCAGGTGCACGACGACGCGTTTTCCGCCGATACGCGCGGCGATGCGGTCGATCAGCGCGGCGAGCTCGTCATTGTCATGGACATTGGCATCGAGATCGCGCTGCTCCTGCACCACGATCTCGGTGCGGCTCGCCGACAGGCGCACCATGTCGAAGCCGAAGCCGGGATCGAGGGGATCGGCAAGCGCATCGAGCCGCTCGCGGAACAGCCGGTCTATGACGGCACTTCGCGTCACGGGACGCCCGGTCTCGACCATGATCGCGCGCACCACGCCGTCGGTGCGGAAGAACGCGGCCTCTAATCGGCGCGCGCCCTTGCCCTGCTTTTCCATGGAAGCGATCAGCGTATCGGCCAGCCGCGACAGCGTCATCGCGATCATGGTGTCGGTCGCGATCGGCTCGGCAAAGCGTTTTTCCACGATGTAGTCGGGCAGCGGTTTTCGCGGGCTGATCGGCGCATCGCCCTGCCCCAGCGCATGCGCGAGCAGCGTGGAGAACCGCGCGCCGAACCGCGCCGTGATTTCGCTCGGCGTGCGCAAGGCGACATCGCCGATCGTCTTCAGCCCGGCCCGGCGCAGGCCGGTGGTGATGGCCTCGTCCGCACCGAGCGCGGACACCGGAAACCGGTCGATCGCCGCCGCCTCCCCGCCATTGGCAACAATAACGCCAGGCGTCTGCCGCGTCAGCGTACGCGCGCAGACCGAGGTGCTGGCGATCGCGGCGCCGACGGCAAAGCCCTGGCGGGCCAGCGCACGGACCAGCGTCTGCAACAATGCAGCCTCGCCACCGAACAGATGCGCACAGCCGGTGATATCGAGGAACAGCCCGTGCGGCGGATCGAGCGCCACCAGCGGCGTGAAGCGGTCGCACCAGTCGGCGATATCGCTCAACGCCTTTGCATCGGCCACGACATCGGCGTCGAACACTTTCAGGTCCGGACACATCGCTCGCGCATTCGCCAGCGGCTGGCCGATGTACAGACCGAGCCGCTCGGCCGCCTCGTCCAGCGCATGGATCACCAGCGCATTGTTATCCTTGATGACGACAATGCTGGGCTCAGGATTATTACCCAACCCGCCGTTGAAGAACCGCTGGATCCGGTCGATGGGCAGGCGCGGCAGCCACAGGCTGAGAATACGCCGACGGTTCACTGAACTGGCACTCATCACACTTCCATTCCATGATCCACCGGCCACACGGGCCATGACGATTGCGCAACAGCTCGACATCGAAGCGCGGCGCGCCCCAGGCACTCCAAAGCGCCGCAGGCATTGAAGCCGCGCCCGGCGGCGAATGCGCCGCGCGCAGCATCCATCGTGTTTCCGCCGTCGAGGGCAGCGGCTGTGCCGCCATCCGCAACAAGAGGCCGGTGACGCCAGAGGATTGTGCGGCCAGCGTCAGCTTGCGGCTCGCCACGAGATCGAACTGCCTGGTCTCGCCCCAGAGCTCGAGCACGACGGCGCCGAGCGCATCGCAGGCGAGCGCATCGGCCGAGGTGCGCAGCGCGCTCTCCACGTCAGCCGCGCGCACCATCACCACGCGGCGCGGATCGAGGCCGAGCTCGGCGAGCCCGCACATCGACAACGCGCCGGTTTCAAGTTCCGAGAAATCCTGCCGCACCCACAGCAGCGGCCGACGCACCGTGACGCGGCCCGCAAGCCCGGTGATAAAGCCCGTCGCGGCCGCGCCCTGACGCCCCTCGCAAAACACCTCGTGGATCGCCGCGCGTGCGAGCCCGCCTTTCAAGGCGTGGTCGACCTCGCCGTGGCCGAGCGCGACGCGGTCGTGATGATGCACGACCTCCGCCGTCTCGATCCGTTCGATCTGGCTGCGCAAGGTCGCAAGCGCGCTCATGCGTGCGCCGCTCATGCTCGCCGCTCCTTCAGAGGTGATTGCCGATGACTCTCAAAAAGAGAACCAGCGGCTGGCTCATTTGTTCATGGTATGTTCTAATATAAAGCTAACGGCGCGCGAAGAGTCAATCGAATTGCGCTCGATCAGATTCATGAGCTGAATCAAAGGGATTCCGGGATGGACGTACAACGCAAGCTGGAGATCCTGGCGGATGCAGCCAAGTACGACGCCTCCTGTGCCTCCAGCGGCACCGAAAAGCGGGATTCCAGCGACGGCAAGGGCATGGGCTCGACCGCGCCGGGCATGGGCATCTGCCATTCCTACGCGCCGGACGGACGTTGCATCTCGCTGCTCAAGGTGCTGCTCACCAACGCCTGCAATTACGACTGTCTCTATTGCGTCAACCGCGCTTCCTCCAACGTGCCGCGCGCTCGCTTCACCATCGACGAGGTGGTCAAGCTGACGCTGGACTTCTACCGGCGCAATTACATCGAAGGACTGTTTCTCTCCTCCGGCATCATTCGCAGTCCCGACTACACCATGGAGCAGGTGGTCAGCGTCGCGCGAAAACTGCGCGAGGAGCATCACTTCCGCGGCTACATCCATCTCAAGACCATTCCGGAGGCCGACGACGCGCTGATCGCGGAAGCCGGCAGATATGCCGATCGTCTCTCCATCAATATCGAGATGCCTGAGGAGACCAGCCTGCAACAATTCGCGCCCGAGAAGGACGTGCGTGCGATCCGCCGCACCATGGGCCGGCTGCGGCTGAAACTGGACGAAGCCGAGGACAACCGCAGCACCAAGACGAAGGCCAAGCCGCAGCGCTTCGCGCCGGCAGGACAAAGCACGCAGATGATCGTCGGCGCCGATGGCGCGAACGATCACACCATTCTCCACACCAGCGCCAATCTCTACGGCTCATACCGGCTGCGGCGCGTCTATTACTCCGCCTTCAGCCCGATCCCCGACGCCAGCCGCGCGTTGCCTCTGGTACAGCCGCCGTTGTTGCGCGAGCACCGGCTCTACCAGGCCGACTGGCTGATGCGCTTCTACGGTTTTGACGTCGGCGAGATCGTCGACGACAGCGCGATGCTGCTGCTCGATATCGATCCCAAGCTCGCCTGGGCGCTGCGCCACCGCGACCGCTTTCCGCTCGACATCAATCGCGCCAGCCGCGAGGAGCTGTTGCGCGTACCGGGCTTCGGCACCAAGGCGGTCGAGCGCATCATCGCCACACGGCGCACCACCACGATCCGTCTCTCCGATCTCGCGCGGCTGCACGTGCCCCGCAACAAGGCGCTGCCGTTCATCGTGCTCAGCGATCACCGGCCCGCGCCGCACCGCCTCGACGAGGCGCGGCTGATCGAACGGTTCAAGCCGAAAGCAACGCAACTGGGGTTTGGCTTCTGATGCAGTACATCATCCTCGACACCGAAACCGATTTCGAAAGCTGGCGCAAAGCCGCCCGCACGCTCGTGCTTCATCATGTGAAGCCCACCGAAGTCACATGGGCCGTGCAAGGCGGCGAAGCCGAGTTGTTCGCACCGCCCGCACCATCTCCGATCCTCGAGGTGAACGACGGCACCTTCAGCGTGTCGGCAAAATTCGTCGAGCTCGCCCAGACCGCCATCCTGCATCGCGATCCGCAGCGCTTTGCGATCCTCTATCGCCTGCTCTGGCGACTGAAGGACAATCACGATCTCATCGAGGTCGCGACCGATCCTGACATCGCGTTAGCTACGGCGATGGCAAGAGCGGTCCATCGCGACGAGCACAAGATGCACGCCTTCGTGCGCTTCCGCGAGATCGGCCGTGAACGTGCCGCGCATTACGTCGCCTGGTTCGAGCCGGAGCATTATATCGTCGAGCTCGCCGCGCCGTTCTTCGCCAGACGCTTTGCCGATATGCCCTGGTCAATCCTGACGCCCGATCTCTGCGCGCATTGGGACGGCCACGCGCTTTCGTTCACGCCGGGCGTGAGCAAGAGCGAGGCGCCGGGCGAAGACCGGCTGGAGGAAACCTGGCGGCGCTACTACGCCAGCATCTTTAACCCGGCGCGGTTGAAGGTGAAGGCGATGCAGACGGAGATGCCGAGGAAATACTGGAGGAACCTGCCCGAGGCCTCGATCATTAAGCCTCTGATCGAGGACGCCGAACGCATGACCGGCGCCATGATCACCAACGCTGCAACCGATCCGCACAAGCCTCAGAAACGGCCGGAGGCTCCGATGACACGTAAGACTGTCACCAACGATCTCGAGGCGCTTCGCGAGGAAGCCGCCCATTGCCGCGCCTGCCAGCTCTACAAGGACGCGACGCAGACCGTGTTCGGCGAGGGACCGCAGAACGCCACCATCATGCTGGTCGGCGAGCAGCCCGGCGACAAGGAAGACCTCGCAGGCCACCCCTTCGTCGGCCCGGCCGGCCAGATGCTCGACCGCGCGCTCGCGGAAGCCGGCGTCGATCGCAAGAAGGTCTATGTCACCAACGCGGTGAAGCACTTCAAATTTGTGCCGCGCGGAAAGATCCGCCTGCACCAGAAGCCTGCGACGCCGGAGATCAAAGCTTGCCGCCAATGGTATGAGCGGGAAGTTTCGGCAATCCAGCCCAATCTCATCGTGGCGATGGGCGCCACCGCCGCACAAAGCGTGTTCGGCAAGATCACGCCCATCGGCAAGAACCGCGGCCGGCTCATAGACCTCCCCGACGGACGCAAGGCTCTGGTGACGGTGCATCCGTCCTATCTGCTGCGGCTACCCGATCCGGAAGCGAAGGTGCTGGAATATCAGCGCTTTGTCGAAGACCTCACGATTGCTGCCAGCTTGCAGAAGAAGTCCGCGCACGCCGCCTGAGCGTGGATAAATTCCATCATTTCAACTGCCTGTCCGCCATTTCAACCGCCTGTCACATGCCGCGCGCAAAATCGGGGCCTTGGGACAGGAGATTTTCCAATGAGTGACGTTGCTTTGCCAGGCTCCATCGAGCCGGCCTTGAGTAAGGGGCCAGACCTTAATCGCGGATTCCATCCGCTCACCGGCGTAATCTATATGGGAGTGATCGCCGCCGCACTGCTCTTCGTCGCCTACAGCATCTGGGTCGACGTCGACGCTGCCGGCGCGCAGGTCAAGACCTTTGCTCCCTTCCTCCTGCTGTTCGTCGCGCTTCTGATCGCACTCGGCTTCGAGTTCGTGAACGGATTCCACGACACTGCCAACGCGGTCGCGACCGTGATCTACACCCGCTCGCTGCCCGCCCACGTCGCCGTGGTGTGGTCCGGCATGTTCAACCTGTTCGGCGTGCTGCTGTCCTCGGGCGCAGTCGCGTTCGGCATCGTCTCGCTGCTGCCGGTCGAACTGATCCTCCAGGTCGGCTCCAGCGCCGGCTTTGCGATGGTGTTCGCGCTGTTGATCTCCGCCATCATCTGGAATGTCGGCACCTGGTATTTCGGCCTGCCCGCCTCGAGCTCGCACACCCTGATCGGCTCGATCATGGGCGTCGGCATCATGAACGCGCTCCTGCATGGCCGCAGCGGCACCTCGGGCGTCGACTGGTCCCAGGCCACCAATATCGGCAAGGCGCTGCTGCTGTCGCCGCTGTTCGGCTTCGCGCTGGCCGCGGGCCTGCTGCTGATCCTGCGCTCCGCGCTGCTGCGCGCCACGCCCGCTCTGTTCGGCGAGCCGAAGGGCGACCAGCCGCCGCCGCTGTGGATCCGCGGAATCCTGATCCTCACCTGCACACTGGTGAGCTTCTTCCACGGCTCCAATGACGGTCAGAAGGGCATGGGCCTGATCATGCTGATCCTGATCGGCACCGTGCCAACCGCCTACGCGCTCAACCGCGCGCTGCCGGAGAGCCAGATCGCCGCGTTCAGCCAGAACTCGGACGCCGCCAGCAAGATCATCGAAGGCAAGGCCGCCGGCTACAGCGTGATCGGCAATCCGCGGCCCGCCGTGACCAACTATGTTGCGCAGCATGAGGTCAACGGCGGCACGTTCCCGTCGCTCGCCGTGCTCGTGCGCGACATTGCCAAGCAGGTGACCACCTACGGCTCGCTCGCCAAGGTGCCGGCCGACCTCGTCGGCAACACCCGCAACGACATGTACCTCGTCTCGGAAGCACTGCGATTCCTGATGAAGGACAAGGAAGCCGAGCTCAGCACCGGCGACGTCGCCGTGCTCAACGCCTACAAGGGCTCGCTCGACAGCGCCACGAAGTTCATCCCCGGCTGGGTGAAGATCGCGGTCGCCATCGCGCTTGGCCTCGGCACCATGGTCGGCTGGAAGCGCATCGTCGTGACCGTCGGCGAGAAGATCGGCAAGACGCATCTGACCTACGCGCAAGGTGCCTGCGCCGAGATCACGGCGGCCGCCACCATCGCCGCGGCCGACATCTACGGCCTGCCGGTGTCGACCACGCACGTGCTGTCGTCTGGTATCGCCGGCACCATGGCCGCCAACGGCTCCGGCCTGCAATGGTCCACGATCCGCAACATCGCCATGGCCTGGGTTTTGACCCTGCCGGCCGCGATGATCATCTCGGGCACGTTGTACTATCTGTTCTCTCACCTCTTCTGAGAGACCATCGCTTACTAACGTCAAAGGGCCCGTGCGATGCACGGGCCCTTTTCATTTCTGCCGGCGTCTTGGCTTACGACGCCGCGAGCTGTTCCTCGACCAGCTTGACCCAGTAGGAGGTACCGAACACGATCGCCTCGTCGTTGAAATTGTAGGCAGGGTGATGCAGGCCCGCGCTGTCGCCGTTGCCGCAGAAGATGAACGCGCCGGGGCGCGCTTCCAGCATGTAGGCAAAGTCCTCGCCGCCCATCAGCGGCGACATCTCGAGCACATTGGCATCGCCCGCGACCTGCTTGGCAATGCGCGACGCCACCTCGGTCTCCGCGACGTGATTGTTCACCACGGGATAATTGCGCTTGTAGTGCAGATCGATCTTGGCGCCGGTGATCTGGGCGACGCCCGCCACGACTTCGCGCACGCGCTTCTCGACCAGCTTGCGCACGTCCGGCGTCAGCGTGCGGATGGTGCCCCGCAGAATAGCGGTTTGCGGGATGACGTTGCGGGCATTGCCGGCGTGGAATTCGCAGATCGAGATCACGGCCGATTCCAAGGGATCGACGCTGCGCGCGACGATCGACTGCAACGCCGTGATCAGCTGTGCACCGACCAGAACGGAATCCACGCATTTGTGCGGACGTGCGGCATGGCCGCCGAGACCCTCGATCATGAGGTCGACCTCGTCGGTCGCCGCCATGATCGGGCCCGGCCGGATCGCGAACGAGCCGATCGGAATGCCGGGGCCGTTGTGCATGCCGTAGACCTGCTCGATGCCGAAGCGCTCCATCATGCCGTCCTTCACCATGGCCGCGCCACCGGCGCCGCCTTCCTCGGCCGGCTGGAAGATCACGACGGCATCGCCGGCGAAGTTGCGGGTCTCGGCGAGATAGCGTGCGGCGCCGAGCAGCATCGCGGTGTGGCCGTCATGGCCGCAGGCGTGCATCTTGCCCGGAATCTTGGAGGCGTAAGGCAGGTTGGTCTGCTCATCGACAGGCAGCGCGTCCATGTCGGCCCGCATGCCGATCACCTTGAGCCCCTCGCCGGCCGGCTTGTTGCCCTTGATCACGCCCACCACGCCGGTCTGGCCGATGCCGGTCACGACCTCGTCGCAACCGAACTCGCGCAGGCGATCCGCGACGAATGCTGCGGTGCGGTGGACGTCATACAGCAGCTCGGGGTGCTGGTGGATGTCCCGCCGCCAGGCCTGGATATCGGATTGAAGGTCAGCGACGCGGTTCACGATGGGCATGGAGGATCTCGAGCTTTGTTGAAATGCAGGCCTGTCTACCATGCAAGCACCAGTCCACCCAACCGTCAGGGATCGGGGCCTGGCCCTGCCCACCCGGCATGGCCGGACTTGTCCCGGTCGTCTCCGTCTGCCTATTAGGATGGAACGTTTAGAGACCATCCGGGTGGAAGCAGAATGCCAAGGCGGCTCGAAGGTGAGTTTGACTACATTGTCGTGGGCGCCGGCACGGCCGGCTGCATCCTGGCCAACCGGCTGTCGGCCGAGCTCAAGAACCGCGTCCTCATTCTCGAGGCCGGCGGCGACGACAACTGGATCTGGTTCCACATTCCGGTCGGCTATCTCTTCGCGATCGGCAATCCGCGCTCGGACTGGATGTTCAAGACCGAGGCCGAGCCGGGCCTGAACGGCCGCGCGCTCGCCTATCCCCGCGGCAAGGTGATCGGCGGCTCCTCGGCGATCAATGCCATGATCTCGATGCGCGGACAGGCCGCCGATTACGATCACTGGCGCCAGCTCGGCATGACCGGCTGGGGCTATGACGACGTGCTGCCGCTGTTCAGACGGCTCGAGGATCATTTCCTGGGCGCAAGCGAGCATCACGGCACCGGCGGGGGCTGGCGCATCGAGGCGCCGCGGCTGTCCTGGGACGTTCTCGATGCGGTTGGTGATGCCGCCGAGGAAATGGGCATCAAGCGCATCCCGGATTTCAACACCGGCGACAACGAAGGCACGAGCTATTTCCACGTCAACCAGAAGCGCGGCCGGCGCTGGTCGTCGGCGCGCGGCTTCCTCAAGCCGGCGCTGAACCGGCCGAACCTGCGGCTCGAGAAGAATGTGCTGGTCGACCGTCTCATCATCGAGCAGGGCCGCGCCGTCGGCGTGCGCTTCATCCAGAACGGCGAGACCATCGAGGCGCGCGCAAAGCGCGAGGTGGTCCTGTCGGCCGGCGCGATCGGCTCGGTGCAGGTGCTGCATCGCTCCGGTATCGGGCCCTCCGACTGGCTGTCGCCGCTCGGCATCGACATCGTGATGGACAAGCCCGGCGTGGGCCGCAATCTACAGGACCATCTGCAGCAGCGTGCGATCTACAAGGTCGAGGGCGTGCGGACGCTGAACGAGACCTATTACAATCTGATCCGCCGCGGCCTGATGGGCCTCGACTATGCCTTCCGCCGCCGCGGTCCGCTGACCATGGCGCCGTCGCAGCTCGGCATCTTCACGCGTTCCGATGCGACACGCGCGCGCGCCAACATCCAGTTCCACGTGCAGCCGCTGTCGCTCGACAAGTTCGGCGATCCCCTGCACCGCTTCCCGGCGATCACGGTGAGCGCCTGCAATCTCCAGCCGACCTCGCGCGGCACTGTGCGTCTGCGCTCGGCGACGCCGGACGAAAAGCCGATCATCGCGCCGAACTATCTGTCGACCGATGACGACCGCCAGGTCGGCGCCGACGCCATCCGCACCACGCGCCGCCTGATGCAGCAGAAGGCGCTGGCAAAATATCGCCCGCGCGAATATCTGCCCGGCCCCACCGTCGGCGACGACGATGCCTCGCTGGCAAAAGCCGCCGGCGATATCGGCACCACCATCTTCCATCCCGTCGGCACGGCGAAAATGGGCGCGGCGAGCGATCCCATGGCCGTGGTCGACGAGCGCCTGCGGTTCTATGGCCTCAGCGGTCTTCGCGTCGTCGACGCCTCGATCATGCCGACGATCACCTCGGGCAATACCAACACGCCGACCGCGATGATCGCCGAGAAGGGCGCGGCGATGATTATGGAGGATGCGAAGTAGCATCCAATCACCATGATCAGTCAGCGCTTTTCCCTCGGTCCCACCGGCTCGGAGATCGCCACGTTGCAATCGGGCGAGATCGGCAATCCGCCTGCCCTCGTGCTGCGGGCGGTCCGGGAATTTTCGGCGTAGATCCCCGTTCATGTTCCCTGGCGCAGCGTAGCAAATTGCGCGCTGTCGAGCCGCCAACAGGCGCTGCGCTGCATCCGGCCTACGTGATCCCACCTCACGAAATCGTCATCGCCCCCCGCGAATAAACCGCCCCCTCCCCCAATCACCTCCACGAAGCCCAATTCCGGGCCAAGGGAGACGTGCGATGAGCGGACACGATCACGGCGAAGACGGCGTCAGCCGCCGCAAGGTGCTGGAGTGCATGACGTGGGCAGGCACCGGGGTGCTCTGGACCATCACGGGCGGCGTCCCGCGGTCGCTTGGCATTATCGATTCAGCCGAGGCCGCAACCGCCGCCGCGCCCGGCATGACCTTCCTCCAGATCAGCGACAGCCATGTCGGCTTCGACAAGCCGGCCAACCCCAATGCGCTGGGCACGCTGGAGGAAGCCGTCAACAAGATCAATGCGATGCCGGTCAAGCCGTCGTTCATGATCCACACCGGCGACATCACTCATCTGTCGAAAGCCTCCGAGTTCGACAACGCCGATCGCATCATCTCGCAGTCCAAGCTGGACGTGCACTACGTGCCGGGCGAGCATGACTTCCTCGACGAAGAGGTGAAGTTCTATCGCGAGCGCTACGGCCGCGGCACCAAGGGCCAGGGCTGGTACTCCTTCGACGCCGGCGGCGTGCACTTCGTCGGCCTCGTCAACGTCGTCGACCTCAAGGGCGGCGGCCTCGGCAATCTCGGCGCCGAGCAGCTTGCCTGGCTCGAGGACGACCTCCGCGGCAAGTCGAAATCCACGCCGGTCGTTTTGTTCGCGCATATTCCGCTCTGGACCGTCTATCCGGAATGGGGCTGGGGCACCGAGGACGGCGGCCGCGCACTCGAACACGTCAAGGGCTTCGGCTCGGTCACCGTGCTGAACGGGCACATCCACCAGGTGATGCAGAAGGTCGAGGGTAACGTCACCTTCCACACGGCGCGTTCGACCGCGTTCCCGCAGCCGGCGCCGGGTACCGCCGCCTCGCCCGGACCGATGAAGGTCGAGGACGCCAAGCTCCGTTCGATGCTCGGGGTCGCCAGCATCAACTTCAAGCAGAACGAGCAGCGGCTCGCGATCATCGATACGCCGCTGCAGGGTTGATCCAGGGCTGAACGGAAGCTGACAATGAAGACACTCAACCGCCGCGACTTCGGGGTCGACCTCGGTCTCACTTTGGCCGCGGCCATCCTGCTACCCGCCACAATCGCCCGCGCCGACGACAACCTGGAGGTACATATCGACAATTTCGTCTTCCAGCCGCCGGAGCTCAAGATCAAGGTCGGCACGACCGTGACCTGGACCAACCGGGACGACATCCCCCACACCGTGGTGTCGGCCGGCAAGTTCAGGTCCAAGACCCTGGACACCGACGACAAGTTCGCGTTCACCTTCACCAATGCGGGCGACTACAAGTATTTTTGTTCGTTGCACCCGCACATGACCGGGATGATCAAGGTTGAGTAACGTCTCCAACCAAGGCATCTCTGTCTTGCCCGGCCGGTGGTCCCACGCCGGCCGGGCTCGCGTGCCTTCGGTCAGGCCCAACAACGGCGCGAAGCTCGCAACGACATACGAAACGCAGCAAGAGGCAAAGCGAGAGGCGATGCCCGTCAGCGACGATTTCCAGAAGGCGCAGCGCTTCCGCGAGGCGGCGCTCCCTTATCTCGACGACGTCTACACGCTCGCACGCTACCTGCTGCGCGACGCCTCCGACGCGGAGGACGCGGTGCAGGAATGCTATTTGCGCGCGCTGAAGCACTTCGACAGCTATCGCGGCCCGGCGATGAAGCCGTGGCTGTTCGCGATCCTGCGCAACGTCTGCAACGCCGAATATGCCAGACGCGCGCACTCGCACGCCGCGATTGAGGACACGCCCGGCGCCGCCGACCAGACGCCGATGTGGCAGGAGAGCGAGGCGAGCCCGGAGACCGAGGTGCTGCGCAGCCGCGACGCCGGCGCCATCCGCAAGATGATCGACGCGCTCGCCGAGCCATTCAAGGAAACCTTCGTGCTGCGGGAGATCAGCAACCTGTCCTATCGTGAAATTGCCGAAGCCGTCGGTGCCCCGGTCGGCACCGTGATGTCCCGCCTCGCCCGCGCCCGCGCCATGCTGCGCGCGGCCTGGACGGCGGAAGAGGAGCACTCGAAATGACCTGCGACGAAGCACAAATCCTGCTTCACGCGCTGCTCGACAACGAGCTCGATGCCGGCCATGCGCGCGAGGTCGAAGCCCATATCGCAAGCTGCCCGGCCTGCACGGCTGAGCTTGCGGCACAGCGCGAGATGAAGCGCGTGCTGGCCGACACCAAGCTGCGCTATACCGCGCCCGCTGGCTTGCGTGCCCGTATCGAGGCGTCGATGCCGCAAGCGCGGCCGCAGCCGAGCCGGCGTTCCGTGCTGCGCGGTTTTGCGATGGGTTCGGCAGTCTCGGCGCTCGCCGCCTCCGGCGTCGTCGCCGTGGTGCTGCGCCAGGACGACCAGCAGCGCATTCTCTCGGAGGTCGTCTCCGCACATCTGCGCTCGCTCCAGGCCGGCCACCTCATCGACGTGGTCTCGACCGATCAGCACACGGTCAAGCCCTGGTTCAACGGCAAGCTCGATGTCGCCCCGCCCGTGATCGACCTCACCGCGCAAGGCTTTACGCTGGTCGGCGGCCGGCTCGACTATGTCGATGCGCGCGCGATCGGTGCCGTGGTCTACCGGCGCCGGCAGCACATCATCAATTTGTTCGTGTCGCAGACCGCGAGCACCGAGCACCGGCCGCCGAAGACGCAGACCATGCAGGGCTTCAACTGCCGCCGCTGGGGCGAGCGCGGCCTGAACTTCTGGGCCGTCAGCGATATCGGCGGCGACGAGCTCACCGAATTCGTCGACAAGTTCGAGGCGGCGATGAAGGCGAATGTGGAGGGGTAGACGTCTCCACCGTCATTGCGAGCGGAGCGAAGCAATCCAGATCGTCTCCGCGGAGGGACTCTGGATTGCTTCGCTTCGCTCGCAATGACGAGATCAGGCCGACCTTCGCACCGCGTTGTCGACCAGCGTCTTGCCGAGCGACCAGATCGCGCCGGGGACCTTGTGGCTGCCGGCGATGACCTCGTCGAAGGCGCGCTCGATCCAGCTGCAGTCTTCTTCGGTGATGGTGAGCGGCGGCAGCAGCTTGATGGTGTGGCTGCCGTGACCGGCGACCTGCGTCAGGACCTTGTGATCCTTGAACAGCGGCACGGTGATGAGCTGGCAGAACAGGCCCTTGTTGGCGGCCTCCAGCACGTTCCAGGACGCCCGCAGCCGCAGCGATTTCGGCGGCCCGAACTCGATGCCGATCATCAGGCCCTTGCCGCGCACTTCCTTCAAGAGCTCGTAGCCGGGCACCATCCGGGTGAGCGCGAGGCGAAGCTCGGCGCCGCGCTTGGCGGCGGACTCGATCAGCTTCTCCGATTCCATCACGTCGAGCGTGGCAATGCCGGCGGCCATCGCGAGATCGTTCTTGGAGAAAGTCGAACCGTGCACCACCGCGCGGTCCATCTGGTTGAAGATCTTGTCGAAGATGCTCTTGCGCGTCAGCACGGCGCCGACCGGCACGTGGCCGCCCGAGAGCGACTTCGACAGCAGCACCATGTCGGGCTCGACGTTCCAGTGCTCGACCGCGAGGAAGCGGCCGGTGCGGCCCATGCCGGTCTGAATCTCGTCGGCAACGAACAGCGTGCCGTACTTCTTGCAGAGCGCGGCCGCGCCCGGCAGGAACTCGTCGGAGGGCATGTTGACGCCCTTGCCCTGGATCGGCTCGACCACGAAGGCCGCGACCTCGCGCGAGGCTAGCGCCTTTTCGAGCGCGGCAAGATCGTTGAACGGAACTGAGGTGCAGCCCGGTAGCAGCGGCTCGAAGCCGGTGCGGAAGTTCGAATCACCGGTCAGCGACAGTGCGCCATAAGTCAGGCCGTGATAGCCGTGGGCGCAGTAGACGATGCCGGGGCGGCCGGTGGCGCCACGCGCGAACTTGATCGCCGCCTCGACGCATTCGGCGCCGGAATTGGCGAAGAACACCTTGTCGAGATACGGAACGTATTTCAAAAGCCGCTCGGCGAGCACGCCGGCGAGCACCGAGACGTCGAACTGGACGAGATTGGGCAGATCGGCGTCGAGCACGCTTTTCAGCGCATCGCGCATCACCGGATGATTGCGCCCGATTGCGAACACGCCAAAGCCGGACAAGAGGTCGAGATAACGCGCCCCCTCGCGATCGAAGAGGTATTGCCCCTGCCCCTTCTGGAAGCCGACGTCGTAGCCGATGGTCTTGAGAACCCGGACGAACTGCTCGTTCAGGTACCGATTATGCAGGGTGCTGCGCTGGGCCTGACGGTCCGCGAACAACTGGGACATGTCTGGATTTGGACTGTTCATCCGCTACATACTTCGGTTGAGGGCCGCTTCGTCAACTGAAAACGGTCAGCAAACGGAAAAGGGTCTGTGCGGCCTTTTGCCCTTTTTCGGACCATCTTCGCAAGCACAGCTTTAGACCATGTTGCACTGCCAAGGAACACTCATGCGTTTGGCCCTTTACACCGGAATAATACTGGCAGGCGGTTACGCCGGCCTGACACCGGCGCTCGCCGCCGATCCCACCGGCGACTGGCGGGTCGCCGATGGCGTTGCCAATATCCGCGTCGCCCAATGCAATGGCAGCATGTGGGGCGCGGTTTCCTGGGAAAAGCAGCCCGGAGGCCGCGACGAGAACAACCCGGATGTCTCAAAAAAGAACAGGCCGACGCTGGGCATGGCGACCCTGATCGACATGAAGAAGACGGCCGGTGCCGAGCAGTGGGAAGGTCAGGTCTACAACGCCAAGGATGGTCAGATGTATAGTGCGACCATCACGCCTGTCGGCACCGATCAGCTCGAGATCAAGGGCTGCGTGCTCGGCTTCCTGTGCGGCGGCGAGACCTGGACCCGCGTCGGTCCGCCGATTCCCTTGAGCACCGCCAGCGCCACGGCGAAGGGTGCGCCCAAGACGACAGGTGCGGCGCCCAAGGCAGCAGCGCCGGGTGCCGCGGCACCTGCGCCGACGGCGGCGGCTCCGAAGAGCGTCACCGCGGCCAAGCCCGGTCAGAAAGGTGCCGCCGATCCAGTCGGCGACATCTGCCTACTCCCGGAGATTGCGGGGTTTGCCCATTAGGGCCGGCTGAAACAGCAGCACTGCGGCAAGCGTCGTCACCAGAGAAAGTGCGAGCAGCTTGCCCATGCTGGACGTGCCCGGATGGCTCGACAGCCACAGGCTGCCGAACGCGGTCGCCGTCGTCAGTGCGCTGAAAAAGATCGCACGCGTCAGGCTCGTCTGAAGCAGGTTTGTTCTGCCGGACCGCCACGCCACGACATAATAGATCTTGAACGCGACGCCCACGCCGAGCAGCAGCGGGAACGCGACGATGTTGGCGAAGTTGAGCGGCAGGCCGATCAGCACGCAGATCTCAAGCGTCACCGCGCCGGCGACCAGAAGCGGCACCAGCGTCATCAGCACGTCGACGATGCGGCGCAACGTGATCCACAGCAACAGGCCGATCACAAGCAACGCATAGATGCCGGCATGGATGAATGCATTCACCACGGTGTCGCCGGACTTCAGGATCGAAACCGGTCCGCCGATTGCGGTCGGCTCGGCCTCGAGCACCGCTGCCGCAAACTTGCGCAGCGTATCGTTGTCGTTGGGATCGCCCTTCGGCTGAGCTTCGACCCGGATGATTCCGTCCTTGCTCTTCCAGGCGTTCACGAGATCGGGCGGCAGTGATTTCAGGGTGACCGGTTCGGCCTGCATCGCGTTCCTGAGCTGGTCGAACACGATCTTCATCGGCGTGACGAACACGTCCTGCGCCTTGTTGCGGGTCGCCTCGTCCGAATTGGCGAGCTTCTCGAGGGCGTCCGCGAGCCGACGCGAGGCGACTGCGCCCGGGCCCTTGGTGTCACCGGCGGTGCGGCGCAGATTGTCGACCGAGGATTTCAACGAATCGACGTTCTCCTGATCCGACGGCGCCGGGTCGATCTGGTCGGGGTTGAGCGCGGGGTTCAGCACCTTGGCGCCCTGCGCGATCAGCTTCAGCTTCGGCTGCTGGTCCTCCGGCACGAAGCTGTCGAGCGACATCACGCGCAACACCTCCGGCACCTTCTCCAGCTTCGCTTCAACCTGCCTGGCCTGCTCCTCCGACCTGGTCATCACGTTGATGGCATTGGCGCCGGTGTTGGGATCCTTGCGAAGGTCGAGGAAGGTCGCGATCGACTCGGCCTTCGGGTTGCGCAGGTTCATCGGGTTGAAGTCGAACTTCAGGAAATAGAGCAGCGGCAGGCCGGCCACCGCGAGCAGCAGCGTGCCACCCACGACCAGCACCCGGTGCTTCTCGAGGAAGTAATCGAGCGGCGCCAGGAAGGCATAGCCGACCGGCTCCCTCTCGCCCGGCGGGTTCAGCAGCTTCAGCATCGCGGGCAGTATCGTGATGCTGGAGAGGAACGCCACCAGCATGCCGACGCCGGCGATCTGGCCGAGCTCGGAAATGCCCTTGTAGTCGGTCGGCAGGAAACAGAGGAAGCCGGCGGCCGTCGCCATCGCCGCCAGCGATAGCGGCACCGCGGAGCGCTTGGCGGCAAGCACCAGGGCATTGGAGAGATCGTCGTGCTTATAGCGCTCCGAGCGGTAGCGGACGCTGTACTGGATACCGAAGTCGACGCCCAGTCCCACGAACAGCACGGCGAACGCGATC
Organism: Bradyrhizobium sp. S3.12.5; assembly: GCF_040548225.1. Taxonomy (NCBI): domain Bacteria; kingdom Pseudomonadati; phylum Pseudomonadota; class Alphaproteobacteria; order Hyphomicrobiales; family Nitrobacteraceae; genus Bradyrhizobium; species Bradyrhizobium sp. S3.12.5. Next base: position 309,831 of record NZ_JBEPRF010000002.1, read on the forward strand.
GATAGCAGGTTGAACGAGCCGACCATCATCAGGCCGCCAGCGGTCGTCAGCGCAAGGCCGACGAACAGATTGACGAACACAGCGAAGATGATCTTCGAGGAATGCAGCGCGAGCCAGAGGATCAGGAGCACGACGACGACGGTGCCGACGCCGTTGACGACAGCACCTTCCTGGACGGTGGCGTATTCCTCGTTGGCGATCGGGACCGGACCGGTCAGCCGCACCCGCGCCTGATATTTGGTCGCAAAATCGAGATCGACCGCGGCCTTGCGGATCGCGTCGGTCGCGCCCTTGCCGGGCTCCAGCGCATTGTAGTCGAGGACCGGCTTGAACTCGATGAAGGCACGCTTGTCCGAATCCGACAGCGGCTGATCGCTGACGAGCTCGCGCCAGGAGAAGCTCGCATTGCCCTTGTTGAGCACGGTCTCGACCGTCTGCGCGATCTGGTTGAACGGCCGCTCGGTGCTGTCGAGCTTGACCTGGCCGCGCTTGACGCCGGCGAGCCCGGTCTCCAGCGCGCCGGTCAGGCCGCGAATCGACGGATCGCCGGCCATGATCTCGATCAGGGGCGCCGCGGATTCGAACTGGCCGGTGATCTTGCCGACTTCCTCGGTCGGCAGGAACAACAGGCCGTTCTTCTCGAAGAACTCACCGGTACCGAGCTGCTGGATCGACTGGAATTCGGTCTTGTTGTCCTTCAGCTTGGCAAACAGCGCGTCCGCGGCTGCGGTCGCCATCTCCGGCGTCCTGGCCTCGACGACTGCGAGAATCGTCGCGTCGCGGTCGAAAGCGCGGTCGAACTGCTGGTCGCGCTGGCGCCAGTCCAGATTCTGGGCAATCAGCGAATTGATGTCGGTGTTGATGGCGAAGTGCCGGGACGCGTAATAGCCCGCCCCTACTGCCAGCAGGAGCCCGACAACGACGACGAGGGAGGCAAACCGGGTACAGGCCCTGACGATGGCAACGACTACGCTCTGCAGCACTTCTTTTCTTTCTAGTGTTAACAGCCTGCCGGAAACGCCCGCTGTTTATCGGAGTTCCCACGCGAAACCTATTGCTGTTTGAGTGGCTCTCGCGGGAACCAGGTTCGAAGTAAACCGCGGGAGACCATGGCAAAACCATGCGGAGCGGCCGGTATAGCCGTCGAGTTGAGGCGGTAAAGTGACGAAGGGGTGAGCACAAATCTCGCCGTCTTGCTGACGCGAAATGAAGTATTATAGTACCTCGAATTGGCCTAACGGGGAACCCTTAGACTCGTTCCGTCTTTCCTTAATGCCGATTTTTTGACACAAAGCGCTGTGCCTGCATGCGCCTGGGCAGAGATGGGGTGGGCTGTTACCGCGGTCGCGACACCAATGGTGCGGATATTGCAGCATTGGCCCGTATCGGGGTGCCGCCTGGGACAATTGAGCGGATTGGTGCAACTTGCGTGATGGGCGTCCAATGGAAGTTTATCTAGCGCAGCCGCGCGGCTTTTGTGCGGGCGTGGTGCGCGCGATCGAGATCGTGGAGCGGGCCCTGGAGAAATACGGTCCGCCTGTCTACGTGCGCCATGAGATCGTGCACAACAAATACGTCGTCGAGAGCCTGAAGAACAAAGGCGCGATCTTCGTCGAGGAATTGTCCGAAGTTCCACCGAAGGCTGTTACCGTCTTCAGTGCCCATGGCGTCGCCCGCAGCGTCGAGGAAGAGGCCGCCGCGCGCGACCTTCCGGTGTTGAACGCCACCTGCCCCCTGGTCACGAAAGTTCACAATCAGGGGAAGCGCTACATCACCAGGGGCCGAACCCTGATCCTGATCGGCCATTCCGGCCACCCCGAGGTCGAGGGCACGATGGGCCAGGTTGCCGGCCCCGTTCTGCTGGTCCAGAGCGTTGAAGAGGCCAGGGCCCTGGCGCTGCCGGCGGATACGCCAGTGGCCTACATCACCCAGACCACGCTATCGGTCGACGACACCAAGGACATTATCGGGGCCCTTCAGGCCCGATTTACAGATATTCAAGGCCCCGACATCCGGGATATCTGCTATGCGACACAGAACCGCCAATCTGCGGTAAGGGAATTGGGCAAACTGGTTGACGTGATTTTGGTGGTGGGCGCTGCCAATAGCTCGAACTCGAACAGGCTCCGCGAAATCGGCACCGAAGCCGGCGTCGCGAGTTATCTGATCGCCGATGGCCGCGAGCTCAATCCGGAGTGGTTGAAGGGTGCCAGAACCGTCGGCCTCACGGCCGGCGCCTCGGCGCCCGAGGTGCTGGTGGATGACGTGATCGAAGCGCTGCGGCGGATCGGACCGGTGACGGTCTCGGTGCTCCCGGGCCGCGAGGAAAACATCGAATTCAGGCTTCCGGCCCAACTGGCTGCAAGCTGACCTATCCGAATTTCAAGCCCAGAAAGAAACGTGTAATGGCAATCCCCTTCTTCAAGGAAATGCGTATCGGCGGCTATTTGCTCAAGCAGAAACTGCTTGGCCGCAAACGCTATCCGCTCGTGCTGATGCTGGAGCCGCTGTTCCGCTGCAACCTCGCCTGCGTCGGCTGCGGCAAGATCGACTATCCGGATGCGATCCTCAACCGCCGCATGACCGCACAGGAGTGCTGGGACGCGGCCGACGAGTGCGGCGCGCCGATGGTGGCGATCCCCGGCGGCGAGCCGCTGATCCACAAGGAGATCGGCGAGATCGTGCGCGGCCTGGTCGCCCGCAAGAAGTTCGTCTCGCTCTGCACCAACGCGCTGCTGCTCGAGAAGAAGCTCGACCTGTTCGAGCCCTCGCCCTATTTGTTCTTCTCCGTGCATCTCGACGGCCTGAAGGAGCACCACGACAAGGCCGTGTCGCAGCAGGGCGTGTTCGACCGCGCCGTCTCCGCGATCAAGGCGGCGAAGGCGCGCGGCTTCACCGTCAACGTCAACGCCACCATCTTCGACGGCCATCCGGCCGAGGAGATCGCGAAGTTCCTCGACCTCACCGTCGAGCTCGGCGTCGGCGTCTCGATGTCGCCGGGCTACGCCTATGAGCGCGCGCCGGACCAGGCGCACTTCCTCAACCGCACCAAGACCAAGAAGCTGTTCCGCGACGTCTTTGCGATGGGCAAGGGCAAGAAGTGGAACTTCATGCATTCCGGCCTGTTCCTCGACTTCCTCGCCGGCAACCAGGAATACGAGTGCACGCCGTGGGGCATGCCCGCGCGCAACATTTTTGGTTGGCAGAAGCCCTGCTACCTGCTCGGCGAAGGCTACGCAAAAACCTTCAAGGAGCTGATGGACACCACCGACTGGGAGACCTACGGCACCGGCAAGTACGAGAAGTGCGCCGACTGTATGGCCCATTGCGGCTACGAGCCGACGGCAGCGACCGCCGCTCTCAACAACCCGATCAAGGCGATGTGGGTGTCGCTGCGCGGCATCAGGACCACGGGCCCGATGGCGCCGGAGATCGACATGTCGAACCAGCGCCCGGCGCAGTACATTTTCTCGGAGCAGGTCCAGAAGAAGCTCTCCGAGATCCGCAAGGACGAGGCCGCCGCGGCGCAGGAGAAGGCCGCACGGAAGGCTTCGACTGCGGCGTAAGCGCGCTGGGCTGCACCGAACAGAAAAGGCCCGATCGCCAATGGCGATCGGGCCTTTTGCTTTGTTCAGCTCAAGCACTTGGCACGACCAGAAAGCCGCGCCGCCTCTGCAACTATGTCTTTGGGCGTGCGTTTCGCTCTGCAATGGAGCGGCGATGCTTCAGAAAGGTGCTCTTCGGGACCCTCGCCCGTCAACCGCGACATTAAGCTCGGCCGCGGCACCTACCTGATGCATCTCGAGGAGACGCGTTACGCGCTCTACAGCCAAAGTATCGCGTTCCTCGCCTCCGAAACTCCGGCGTACCCGGCTGGCACAATCGCTCACCCATCAAAGCAGGAGCAAGCAAGGAGTTACACACAATGGATGAGGTGAAAGAGAAACAGAAGATCCCTGGATACGACTACGGAACCGACAAGGTCGCTAAATCGCCGATCACATTGGAGGAATGGGAGGAGTTAAAGAAATCGGCGCTCTTTTCCGAGGAAGATGTCGTCTACCTCCGAATGTCGGAGGAGATACTTGCCAATCAGGTTGATGATTTGCTGAAGGTTTGGCGGGGTGTCATTTTTGATCACCCTCATCTGCGCGCCTACGACGAAGATCCCAAGACGCATAAGGTCGATACCGAATATGCAGGCGCCGTCGCAAAGCGATTCGGGCGGTGGGTGACCGATACGGCCCGTGCCAAGTACGATCAGGCCTGGCTCGATTACCAATTCGAGATCGGGCTGCGGCACCATCGGACAAAGAAGAACAAGACGGACCACGGGCACACGCTTGGCCACATTCGTGCACGTGATCTACTGGCATTTTGTTCCACCATCGTCGTGCCGATGCGGCCGTTTCTCGCCAAGCGCGGCCATCCACCGGACATTGTCAACCGAATGTACGATGCGTGGTGGAAGTCGGTGATCCTTCAGGCGACGCTTTGGGTGCAGCCATATATCCGGGAAGGCGACTTCTGATCGGCAAGCAGATCGAAATCCACTCGACAATGCGGGGGCGTGGTCAGCTAGACGGAGTGACGCAATGGACGAGAAGACACTGCCGAGGAACCTCGTTACCGCCGGGTCGACGCCGGTCGAACGGATGTACTTTGCCTGGAACGATGCGCTGTCGCATAACGATGCGGACGGATTGCTCGCGCTCTATGCCGATGACGCCTGGTTCGAAAGCCCGCTCGTGCCGCACCTTCTGGGCATCGACCGGGGTTATCTTCACGGGCACAAGGAAATCCGGCCGCTGTTCGACATTCTCGCGATCCGCAAGCCGCCTGTACGCCAATATTTTCGGACTGGCTATCTCACCGATGGCAAGCGCCTGATTTGGGAATACCCGCGCGATGCCGGCAAGGGCGAGCAAATGGACTTCGTCGAGGCGATGGATCTCAACGACGATGGTCTCATTCAGCGCCATTGTGTGTACTGGGGTTGGTTCGGCTTCCGCGTCCTCCAGCGCAATGAATATCACAGCGGCCCCGGTGCATGAGAGTTGTACGGGACAAAGGCGAGAGCGGTAATCAAGAGATGGGTTTCGCAAGGGCTCAATCCATCCTACGGGCTGAGACCGTTTCAGTGCCGTCGCGTAGTTTCACCGCGATGACCGTGCTTCGCGCACTCCCTCATGGCCGGCCGCTTTCGCGGCCCTGACGAGCTTGCGATCGAAGGTGACGAAGCTCTCGCAATGTCCGGATCTTGTCAGATGCAGAGCATCCGCGAAATCCATTCCCTTCCCAGCAAGGTCGAGCGCCGCCGCAACCATTGGACCGTCCTCGACCGTGACAGTCGGAAGTCCCGAGAAGAGGCGAAGCGCGCGCACGACGTCCGCGGCCTGATACTCGTACGCGCTTCGAAGCACCCATTCGACTTCGAGGAGCACCGTGATAGCGGCGAAGACTTTCTCGCCGTCGATCAAGGCGCGGGCAAGTGCGGATTGCGTGGCGTGGTCCCCGGTCAGGTAGCGGACGATCAGGTTGGTATCAATCGCGATCATGCCGCCGCCTGGCTTCGGCAAGCACGCTTTCGTCCATCTCTTCCAGTGTTTTCGGCTTGCCGCGGTGGGCCAAGACGCCGAATACGTCCTCCGGCCGTGTCTCGGCAAAGGCCGGGGCCGGCTTCAACAGCACGCCCTCCGGGGTGTCCTCGACCGTGAGCCGCGTTCCCGCCTTCCATTCCCGCCGCTGGCGAATGGCGCTGGGCAGGATGACCTGTCCCTTGGTGGAAACGGTGGTGGTGAGCTTTTCCGCGCCGGCCATTGGCCTGACCTTCTTGATGTAAGACGAACGTAAGATAGGCGTAGGCGGGCTCACATTCAAGTCGTTCGGTGGCGGCGGTGCCGAGACCTCATTGAGTGATTGCGACCTCACCTGTGATGACGATTGCGGCAGCTCAAATAAAAAGCCCGATCGCCAATCGCGACCGGGCTCTTTCTCTTGTCAGCTCGAAGCACCCGCTCAGACCGTCTCTGCCACCAACGCCTCGCTGTCGACGAGCTCCGTGCCGATCAGGAAGTCGCGGCAGCCGCGCAACGAGCGCAGCGCGCGGTTGAAGTCGATGCCGGTCGAGACCAGCGCATGCAGCGTTGCCGGATTGCGCACGATGCCACGCAGGACCGCGGCGAGGTCGATCTGGCCGTTCGGCTTGATCGCGGCACGCGCGAGCGCCGGCAGCGCGCGGTGGGCGGGGTCGCTGATGACGCGGACCGCGGCGAACGGCAGGCCGGCCTCGGCGGCGTAGGCGGCCGCGATGTGGCTTTCCATGTCGACGGCGGAGGCGCCGGTCACGGAATGCAGCGCCGCCTTGCACGAGCTGCCCGTGACCACTTCCTCGGCGCCGGCAAGGGAACCGCGCACGACGCGGCGGCGGCCGGAGGTCAGCTTGTCGATGAGGTCGTCGCTGAGCGAAAGGCCCGCGGCCCAGCGGGTATCGCCCGAGAGCACCTCGGTCGCCACCACGACGTCGCCGGAGCGCAGCGTCGGGTCGAGCCCGCCGGCCACGCCGAACGAGATCACGCCACGAATCGTTTCGGGATCCACCACCGTCAGAAGCGCCCGCAATTGCGTCGGGCTGCTGGACGAGCAAATGACCGCCATTCCGGGCCCGGCAGCAATGCGGGCCTCCTGAACCAGACCGGTCACGATCAGTATCGGTCGCGGGTCAACGGCTTGACCCGCGGTAACATAGTCCCCCGTCCCCAAAGTCACATTCCGACCCCTACCACCCTGCTGTTGGTGTTCCGCAAGTTCCGATACCGCGCGAGCGCCCACAGCGGGAAGAACTTAGGGTAACCATGGTACCGCAGATAGAACACGCGGGGGAAGCCTGTGGCGGTGTAACGGCTCTCGTCCCACAGTCCTTTTTCGTTCTGTGTTGCAATCAGGTACTCCACCCCGCGGGCGACGGCCGGGTGATCAACCTCGCCAGCCGCCATCAGGGCAAGCAAGGCCCATGCCGTTTGCGAGGCGGTCGACGGGGCGGGTTCCCAGCCCTTGTAGTCCAACCGGTAGCTGACGGCGTCCTCGCCCCAGCCGCCGTCCTCGTTCTGGATCGAGGCCAGCCAGCCGGCCGCCTTGCGCATCATGGGATCGGTGTGGGGAACTCCGGCCATATTGAGGGCACATAGCACCGACCAGGTTCCGTAGATGAAGTTCATGCCCCAGCGGCCGTACCAAGACCCTTCCGGGTGCTGGCTCCTCCTGAGGTAGGCCACGCCGTCGGCGACGTGCTTGCTGGTCTTCGCGGTCTCGCCAAGCTGGGCCAGCATCGAGATGCAGCGCGCGGTGACGTCCTCGGTCGGCGGATCGAGCAGCGCGCCGTGGTCCGAGAACGGGATGTTGTTCAGGTAATATTCGAGGTTGTCGACGTCGAAGGCCGCCCAGCCGCCGTCGTCGCTCTGCATGCCCTCGATCCACTCCCGGCCGCGGTCGATCGCCGCGTCATAGCCGGTCGCACCGTGTTCCCGGCGCATGCGATCCATCGACATCACCACCACGGCGGTGTCGTCGAGATCGGGGTAATGGGCATTGTTGTACTGGAACGCCCAGCCGCCCGGACGCACGCCGGGCCGTTTCACCGCCCAGTCGCCCTTCACCTCGAGCTCCTGCTTCGGGATCAGCCAGTCGAGGCCCTGCTTCGCAGCAGGCACCGCCTTGTCACCGCCGGCCTCAAGCAGCGCATGCGCGGTCAGGGTCGTGTCCCACACCGGCGAGACGCAGGGCTGGCAGTAGGCCTCCTCGCCCTTGATCACGAGCAGCTTGTCGATGCCCCGGCGCGTGATCGCACGCGGCGGAAAATTCTCGTCCTTGCCGAGCGCGTCATACATCATGACGATGTTGGCCATTGGCGGATAGATCGCGCCCATGCCGTCCTCGCCGTTGAGCCGCTCCTCGGTGAAAGCGAGCGCGGCATCGATCGCGCGCTGGCGCAGGCGCTTCGGAAACATCGGTTCGACGACACGCAGGATCGCGTCGAGCGCGCGGAACAGCAGGAACCAGGCCATGCTCTGATGCGGCGCCTTGGCGGTCATGCCGATCGAGCGCGGATCCTGCAAGAACAGCTCGTCGATGCCGACGCCCTTCGGATTCTTCGCGCGCGGCTTCAGCGCGGCGATGACCATCAGCGGCACCATGGTGGTGCGCGCCCAGTAGGAGATCTTGTTGAGGTGGAACGGCGACCAGAACGGCAGCAGCACGATCTCGATCGGCAGCACCGGCACCGCGCGCCAGCTCACCACGCCGAACGTCGCGAGCAGGAAGCGGGTGAAGACGTTGCTGTTGATCGCGCCACCGCGTGCGTGGATCGCCTCGCGCGCACGCACCATGTGCGGGCTGTCTGTGGAATCGCCGATCATCTTGAGCGCGAAGTAGGCCTTCACGCTGGCGCTCATGTCGAACTCGCCGTCATGCACCAGCGGCCAGCCGCCATGGGCGCCCTGGACGCGGCGCAGATAGTTGCCGATCTTGGCCTCGAGCACGGTGTCGACGGGCTCTGCGAGGTAATGGCGCAGCAGGATGTATTCGGCCGGGATCGTGCAGTCGGCCTCGAGCTCGAACACCCAATGGCCGTCGGATTGCTGCAAGCCGAGAACGCCTTGCGTGGCTGACGCAATGCTCGATTCCAGGGTGCTCGATTCCAAAGCTTCGCGGCTGGTCGCGTTCACCGAATCCATGTCGCTCGATTGCTCCGATAGTCGATTGAAAGTGACGGGGACATTGCCCGTCAGGGCCGCTTTTCAGGATCCTTTGGCGGCCAAAACCAGATCGGCGGCGCGATCGCCGGACCTGACCGATCCCTCGATCGTTGCTGGCAATCCCGTAGCAGTCCAGTCGCCGGCAAGGAACAGGTTTTTCAGTGCGGTGACCGGCCCCGGACGCAGGGCATTCTGCGCCGGCGTGGCCGCAAATGTGGCACGACGCTCGCGTACGATCTGCCAAGGAGGCAGTTCGCCGGAGACGCCGCCGGCCTCGCAGACGTCGTTCCAGATCACCTGCGCGAGTTCCTCGCGCGGCATGTCGACGAGACGGTCGCCGTTGCTGATGGTCACCGAGAGCCGGTTCGGGAACGCGAACAGCCATTCCACAACGCCGCCGATCACACCCAGGATTGGCGCCGAACCCGGAGGCGGCTCAATGCGGAAATGCGCGTTGACGATGGCGCGGAATTCGGTCGGCGTCTTCAGGCCGGGCAGCAGGCTCGCAGCGGAGCGCGGCGGCACCGCCATCACGATGACATCGCCGACGCCAAGCTGGATCACGTCCTCGCCGCCAAAATTGAGCGCGGTCACCTTGCCGTCATTGCTGACGAAGGACCGCAACTCATGGCCGAGCTGAACGGAGTGACCGCGCTCGATCAAAAACGTCACGGCAGGCTCGATCAGCACAGCGCTGAGGCCGTCGCGCGCGATCAGCGGACGACAGGCCTGCCCGCCCGCGAGCAGCGTCTCGCGCACGATTGCGCCGGCAAGCCCCGCCGAACCCTCGGGGGGATCGACATTGAGCGCCGCGAGCAGCAGCGGCTGCACCAGGCGCTGATAGAGAATGCCTTCGCAAGGAATGGATTTACCGACCAGCGTCGCTTCCGACGCCCAGATCAGCGGCGCCAGCTTGAGGTAGTCGGTCAGACCGGTGTCGGGAACGCGGCGGCCCTCGTCGAGCACCCAGGTCGGCAGCCGGCCGGAACCGAGATCGATCTGCCAGCGCTGCCCGGTCTTGATGTCGACGAAGGGAAACTGCGCGGTTTCAGGGCCGACCAGGCCTGCCTCGGTGCCGATCGAGCGCGCATAGGCGCGCGCGTGGCTGTTGCCCGACAGCAGCAGATGATTGCCGTTGTCGATGGTGAGATTGGTGGCGCCGTCGAAATAGGAGCGGCAGCGGCCGCCGGCCTGCTGCGTCGCCTCGTGCACGGCGACCTTGAAGCCGGCATTGGCGAGCCGCACGGCGGCGGAGAGGCCGGAAATTCCGGCGCCGATGATGTGAGCTGTGTTTTGCATCAGATGAAAGCGTAGCGGAACAGGATCGCGAAGCGTGTGACCTTCGACACACGCACCGGCTCGCGCGGTGCGTCGAAGCCGCGCGCGATCAGGAGGTCCAGAATGGCGTGATAGTACTTCGACATGATCCGCGGCGCGCGCACCGCGCGGCGCTTGTTGCGGCTCATGATCTCGTCCGACTTCTCGAAATGCATCTTCGCGCGCTGCGTCAGCGGCAGGCAGACTTTCGGCAGCGCGCGCTCGGCGATCACACGGTCCGGATCGTTGGACGTGATGCCGGCATGCAGCAGCGCCTCGCGCGGCAGATAGAGCCGGCCGAGGCCTGCGTCCTCGTCGATGTCGCGCAGGATGTTGGTGAGCTGCAGCGCGCGGCCGAGGTGATGGGCGAGCAGGATGCCGTCCTCTTCCGGCAGGCCGAACACCCGCACCGACAGCCGCCCGACGGCGCTGGCAACACGATCGCAGTAGAGATCGAGCGTCGCCATGTCGGGGGCACGGATGTCCTGCGGCACGTCCATCTCCATGCCGTCGACAATTGCGAGGAAATCCTCACGCTTCAGCCCGAAGGTCTTCACCGAGGCGGCGTAGTCCTTCAGCCGGGGCGGCGGATTGCCCTGGTAGAGCGCGTCGATGTCGTTGCGCCATTCCTGGAGCGCGGCGAGCCGCTCGTCGCGCGGGCCGTCGGAATCGGCGATGTCGTCGACCTGGCGACAAAAGCTGTAGATCTGGAACATCGCCTCGCGCTGGTCGCGCGGCAGGATGCGCATCGCGGCATAGAAGGAGCTGCCGGATGCGGTCGAGCCATAATTGGCGCCGGGCGTGGTCGCCTCAAGCGTCATGGGCAGTCCCAGGTCTGGAGATGGCCTTGCGGCCGATCGCGCGGCGGCCGATTTCGCCGATCATGCCGGCGAGGCTGAAGGTGAGCAGCTCAAGCTTGTTCAGATGCACGCGCTCGCGCAGGGGATCGCGCACCTTCAAGAGGCGCACGATGCGGTCCGCATAGGCCTGGATCACCGCGACGTCGACGCCGAGGCGGACATCCCTGATCTCCGCGCTCAGCGACCTGCCCTCGTTGAGCAGCGCTTCGTTGCGCACGGCGAGCCCCTGGAGGCAGGCCAGCATCGCCGGCGGCGACTGCGCAAGTCCAAGCTGCTCGACCGCGGCGCCGCTTGCGGCCAGTACATCGCGCGGCAGATAGACGCGATTGAGCTCGCGGAAATCCTTGCCGCAATCCTGGAGGTGGTTGTTGATCTGAAGGCCCGCGCAGAGCGCATCCGACGCGGCCCAGGTCGAGGTGCTCTCGCCATGGACGTCGAGCATGAAGCGGCCGACCGGCATCGCCGAATAGCGGCAATAGTGGATGACCTCGTCCCAGCTCTCGTAGCGCAGTTTTGTCACGTCCATGCGGAACGCGATGAGCACGTCCAGCGCGTGGCGCGGTGCCATGCCCCGCTCGGCCAGCGCGTGCCGCAGCGCGACGGCTTCAGCCTGGGTGTCGCCCTTGGTCTCGTCCTTGCCGAGCAGTTCCGCCTCGAGCAGGTCGAGATAGCGAAGCTTTTCGTCCGCCGGCAGGGTCGCGTGGTCGGCGATGTCGTCGGCCGTGCGGACGAAATTGTAATACGCCAGGATCAGCGCGCGATGACGCGGATGAATGATCCAGGACGCGACGGGAAAATTCTCGTCGCGGTCACCCTTACCGGATCGCAATTCGCTCGCAGAGGTCATCGAGGGCTGATCAACAATCGTTTGGACAGGAAAGGCTTTTGCGCTCGCGCAGGCTCATGCCGGCGACGCCGCCGCGGCCCCCATATAGGGGAATACGGCCGCAAAACCAATCCTGTCTCTCGATGGCAGCCCTGCGGATCCGGCGTGAAAAAGGCGGCCCCACGGCCGCCTTTGTGGGCCAGCGGCCGAGCTTACTGATTGTGGTTCTTCAGGACCTGGTCGCAGGCCTGCGAGATCTTGGCCCGGTTCTCCTTGAGGCAGGCCAGAACGGTGAAATCGCCCTGGTCGATGACCGGACGGCAGAACTTCTGCACGTCGCGCGTGCAGGCCTTCTGCTCGGCGTCCGTGCCACGCCCCTGCTGGGCGAACGCAGCCGTGGACAGGGTTGCCGACAGCACGGTGAGAGCGACGAGAAGCTTACGCATTGTATTCCTTCATTCTGACGGCAGAATCGCACCAGTCCCGGACAGCACAGGGCGGACGACGGGAACGGATTGTTCTGATGGCAAGTTGCCGCGGAAAGGGCGGCACCGGAGAAGGCACAAGCGCTGGCAAATGCGGCCAAATTGGCGCCACCCCTACCAAATCAGGTCTTCCCTAGGCCTTCATTGGCAGATGTAAGAGGTTGATACTACGTCATAATTCGGGCAGGTCGCGTTTTGGACGGCACCTGTTGCAGAGCTGCATCTGTCCGATCCGCTTTTTCGGCCGGAAACACATGGAAACAGAGGGAATCCGGGCTCGGACCAACGCGGGAGCGCTTTGCGCACCTGACATCGTGGGCGGCCAGGCTTGAACCTGACACGGGTTCGGAACACTAAACTTTCGATGTGGCGAGACGTCCTGCCATGAGCGGCGTCGTTCCAAAACGGGATATTTGAGATGAAGTTCTTTGGACGATCTGGACAGGCGATCAAGGCAGCCGGCATTGGCGCGGCGCTGCTCTTCTCGGTTTCGGCAAGCCACGCTCAGTCGTCCGGACCGTTCGCCGGTTTCGATGGCGCCTGGACCGGTACCGGCACTGTGGCGCTGTCCGACGGTTCCACCGAGCACATCCGCTGCAAGGCGGACTACAAAGTTGGCGGCACCGGCCTCAACCTGAAGCAAGCCCTGCACTGCGCCTCCGACAGCTACAAATTCGACCTCACCAGCGACGTGACCAGCCAGGGCGACCGCATCTCCGGCAATTGGAGCGAGTCCAGTCGCAACATCTTCGGCAATCTCCAGGGCACCGCCGGCGGCGGCCAGATCGACGTGTTCGTCGAGGCCAACGGCTTTGCCGCCAATTTGACGCTGCGCACCAACGGCACCAAGCAGACGGTGCAGATCTCGTCCAAGGGCGAGATCCGCGGCGTCAATATCACGATGACGAAGAGCTGATCGCTCTTCCCGCCTCCAAGAGGAACACGCCCCCGGTTTTTCGCGAGCCGGGGGCTTTTTACTGAATGAACCGATTTCGCAGACAGCTGCTTTGGGGACTAGGTTGGGGATTTGGGCTCCTCGCAACTCACCGGGCCTGGGCTAGCGATCAATCGCCAGCCCAAGGAGGACCGCAGATGCCGTCTTCGGCAATCAAGCCACGCCACGTGCTCTGTTTCCTCGGTAAGAATGAGAGCCTGTTGCATCCGCCGAAAGCGGCCGCAAACACGATCGCCGATTTCGGTTTCGAGATCGACCGCACCTATTCGCAAGCGCAGCCCGATCCGCATATGGCACGATCGTTCGCCGTGTGTTGGGACCGGGTCTTTCCCAATGCGTGGTCCACCGCCGATGAGGCCGCCGTCGCCAACCACAAATCCGTGCTCTACGTGCTGAGCCCGCCGATGGAGCAGCAGAAGGCGGTCGCCTATTCGGCCGCAGCCTTGCGCATCGTGGAGGAGATGATCGACGCCGGCGCGACCGCCGTGAAAGGCGAAAGCGCGGGCGTCGCCCACGGCCTCGAGCGGTGGATGCAACTCGCGGCCGAATGCAAGACGGCGGCGAAGACGAATCGGGGCCTCGCCGTCACGGCAGCCATGAGCCGGGCCTGCCGCCTCGCCCTTGCCAAGCGTCCGCTCGACGGCACGACTTACAATGAAAGCGTCGGCTTTCATCTGGTCGGGCTGCCGGAGATTTATGTCGCAAAATCCCGCGGCAGCGACCGCGATGCGGCGCGTCTCATCGACGAGATCGCCGACGCCATGACCGAACGCGGCATCGATGCGGCGCTGGCTGATCGCGGGCTTAGCCTTTCGCGACAATCGGACTACCCGGAGGACGATTTCAAGTTCAACCCTTACGGGATCGTCCGCATCGGTGCGTGAGACAGCCGGATCAATCCCTGCGCGCGACGCATTCGCATCGGCATCTGAAGTAGACCGCATCGGGATCGCGCCCCCAGGCGTCCCATCCGGCAAGGGCCGCCCCGATCTCGTCGTCGGTGGCCAGCCGCCTGCCCAGGAGCTGCGGCCCGAGGCCGAGAAGGCTCCGCCTGGCATCCGCGACTGCCTCGGCGCGGCTTGCCGCATCGGCGCTGTGGTTGACATAGCTTGCGCCGGCCCAGAGCGGCGTGAACCCGTGCGCGCGCAGGATCGAGCTCTGCCTGCGGCCGAAGCGAAGTGTCTTGGAATCGTCGTGACCGTACCAGCGTTGCCAGAGGTCGAGCGCGAGGCGCACGCCGTCGAGTTCGGGATGGAGAATATTGCCGCCGACATCGGCGTCACGTGTGCCCAGCACCCCGCCCGGCTTCAGCACCCGTTGCGCCTCCGCCAGCGTTCGCATCAACATCGCCTCGCTCTGATGGTAGAGCACGGCGTGAAAGAACACCGCGTCGAACGCGGCATCCTCGAACGGAAGCGCCGTCATGTCGGCTTCGACAAAGGCCAGATTGGTCAGGCCGGCACGCGCGGCCAGCTGATGCGCGGCCGCGATCGCGTTCGGCTCGATGTCGACGCCGATCGCCTTGGCAACGATCCCGGCAAGCGCAGCCGTGATGGTCCCCGGGCCGCAGCCCACGTCAAGCAGGGTCATCTTCGGCTTGAGAAACGGGACAAGGAAGGCGGCCGAATCGCCGCCCCGCTTCTGTTGAAACGTCGTGATGGAGCTGTCGTGTCGCACGTCACGCATGGCGCCTCCGAATAGCAGCCAGAGTGCTTGCGATTCGGTGGCAGCGTGATGACCCCGCTCAGATCGCCGGCTTGTCGGGCCCCTGAAGCCTGGCGTGCAGGTTGATCAACCACATCGCCGTCGGCCGGAGGATGAAGAGGTCGGCCACCAGCGCCGCCACCATCGAGAAGGCGCTGAGCCAGCCGAACAGCCGCAGCGAGGGCAGGTCCGAGAACACGGTGACGACGAGGCCGCAGGCCAGCACCAGCGTGGTCAGGATCAGCGCGGGGCCGACCAGCACGGTCGCCCGCTCCACCGCGATCGCCGAACCGACGCCGGGCTTACTCTCCAATCGCAGGCGATTGAGGAAGTGGATGGTGGCGCTCAAGCCCAGGCCGAACGAGACGGTGAGCGCGACGACGCTGGCGAATTGCAGCCCCTCGCCCATCGCCCACAGCACCGTTCCCGACATCACCACCGGGAAAATGCCCGGCAGGATGCAGGCGAACATCACCACCCAGGAGCGGAAGGCCAGCCCAATGAAGATCGCGACCATCGCGAATTCGACGGTGAGCCCGCGGTTCAGCTTCTCGATCATGCCGGCCGAATTGCGCGCGGCGATGGCGGCAAGCCCGGTGACGGCGACCTCGTAGCCGGGGTGTTTCTTGCGGACGGCGTCGAGCTCGGTGTCGAGCTTGTCGACGATCGGCAGGAGCTGGCTGGAGTCCTTGTCCGGCACGCGGCCGGCCACGACCACCGCATCCTGCTCGGCATCGATGAACCTTCGCACCAGATGCTCGGGGATGACGTTGACATATTCCTTGAGCGTCGCGACATCGTCGCTGCCGGCCTTTTCGGCCAGCCAGCGGCGCAGCGTCTCCAGCGACCAGACATTGCCGACGCCGGCCGCCTTCTCCACGGTCGCGTGCACGTCCGCAATGGTTTGCAGCGTCTCCGGCGAGTAGAGCGTTTCGCCCTTGGGGAACTGGATCAGCACGTTGACCGGATTTGCGCCGGTCAGCTTGGCGTCGAGCCGGTTGCTGGCGGCCACCGCCTGGCGCTTGTCCGGCACCTGGTCGGCGAGCCGGTAGCGCGGCTGCAGATTGGCGTAGACGACGCCGAGGCTGGCGACGAACAGCAGTGCGATCAGGCTGAACAGGCCGGGTCGGCCGACCATGCGCACCGCGATCCAGTAGCAGAAATTACGCAGCGCCTGCACGCCGGCATCCGCGGTCTGGAACTTGACGGCAAAGAGCTTCTCGTTGCGCACGAACAGCACGCCGAACACCGGCACCAGCGATAGCACCGTGACCAGCGCGATGATGGTCGCGGCAAGGCCCGCCTCGCCGAATTTGCGGATCAGGTCGGAGTCCGAGAACTGAAGTGCGATGAAGGAAATGCCAGCGGTGCCGTGCGTCAGCACGCAGGCCGGGCCCACCACCAGCACCGCATTCCTGAACGCGGTGAACTTGTCCTGGCCCGCGATCAGCCGGTCGCGTGCGGCGAAGGTGAGCTGCATCGAGTCCGAGAACGAGATCACCATGATGAGCGGGGTCATCACGTTCAGGAACATGTTCAGGTTGAAATTGGCCCAGCCGAGCGCGCCGAGTGCGATCAAAATCGCGATCATCGGCGGGAACGCCGCCACCACCATGAACGAGATCTTGCGGAAGAAGATGATGGCGATGACGCAGCCGGCGAGAATGCCGAGGACGTTGTAGGTGAGGCCGTCGCGCTCGACCGCGTTGCGGATCTCGAGCTGCATCACCGGCACGCCGGAGAGCTGTACGCTGAGGCCGGTCTCGCCGAGATCCTCCTTCATCAGCGCGCGGATGTCGCCGACGGTCTTCGTGAGCTTGCTGGAGGCGACCACCTCGGGATCGAGCGACAGCACGATCAGCGCGAGCGTGCCGTCCTCAGACAAGAGCTTGCCGCGGATGATCTCGTTGTTTTTGACGGTCTCGATGAACTGGTCATAGGCCGCGCCTTCGGGCAGCTCGGCCGGGAACAGCGCGGCCGGCAGCTTGCCCGGCGCCGGCGCCTGGCGCGCGGAGAACAGCGAGACCAAACCGCGGGTGCCCTCGACCAGCTGCATGTCAGTGATGAAGTCGCGCAGCTTCTCAAGATTGTTTCGCGCCAGGAGGTTCTTGCCCTCGACCACGACGAGAACGTCGAATTCCTCGGCCGGGAATTTCTTCGTCACCGCCTCATACTGGCGGAATTCCGGCGTGTTGGAGCGGAACAGCTGGGACAGCGAATCGTCGATCTTGATCCGGTAGATGCCGAACACCGCGCCGACGATCAGCACGACCAGGATGATGCAGGAGACGATCGGCGCCCGGACGGCGATCAGCCCGATGCGCTCCAGCCCGAAGGCGATGGAGGACGCAGGCCCTTGCTCGACCTTGTCGACATGAACCTCATTCTCACGGTGCTTTTCGAGCATGCCTTGTCCAGTTCCTAAATCGGCTCGGTCAGTGAGCTTATTGCGCCCCGCGAACGGCTTGAAAATGCCATACGAATGGGAGGCTTGCCCTTTGAAAATGCGCGTAAAATCGCCGGCAGCGGTTTAGCAGGTCATGAGCCCGCCTCGCAAGCACGCCAAGGGTCTCCAAATCGATCAAGATGCGGCGATTTTACCGGAATGCCCGTCATTCGGGCAAAGCCGAGCCAATTCGACGCGGCGCCCGGTCGGCGCTCTCGTCCTTGAGCGCCACGCCCGTGACCTCCCGCGCCAGTCCCTCGCGGACCAGCCAGACGAGCTTGAGGGCGGCCTCACGATAGCTCAACCCGGCCTTGTGGATATTCGACACGCAGTTGCGCGCGGCATCGGTCAGCCCGGGCTTCGGCGCGAAGGTCAGATAGGCGCCGAGGCTGTCGGGCGCGGACAGGCCCGGCCGTTCGCCGATCAGCATCAAAACCATGCGGGCGCCGAGAATGGCCCCGATCTCGTCGCCCAGCGCAACCCGCGCGCCTGAGGCGACGACGACATGGCCGATCGCGACAGCGTCGCCTTCGCGGAGCAGCGGCAGCAGGCTTTGCAGCAGCGCGACTGCGTGGGCATGGACCGCCGCCGCCGACAATCCATCACCGATGACGATCGCAAGCTGGCACGGCGCAGTGGCACCGTCCGCCAGCGCCGCGGCAGAACCGGCATCGAGTTGCCGTCCAAGATCCGGCCGGCGCAGATAATCGCTGCGATCGGCGGCGCGGCTCGTCACCTCGGTGGCGTCAAGACCGAGCGCCCTCACCCCGGCAACCAGACCCGGCGCGTCGAAGGCGGCGTGCACGGCATCGCGGGCGCGGGCATGCGCCAGCGTGAAATCGAGCAGCGGTTTTGTCGGCAGGCTCGCGCCGCTGCGCCCGAGCGCGACGCGCGCAGGCGTGAACGATCTCAGGTCGACGGTCGGGCGTGCCGGAACGGGCTTGTCGCTCATTCGGCGGGAACGGACGCTTCGCGCAGCCGGATCGAATAGTTCGACGCGTTCTGCTTGCCGCTCGATGCCGCGCGCGCAAAGGTGATGAGATGATGCGCGATCATGGTGCAGCCGATCAGGCCTTCGATGTCACCACGGCGGATCCGCTCCAGCGCAAACTTCCAGAACACGCGCCTGTAGTCGCCGAGCACGCCGACCTTCCAGAAGATGTTGCGCAGCATGACGAGGCCGCGCCGGATATTGGTCCAGGTCCTCATCTCGTCCGGCACCGGCATCTTGAGGCGATGGGGATAAACCTCGTCGCATTGATACTGGAAGCGCGCGTAGACCTTCTCGGGCTCGTAGGCGACGCTCATGGCGTGCTTCCAGGATGCGACGACGTCGTCATAGGGCAACAGGAAGTTGACATTGGAATCGCGCCCCTCGTCATCGACCAGGCGCCCTTCCTTCTCCAGCCGGTCCCACAGCGGCGTCTTCGGCAGCGCCTGAAGCAGGTTGATGGTCAGCAGCGGAATGTGCGACTCCTCGACGAAGGCGAGCAGCGCCTCCGAGGTGTTCGGCTTGTCGGTGTCGAGCCCCATGATGATTCCCGACACCACCTCCATCCCGTAGGAGTTGATGGTGCGTACGCCCTCGAGGATCGGAACCATCATGTTGTGGTCCTTGTGCATCGCCTTCAGCGCGTCGGGGTCCGGCGTCTCGATGCCGCAGAAGATGGTGATGAAATAGGCCTCGCGCATCTTCTCGAGGATTTCGGGGCGCTTTGCGATGTTGAGCGTCGCTTCGCAGGCGAGCCGCACCACATAGCCGGTCTTCTTCTGCCACTCGATCAGATGCGGCAGCAGATCCAGCGCCGCTTTGCGGTTACCGATGAAATTGTCGTCGACGAAATAGACCGTGTCGGTCATGCCGCATTCGCGCAGGCGGTCGAGCTCGGCGATGATCTGCTCGGGCGATTTGATGCGCGGATTGCGGCCGTAGAGGCCGGGGATGTCGCAGAACTCGCACTGATAGGGACAGCCGCTGGAATACTGGATGCTGCCGAGGAAATACCGCTTCACATCGGCGAGCTCATAGGCCGGGATCGGAAACTCCGTCATCGGCACGCGGTCTTTGGTCGTCAGCACGACCTGTTGCTCGGGGCGAGACGTATCGCGCGACAGGATTTCGAGCAGCTGATTGGTGGCGTCGCCGAGCTCGCCGACATGGAGATAGTCGAATGACGGGTAATAGTCCGGGCAAGCGCTGACCGAGGGACCGCCGAGCGCAACCGGCAGGTCGAACTCATGGGCGCGGCGGCAGATGTCGTTCATCTGCTGGCGCTGGATGTGCATGCCGCTGACGAAGACCGCCTCCGCCCATTCGAACTCTTCCTTTGTCGCGCGGCGAAGATTCTCGTCGACGAATTTGACCTGCCACTCCTTCGGCAGATAGGCCGCGAGCAACAGCAGGCCCTGCGGCGGCATGAAGGCGCGGACGCCGTCGGTCAGGGGATAGGCATACTCGAAGGTGCCGAAAGACGACGTGTAACGCGGGAAGACACAGAGAATATGCCGGCTCGTTCCGTTGCTTTCAGCGCGCATCGAACTTCCCCCAACCACGTTCTACGAACGGTACTGACGAGGTCTCCAGAAACATAGCGTAACGCTGCGACCGGAATTCCTCAATATTGTGGCACCGAACTAATTCATGAGACGCACCAATGGTTTCCCTGGTTCACGCCGTCGGATGATGTTTTTTGCGGGACTTTCGCGTCACGCGATCAACCGGGAGGCGAAATCGGGCAACAGGCCTGCATCACCGGCAAGCCGGAAGTCGGCGCCCGCAATTCCGGTCTGGACCAGCCAGTCGTCGAACTCCGGCGCTCGGGCCGCGCCGAAGACGTCGCGCACATAGAGCGCATCGTGGAAGGAGGTGGACTGGTAGTTCAGCATGACGTCGTCGGCGCCGGGCACCCCCATGATGAAGGTGACGCCGGCGGCGGCAAGCAACGTCAGCAGATTGTCCATGTCGTCCTGGTCCGCCTCGGCATGGTTGGTGTAGCAGATGTCGGTGCCGAGCGGCAGGCCGAGCAGCTTGCCGCAGAAATGATCCTCCAGCCCCGCCCGGATGATCTCCTTGCCGTCATAGAGATATTCCGGACCGATGAAGCCGACCACGCTGTTGACCAGCAATGGCGCATAGGCACGGGCCACCGCATAGGCACGCGCCTCGCAGGTCTGCTGGTCGACGCCGTGATGGGCGTTGGCCGACAGCGCGGAGCCCTGGCCGGTCTCGAAATACATCACGTTCTCGCCCACCGTGCCGCGCTTCTGCGACAGCCCCGCCTCGTACGCTTCCTTCAGCAGCGCGAGGTCGATGCCAAAGCTGCGATTGGCGGCCTCGGTGCCGGCGACCGACTGGAAGGCGAGGTCGACCGGCACTCCCTGTCCGATCAGCGCCAGCGTCGTGGTGACATGGGTCAGCACGCAGCCTTGGGTCGGAATCTTCAGCCGCGCGATGATCTCGTCCAATAGCCGCAGCAATTGCGCGATGACGGCCGGATCGTCGCTTGCCGGATTGATGCCGATGCAGGCATCGCCGGCTCCTAGCAGCAGGCCGTCGAGGATCGAGGCGGTGATGCCCCTGGCATCGTCGAAGGGATGGTTGGGCTGCAGCCGCGTGCTCATCCGGCCCTTCAGGCCGATGGTGTTGCGGAAGGCGGTGATGACCTCGCATTTCCGCGCCGCCAGGATCAGGTCCTGGTTGCGCATC
Source organism: Bradyrhizobium sp. S3.12.5 (assembly GCF_040548225.1). NCBI lineage: Bacteria > Pseudomonadati > Pseudomonadota > Alphaproteobacteria > Hyphomicrobiales > Nitrobacteraceae > Bradyrhizobium > Bradyrhizobium sp. S3.12.5. Next base: position 330,883 of record NZ_JBEPRF010000002.1, read on the forward strand.
AGCTTCGACACCGCGGCCGCCATCTCCGGCGTGATGCCGGGCGCGAGCTTGCGCAAGACCTCCGCCGTGGCCGCGTCCGACAGCAGCCAGTCGCGGAAGGCTCCGACCGTCAGCGAGGCCACGGGGGCAAACGCCTTGGCGTCATGGCTGTCGATGACGAGCCGGGTCACCTCGTCGGCCTCATAGGGGACGACGGCCTCGTTAAGGAATTGACCGAGTGGGACGTCCGCCAGCGCCATCCGCGCGGCGATCATCTGCTCGGCGCTCTCTGCGGCAATGCCGGCCAGCCGGTCGCCGGAGCGCGGCGGCGTCGCCTTGGCGAGGAGGTCGCGCAGGTCGGGAAAGGTGTAGGTCGTGGCGTCGATGGCGTGGCGGTAGACCAAAGGCCCCTCCGGGGTTCGTCGGCCAGTGACCGACTCCAAAGCGATCTTGAAACTATACCTTTGGATCAAGGCGCTGAAATATCTTACCTTTCTTTCGACCTGGGGCGAAGGGGGCCAACGGCCGCGTTAACGCTGCGTCCATCTTCATTCTGCATAGTTTTGCATCAATTTTAGAAGACCGCGCAGTCCGGCCACTCCTGGCCATTCGGGCCCCCGCACCATGACATCAGACCGATCTGGGAATACCGCCGGCCTGGCAGGCCGTTTCTCGCTGGCCACCAAGCTCTATGCGATCTTCGCGCTGTTCGCCCTGCTCATCGCGGCGATCGCGATGCTGTCGGACTACAACAGCCGCCGCGGCGCCGAGTTGACCAGCGCGATCGAGACGGCGAATGCGGCGGCGCTGAACGTCGAGCGCGTCAACTCGCTGGTCTATGCGGTCGTGATGGAATCGCGCGGCGTCTACATGTCGACCGAACCGGCGGTCGTGAAGAAATACGGCGATGGCCTGCTCAAGTTCAACGGGCAAATCCTGAATGTCGTGAAGGGATGGGAGAGCATCGTCAAGTCTGACGATGCCGAGCAGTTCGCCACCTTCAAGAAGCGCATCGAGCAGTTCGTCGACTTCCGCAAGGAGCTGGTCCGCCGCGGCGTCGAGATCAATGCGGCCGCGGGCCGCGAATGGGGCGACAACGACGCCAACCGCGCCGTGCGCTCGGCGCTGAACAAGGATCTCGAGGCGCTCTCCAAGGTCTATGCCGAGCGCGCCAGGCAGATCGCGCGCGAGACCGAGACCAACCGTACGCTCTCATTCGTGCTGACGTGTCTCGCCGGCGTCGCGCTGGCGCTGGTCGTGATCGGCATCATCATCATCGCCCGCTCGATCGCGCGGCCACTCGCCGCGATCACCGCGACCATCAAGCAGGTCGCCGACGGCGCTGAGAATGTCGTGGTGCCGCACGCCGGCCGCGCCGACGAGATCGGCGCGCTCGCGCGCGCCATCGAAGTGTTCCAGGACGCGATGGGGCGCAACCGCAACCTCGCCTCGCAGGTCTCGCAGGATTCTGCGGCACGCGAGCAGCGCGCGCACCACATCGAGCAGTCGGTCGAAGCGTTCCGCGAGGCGATCGGCGCGATCATGCGCGGCCTCAGCGACAACGCCACCGTCATGCGCGAGACCGCGCAGACCATCACCCGCGTCACCGCGGATGCGAGCAGCCGCGCCGGCACGGCGGCGAACGCCACCGAGCAGGCCTCGCACAACGTCAGTGCGGTGGCAGGTGCCGCCGAGGAGCTGTCGGCATCGGTCGAGGAGATCGGCCGCCAGGTGCGGCAATCCGCGGGCGCGGTGGAGCAGACCGGCCAGCGCACCGAGAAATCGATCGCCGAGATCGAGAGCCTCGCCGCTGCCACGCAGCGCATCGACGGCGTGCTGACCCTCATTCAGACGATCGCCGAGCAGACCAATTTGCTCGCGCTCAACGCCACCATCGAGGCTGCGCGCGCCGGTGACGCCGGCCGCGGCTTTGCCGTCGTCGCGCACGAAGTGAAGGCGCTGGCGGGACAGACCGCGAAGGCGACCGCCGACATCGGCGAGAACGTCGCGATGATCCAGTCCTCCACCCGCAGCGCGGTCGATGCCGTCCGCGAGATCGGCGGCGCGGTGCGCGAGATCAACGAGGTCACCTCCGCGATTGCCGGCGCCGTCGGCCAGCAGGACCAGGCCACGCGCGAGATCTCCTCCAACGCGCAGAGCGCAGCCCAGGGCAACGAGACGCTGGTCGCCAGCATCACCTCGCTCCGCGACGCCATCGGCGAGACCGACACGGCGGCCTCCTCGGTGCTGACGGCCGCGAGCAGCGTGAGCGCGACGGCGGACACGCTGTCGCGCGAGGTGGAAAAGTTCTTCCAGAACCTGCGCTCGGACAGCCGCGTCGCGAAGGCGGGATGATCGCGCGCGTCTGCCGCTGTCCGCAGGGCAGGCCCGCTTCAACCAAAAACGCGAAAACAACCCCATGCACAGTAGGCGCGGTGAGCCTTATCAATGGCTTGACCGCTGGCGTCACACGACTGCTGATTTTACGAAATTTCCTTGACGCGTCGGGCAAAACACCGGCATGATGTCATCATGGCGATGCTCCCGAACCGAACCCCAGGGGCGGGGCCAGAGACGATCGCGACACACGTACAGCGGACGTGTCCAACGACTATTTTCGTGATCCGAGCCCGGCCGCGCCGCACACAATCGTGAACGGAAACACGCCCTCCGCACGTAACGAGCCGGCAATGCGGCCGTACCGCCAATAATGCATCATCGAGGGCCGGTGAAATGAACGAGCTAGCGAGAGCAACCTTCCACATTGCAGAGGACGGGGCCGGGTCCTATCGACCGCTGGCGATCCTGCGCTGGGTCATGGTCGTGATCTTCGTGTCGTTCGGCATGCAGAAGTTCACGCTGCAGTCAGCCCAGGGCATCGCGCAATTCATCAGCAACAGCCCGTTTGTCTCGTGGCTGTCGATCTTCGGATTGAGGGGCGAAGCCTATGTCCTCGGTGTCACCGAATTCGTGATTGCGGCCCTGTTGGTTGCCGGTGCATTCAGCCCGATCCTCTCGGCGCTGGGATCATTGATGGGAGTGGTCACTTTCGCCGTCACCTGGTCGTTCTTTTTCACCACGCCTGGCGTCGTGACATGGAGCATCTCAACCGACCCGATGGCCTGGAATCTGGCAGGCGAGTTCCTGTTCAAGGACATTGTGCTGTTTTGCGTCTGCGTCGTGCTGCTGCTGGCGTCACTGCCACAGGTCATTACGCGGCTGCGCTGTTGAGAAGCCACGTGTCTTTCGGCACGAACACGTGTTAGCTTCTTCGAATTGCGGGACCACATGACATCCCCATGGCATGTGGCAGATCGTTGATGGACATACGACTTGATGAACAAGACCAATCGCGTGCTGTTTCTCTGCACGGGCAACTACTATCGAAGCCGCTATGCCGAGGAGATTTTCAACCATCAGGCCGGGCTCGAAGGGCTGGGTTGGCAGGCCTTCTCGCGCGGCGTCGCCGAAGATCTTCTCTTTCCTGAAAACGTGGGGCCGATGTCGCCCTACACGGTGAATGCCTTGCAAGCCAAAGGCATTGTGCCTGAAGGCGCTGCGCGCGATCCGGTGCTCTGCACGGACGACGACTTTGCGCAAGCAGCCCTTGTGGTCGCACTGAAGGATGCCGAGCATCGCCCCATGATCGAGCGCCGCTTTGCCGGTGTCGCCCATCGCGTCGAATACTGGAACGTGGACGATATCGAGTTCCTCGATCCGCCAACGGCGCTGGGCAAAATCGATGAGCTGGTTGGGCGGCTGATCGGGAGCCTGCAGAGCCGCCAGCGATAGTGCGAATATCCGCGTTCATGCGCGCTTCAAAATGAAGAGCCCCGATGCATCATCTTCGGATAGAGGTCGCCGAAGCCAGTGACGGAATCGCCGATGCTGTCGGTTCACACCAAGCCGAAGGGCGGCAGCGAAACGGATAGTGTCCCGTTGACGGTGGCGCCGTTGCGCCCGACGATCGCTGCCATCTGTACCGCCAACTGACCACCTAAAACCGGAGTTGCGAACGTGTAGCTCGGGACGAGCAATGCGAGGTCAGCATCGGCTTTCAGGGTCGCATTCAAATTGACGTTCAGGTTCGGATTCAGGCTGCCGATCTGAAGTCCGCGGGAACGCGCGACATCGGCACCAGCACTGACCGATGTATGATAATAAACCGTCGCGAACGCCCATCCCGGCTGCCCCGGCGCGGTCGCGAGACTGCCAAATATGCCCGGAAGCTAAAAACTGGTGCCGCTTTCATCGGCCCTCGAAACCGTCGCGGTGGTCGAAAGAAAGCCGGCGCATAAAAGGGCGATGGCTGCGGGAGTTCGCAGCGGCAACTAATTCATAACGACTCCTCTGTGTCGCTCAGGCTACACAGGCCACTGCAGGTTTCTTCGCAAGCATCGCTCGTCGATCGTGGACCAAGCTCTCGAGCCTATGGGCGGCGACATTCAGCGTCGCGTCGTCCACCGCACTCTCGTCTCCGCGCGCTGCTTTGGCGCGTTGCGCGCTGAGGATACCGTCGATCTCTTCCTCGATGTCGGAGAGTTCGGCTTCGGTGCCGGCCTTTCGGATACGGCGCCCCAGCGCATAAAGGGAATCCAGCGGACCCTCGCTTTTCGGGCTCCCAAGTCCCAGGAATTTCCAGGCCGCGGCGAGGACGGTCGCAGCGCCTCCCAGGATCATCGGCGTGAGGTAAATCCAGTTGCCGTACTCATCCATGAAACTCTGTTGGGTGGCGTTGTAGACGGCCGCCGCCCCGGGGTGCAGCGGAAGGTAGGCATCCTGGTCGGTGCTGGGCGCTGTGATCTGCGCGAAAATCGGATCCTCGGCCAAAAGGTCCCTGCGGACGCTCATGATCGTCTGGGTGAGCGTGGCGACCAGATCGGAACCAAGCTTCTTGTTCGCAACCAGATAGAGTGAAGTCCTCAAGGTTGTCAGGTCATCGTCCGGGACTGGCGGCGCTCCTCGCAGGGTGCCCTTTGGGACGTCGAAGCTCTCATAGGCACGCTCGGTTTCCGCGATTGCCGCGGCGGAATCGATCGCGATCAGGATCGGCAACGCTTTTGGCCCTTGCTGGGAGAAGCCTCGCACCAGTGACAAATATTTCTGGGCCAAAGGGATCACGACGAGCACTGCCGCAACCTCCTTGGACTGGATGGCTCGCCGGGCATCCGTCAAAGGGATATCCTTGAACACCTTCTGTCGATCCAGTCCGTATTCCTTGCTCAGCACATCGGCGATTTTGGCATTGGTGTCTCCGCCGATCACCCCGATGCGCCGGCCTTTCAATTTGTCGATGCTGTCGATGGTCGATCCCGGCGGAGCAACGATGAGGACGACCATGTGGCTCACGACCACCACGGCTTTCGCTTGTGACAGGTCACCGACATCGCCGCGAACCACGGCAAGGTCCACCTTGCCGGCCGAAAACGCATTGGCCGCCTCGAGCGCCGTGCCGCTGTCGACAACCTTCAGCCGGACCGGCGCGTTGGTCGCGACGAGTCGGCTTGCCATGGCGGACATCATCTTGGCCGCTTCGCCATCAATGGAGCCGACCGCCACGCTCAGGGTCACCGGGCGCGTGTAGTATCGATAAGCGAACAGGCTCGCGCCTGCCGCAAGACCAACTGCTCCGACCAGCAGGACAAAACGAAGCCAGAGCGGCAAATTCGGCGAAGTCATGCCTGTCATCCCAAACACGTCGATCGATTGCCGCCGCTACGCGGCTGACTTTCGTTGTGTCCTTTTTCACGGCCAGACGGTTTTCAGGCCATTGGGCGTCTCATTTTCCTTCAAACGCGAATACGCGCTTCCAGTCATTCTTCATGTCGACAATGGTCCAGCCCTCCGCCTGAGCGACATCGAGCGCCTTGTCGAGCTTGCCCACGGAAGAGTTGCGGTCGCGAAGATCGACGGGATGATCGGGTGGATTGAAAACGAGCGAACCCGCTTTCAGCATGTGGGGCAATGCACCCGGATAATCGTTCGGATCGGGAGCGATCTCGGCAAAGGTGACGTATCCCGTCACTTCAATGAATGCACGAAACTGCTGGTTCGTCACTGGCGTTCGATCGATCCGGAAGCTGTCGACCGCGACGCGATGGGCCGGCTTCTCCTCGGGATAATGCTTGTCCGATCCCATCCGGAACATGCCGCCGGGAACGAGCAGCATGTCGGCGTGTCGCTCAGCAACTGCCCACGTGCCTGCTTCGGAGAGACTCATGATACGCACAATCCTGCCAAGGCACACAAAACTACGCTCGTCCTGACGGCGCGCCAGGAAGCGGCCGTCGATCAATCACATGGCCGGCGCCTCAATGCGCGCCAGACGTCAATTGAACATCGAAGAATGCTAGAGCGATTTGAATCATCGTCCGATAGACATCAATGGTCCGGACGATTGTCTGCTACCGCACATTGCGCCTAACACGCTGTGGAAGCAAGCATGTTTGTCCTCGCACTCACGCGTGCGGCGGTCAGTGGAAATTCCGCGTGTTGATTTAAATCAAACCGGACGGCCGAAGTTCGGAGCAGTCGCGATGCAGTACGATCAGTTCTTGGGAAGCTTTCGCGCAAATTGTTGATCCTGAAGACAGGTCAACAATTCGACGTAACTGGGCGGCATCGCATTGTCGTCTGCCTTCTCGCCAACGGCCACCGACATACACATAGCGCGGTCAGACGCCAAAAAACCCGGCCATTGGGTCTGAAGCTGATCCTTCGCCCGCTGCTCGTCGTCCACACACCGCTTGATTGTTGCGGCCATACCGGCATTGGGATCGGAAGCCGACGCGCTGTCGACTTTGCAGCCCCGTTGAATGTTGAAGTTCGGCACGGTGTCGGCGACGTTGAAAATCAGCGGCAACGTAAGCAATACTGTCGGGATGTGCGCGAACATTTTGGTCCTCCTCGCAAGAGTTAAGAGTCAGAGACCTCAATTTCACGTCGTCGTACGAGCTGGCAGCGTGATCGACAGGACCCTACGCTTATGCGATCGCGAAACAATCGGATTCGTAAAATCAGTCCGGAGGAATTCCTCGATCCGCCAACGGCGCTGGGCGAAATCGATGAGCTGGTTGGGCGGCTGATCGGGAGCCTGCAGAGTCGCTCCCGATAGACAGCGCCCTGCCCCGCCGTCACACCGTCAGCATCGTCTTGATCGCGCGGCGCTGGTCCATCGCCTTGTAGCCTTCGGCAACCTGGTCGATCGGCAGCGTGAGATCGAACACCTTGCCCGGCTGAATCCGTCCATTGAGCACCCGATCCATGAGATCGGGCAGGAACCGCCGCACCGGAGCGGGACCGCCCAGCATGCGCCGCTGCCCGAAGAACAACGCCTGGCCATCGAAGGTCACGCCATGGGGAACGCCGACATAGCCGATCGTGCCGCCCGGACGCGTGCATTCGAGCGCTTGTGACATGGCTTCCTGCGTGCCGACGCATTCGAGCACCGAGTCGGCACCGACGCCCCGGGTCAGCTCCTTGACGCGCGCGATGCCCTCGAGGCCGCGCTCGACGACGATATCGGTGGCGCCGAACTCCCGGGCCAGATCCTGCCGCGTCTTGTGGCGGCTCATGGCGATGATGCGCTCCGCGCCCATCTCTTTCGCTGCAAGCACACCCATGAGGCCGACCGCACCGTCGCCGACCACCGCGACCACGGAGCCTTGCTTCACATTCGCGGCGTCCGCGGCGTACCAGCCGGTCCCGAGCACGTCGGAGGTCGCAAGCAGATGCGGGATGAGATCGCGTCCCGGCATCTCGCTGGTCGCGACCAGCGTGCCATCAGCGAGCGCGACGCGCGCGTAAGGCGCCTGCGCGCCCGACATGAACTCACGCTGCTCGCACGACGACTGGAAACCGAATTTGCAATGCGGGCAGGTATTGTCCGAAAGGCAGAACGAGCCGACGACGAACTGGCCGGGCTTGATCGTCCGCACCGCGCCGCCGATCTCGACGACCACGCCGCAATATTCATGCCCCATATGCGCAGGGCCCTCACTGGGCTGTAGTCCACGATAGGGCCAGAGATCGGAACCGCAGATGCAGGTGGCCGACAGCTTGATGATGGCATCGGCCGGGCGAATGATCCTGGGGTCGTCGACGCTTTCGTAGCGGACATCGCCGGGTCCGTAGAGGACGGTTGCCTTCATGGTTGGTCTCCGTTGGCGGCGGCCGCGCCATACTGTTCGTCTGTTACCTTTTCCATCCACGCGACCGGGCTGCCGTCGAGCGCTTCCTGAATGGCGATATGGCTCATGGCCGTGTTCGCTGATGCGCCATGCCAGTGCTTCTCGCCGGGTTCGAACGAGACCACGTCGCCCGGACGGATGTCCTCGATCGGTCCGCCCCAACGCTGCACGCGGCCGAGGCCCGAGGTCACGATGAGCGTCTGGCCAAACGGATGCGTGTGCCACGCGGTGCGCGCGCCGGGCTCAAAGGTGACGTGATTGCCGGCGACGCGAGATGGATCGATGGCCGGAAACAAGGGATCGATACGGACCGTGCCGGTGAAATACTCTGCCGGAGCCCGGGTCGACGCTTGCGAGCCTGCTTGCCGAATTTGCATGTCAGGCCTCCGTTACTGCCGGTGTTTCAAACATTACGCGCGAAACCGCGTCACAAGGCACAAGCCGCGCATTGCGAGTTGGTTCTTGCCCTGCGACGAAAGATTCCAAACAAGATGACCGAGGACGAGAGCGCGAGTATGACGGCGCTGAACAGAAAGGTGGCCCGATAACCGCCACCGTCGAACAGCACGCCACCGCCGGCGGCTCCGATCGTGATGGCAAACTGAACCACCGCGACCATCAAGCCTCCGCCTGCTTCCGCGTCGTCAGGCAATGCCCTGCTCAGCCACGTCCACCAGCCGACGGGCGCCGCCGTACCGACGAAGCCCCACAGGAACATCAGTGCAGCCGTTGCGCCGAGTGAGGAACCATAACGCGTCAATGCGACCGCCACGACGGCCATTGCGAACGGCATCAAGACGAGAGACGAATAGAGGCGCTGGCGGATGACGAACCCAATCAGTGACGTGCCGACAAGACCGGCCACGCCCATGATGAGCAGCAGAACCGAAATGGTCGTGGCTTCGACGCGCGTCACCATTTCGAAGAACGGCCGCAGATAGGTGAAGAGTGAGAACTGCCCGAGGAAGAACAGCGCCGCTGCAAGCATGCCGTAGGGAACTTCAGGGCGGCGCAGAACCCTGAACGCCGCCGCCGCGCTTGCCCGCCCCTGACTCGGCATGCGCGGCAACGTGAAGAATTGCCAAAGCAGGGTCAGCGCTGCAATCGGCACGACGCAAAAGAACGCGCCGCGCCAACCGATGTACTGGCCGAGGAAGCTGCCGAGGGGCGCGGCAATCGTCGTCGCGAGGGCATTACCGCCATTAAGAAGCGCAAGTGCACGCGGCACATCCTTGTCCGGCACCAGGCGGATCATCGTCGCGGCGGACATCGACCAGAAGCCACCGACGGCCATGCCGACCAGCGCGCGTCCGACCATGAAGACCGCATAACTGGGCGCGAAAGCAACGAGGACGCCGGAGACGAGGGTGATGCCGGTCAGCCACAGCAAGACGGACCGACGATCGACACCGCGCGTCGCGGCCGAGATGAAGAGACTGGTGAGGATCGCGAACAGGCCGGATACGGAAATGGCTTGCCCCGCCTGGCCTTCGGTCAAATGCAGACTGTCCGCGATCGGCGTCAGCAGACTGACGGGCATCCATTCGGCTGCGACCAGCGTCGAGGCGCAGAGCGACAGTGCAAAAACTGCACTCCACGCGGCCACTGGCTGCATCGTCTTCTGATTTGTCGTGACGTCCATCGGGGATCCATATGTCGCGAAGCGCCCACACCGGCGCTGGTCACGGCAACACATAGCGCCGCCGACGGCATTCGATTAGCCGATATAATTTGCTTGCATTAATCGATGTGAGCCATGAATAGTGGCGGCCCATGGCGGCTCAGGATTTCAACGATCTGCTGGCTTTCGTGGCTGTCGCCCGCGAGCGCAGCTTCACGAAGGCCGCCGCGAAACTGGGCGTCGTGCAGTCGACGCTGAGCCACACGATCAAGCGCCTGGAATCGCAGATGGGCCTGCGGCTGTTGACGCGCACGACCCGAAGCGTCGGCCTGACCGAGGCCGGCGAGCGGCTCCAGCAATCGGTTGCGCCGCGCATCGAGGAGATCGAACGCGATATCGCCGCACTGATGTCCCTGCGCGACAAGCCGTCGGGCACTATCCGGATTACGCTCTCGGACCATGCCCTGGAAAAAGCCGTCTGGCCGAAGCTGGTGCCAGTCCTGACGAAATATCCCGACATCAAAGTCGAGTTCAGCCTCGACACGGCCTTCCGCAACATCGTCGAGGACGGCTTCGATGCCGGCATCCGCCTCGGCGAGAGCGTCGAGAAGGACATGATCGCGGTGCGCATCGGTCCGGACTGGCGGCTCGTCGCGGTCGCCTCGCCCGCCTATCTGAAGGAGCATCCGAAGCCGAAGCATCCGCAGGACCTCCTGAAGCATGTCTGCATCAAGCGGCGCGCGGCGGCCGGCGGTCATTATGTATGGGAGTTCGCCAAGAACGGTCCCGACCTCCGGGTACGGGTCGAGGGGCAACTGACCTTCAACGACTCCCGCGCCATGATCGAAGCCGCCGTCAAAGGCTTCGGCATCGCCTATCTTCCCGAAGATATGGTGACGCGGCACGTCCGGTCCGGCGAGCTCGTCATCGTGCTCGACGACTGGTCGCCGAAATTCGACGGCTATTACATCTATTATCCGACCTCACGGCAGAACTCGGCTGCATTCAAGGTGATCGTCGACGCGCTCCGCTACAACGAAGCGCGAAGAAAGCGCGGCTAGTCGCGCTGATGTGCGTCCAAACGAAAAGCCCCGGCACGAGGGCCGAGGCTTGCGATGCAGTCCGCGTACATCCGGCGAACCAATCGTCACGTGGGAGACTAGCAACGGATTTTGAACAGATGATGACGGGGTTGGCGCGGACAAAATGTCGCGCGCGGAACCAGATCACCCGATTCCATCGCGAACATAGGTCTCCGCCCGCTCGAGCAGATGATCGATCGAATCATTTGCGGTATCGAGCACCAGATGGTCGCGATCCCACGGTTCATAATGCCGGCCGACGATGTCCTGCCAGCTCGGCTGTTTGAGGCCGGCGATGTCGGACGTGCGCGCTTCGGCGCGCTGCCGGTGCAGAGCCACATCGCTGCAGATCACTTCGATCTCGGCGATGCGCGCTGATGCTTGCATGGCCGTTTGCCGCCAACCATCACGGCTCGCCGGCACCGGATTGACGCAATCCGCGACAACCACGCGGCCGAGCCGCAGGTTCTCGGCCGCCAGTGCATTGGCGATGACGTAGCCCATCGGGCCGACATCATGGCCCGCCGCGCGCAGCGTCTGCTCGATCGCATCGACGCGGATGTAGCTCGCTGCAAACCGTCTCGTCAGCTCGCGTGAGAGCGTGGTCTTCCCGGTGCCGGGAAGGCCGCCGAAAACGATGAGGGTGGGTTGCCGGCTTGCCATGCCTCATCATCCATCGGCATGCTGCGGCCTGCAATGGGCGACGCAGAGCAACGGTCTCAAAGAAAGCAAAGCCCACGGCGGCATGATTCCAACCCGTTGTGCTGCGTCTCCTTCGGCTACAACGTTCAGCCGACCGGCCCAGGAGTCCAATCGTCGCCGGACAGCGGCCTGACTGTGACGTGAGGAAGGACTCCAAGCTCCATGCTCGGGTCGAAATGGCGCATCGTCCGCTCGTTGAGATCGATGATGCGGCCGGGCCTGAGCGGCCCCACGTCATTGATCTTGACGATGACCTTCTTGCCGACGGCCTCGACGAGTGCAAATTTCGGTCTTGCGCCGAACTGAACCCCGCCAAATTTCTGACGCAAGCCCGTCTTGATGGCGGCTGTCCAGACTGAGGGATCATAACGCTCGCCGGAGGCCGTTCTCGGGCCACCCTCCTCCTTGCCAGGCTTGAACGGATTATATGTCGATGCTGCGCCAACGATCACATTTCCACGGGCGGCATCGACGACGGTGCTTGAATGAACCCCACTTGTTTCACTGCGGGCAACGGTCACAGAAACGGCAAGCGCAACCAGGGCGCCGCAAATTGCGGCGCTCGAGCGGAACACCATTATATCTCCTTTGATTTTTCGTGCGGTTCCCGATGCCGCGGAACATGGCCAAGCGAACGCGTCAGCGTTTTTCGACTTGCGCCAGTCTCTTGCGGATTCGTGCCACCCCTGGCTTGCGGAACCGTTGCGAGAACCTGAGCGGTTCCGCATCGACTTTCGTTATCGCTGTCTAAGACAGGGAATGAGTCAGCAACATGACACCTGGAGCGATGAGTCTTGATCCCCGGAGTCTTACGTGCTCAGCGGTGAGGGCTCATCGCGCAACGCCCGTGAGAACGGCAATGGCGCGGAACTTCGGGACATCTGCATATCACCCCGCCGCGCTTTGATCAGCTCCTTGCCGATTGCGGCGAGGTGGTCCGGACCGTCGCCGATGCGGATGAAGCGGCTGCGGACTCGTACGGAATTCTACAAGCTGCGCGTTAGAACCCGCTCTCCGTTTGCGAGCATCGCATCAGTCTCAACGAATCCGATCGAACGATAGAAGTCTAGCGGACCGCCATCGCCGAGCACGACGCTCGTCTGCATTCGTCGGTAGCTGGCATCGCGGAGAAGATTGATCAGCTGCGTAATCGCCTGTTTTGCGTAGCCCATCTTTTGGTGGTTATGGTCGATCATCAACCGCCAAAGATAGGCAACTTCCGTCTCATCGGCTGGCTTCCACATCACGAAGCCAACCGGCACTTCGTCTGCGTAGACTGCCCTGAAGATGGCTCGCGGCTCGAAATATGCTTGCGCTATTGAGAGTGCGTTGGGGGCGACAAAGCGCTTCTGCTCCTCGCTCGTTTCCAAGGCGCAAATCACCCGCACGGTTGCAGCGGTTATCTCGCGGAGGGTTATCATGGACATCACGATGCGGATTTCCGGTTTGTTGCGATTAGCCGACAGGACAACGCACCATGGGCCGTTAGGCTTGGGGCCAAGCGCAGCCCATATGTCGTCGGCTCGACAGATGTCCGAAAAGTCCGCTGAGTGACGCCCCGGGCCGTGTAACAACGCAGCAACAGAGTTTCAAATACGTCTCCTGATGGGAAGATGAAAAGACGCGCGCTCGGTGGGCGCTGGTATATCCAATAGCTGGATTTTTACTTCGAGCCGTTTTTGATGAATGGAGGCTGCATGTCTATTCGGAATTTCAGCGGTATTGCGCTGGTTGCACTCGCGGTATCCGCCACGGCGGCCCAGAGCGCCGATCTTGGCACGCGGGCTTACACCAAGGCACCGATGGCGCCGGCTCCAATTTCCGTTTGGAGTGGCTGCTACATCGGCGGAAATGTCGGCGGAGGCTGGGACCGCCAAGACTATACCAACGTCAATCCCCATCGGCTGCCAAACTTCGACTTAGGGTCAGAGCGCAATTCCGGCGTGCTCGGCGGCGGTCAGGTGGGTTGCGATTACCAGGTTGGATCATGGGTGATCGGCGCCCAAGGCATGTTTGAAGCTGCTGACCTTCGCGGCAGCAACCATGTGGTGCCTGGAGCCGCCGATCCCCAATTCCCGAACGTTTTCGACCTCAGCGCAAAGACGTCCTGGATTACGACTGCGACCTTGCGCGTCGGCTATGCCGTGCTCCCGCAGGCCCTCATCTATGTCAAGGGCGGCGCTGCTTGGACCCATGCAAAACTTGACTACACGATCACCGGAATGGGTGTCTCAAATAACTCGGGTGCGGAGACACGGTCAGGTTGGGACATCGGAGGCGGTCTCGAATATCTCTTTGCGCCGAACTGGTCGGTATTCGTGGAATACAATCACATGGATTTCGGTACGCAGACGCTGAACACGCAAGATGCGTTTGGTTTCATCGAGCCTATTCGCGTTAGCCGCCGGATCGATACCGTCATGGCGGGCGTGAATTTTAGGTTCGGGCCGTGGGGTAGGTAAGCAGCACGGCGCGAAGAGCGCGCGCCTTTGCCCACCCTACGATTCCGAGCGAGAGGAGAGAGTCCTTCACCCACGCCGCCCCTCACCTCCCGCGAAGTATCGTAGGGTGGGCAAAGCGAAGCGTGCCCACCATGCCAGCACGGCGCGCGGATAGAATGGTGGGCACGGCGCGCGAAGAGCGCGCGCCTTTGCCCACCCTACGATTCCACCCCTGATGTCCCGCGCAGCAGCTCGCTCGCCACGATCCAGTCGTTGCGGTCGAACTGGAGCATATAGCCGTCCTTGATCGGGCGGAAATCCTGCGGCGTGGTGTTGAGCGTGATGCCGCGCAAGAGCAGCGACAGCGCCGCGCTCTTCAGGCTGGAGGCCTGCGCCATGGTGTTCTCGCGTCGAGTTGCTGACGAGCTAGTGACGCCGCCGCAGGCTGAGGCCCAGACTGATCCAGCCGGCACCGGCCATGATCAGATCGATGCCGAGGAACAGGCCGAGGATATAGACGCTGTTGACCGGCCAGCGTGCCAGGATCAACAGCCCGAGCAGCAGCGTGATGATGGCCGACAGCGCCACCCAGACCCACGGGCTTTCGCGCTTCATGCTGAAGGCGAGAAACAGCCGCACCGCGCCCGAGGCCAATAGCGAGGCGCCGAGGAACAGGGTCAGCAGCGCTGCTGCAAACAACGGGTTCTCGAAAGTCAGGAAGCCCGCGATGATATAGAGCGCGCCGAGCAAGGCCCAGAGCACGAACTTGCCCCAGCTCTTCATCTGGAAGGCGCCGATCACCTCGGTGAACCCTGCGACGACCATCATGGCGCCGACCACGATCACGCTTGCGACCGTCGCCATCACCATGCTGCCGAGCGCGACGAAGCCTGTGACGAGATAGACGACACCGAGGGCGACGATCCAGCCCCATTTGGCGTGCAGCGCGGCAATGCCCGAGCCCAGGCCGAGGTTGGGAGAGGTATCCGAAGCGCTTGTCATGACGGCCACTCCTGCATGTGAAGCCCCAGCGCACAGCGCAGGATAGCACCGATCGCGCCGGGACGACAGCCAGCCGAGCGGCCCCTGCGGGAGCCAACATTGAGGTAAATCAACCTCAAATGCGGCGCCTCACCCGCGCGCCCGCTCCATCTCGAGCTCGGCCTTGAGATTGTCGAGATCGCGGTTGATCGAGGCGACGGCCAGCACGCGGCCGGCCTTGATATATCGCAGCATGCAATCCCGTTTGGAGATGCTGCCGTCGATCTCAATGTGGTCGTAGCTGTCGGCGTGGCCCAGATAATTGATGACGACGTCAAAATGCTGGCTCCAGAAGAACGGCACGGCGTCGAAGCGCTCGCGCTTGCCCATCATGTTGCGCGCCGCGGTCTGGCCCTGCCGCTCCGCCACCACCCAGTGCTCGACGCGGATGGTTTGCCGCGAATGCGGATCGGGCCAGCGCGCGATATCGCCGGCGGCGAAGATTCCGGCGACGCTGGTCTCCAGATATTCGCTCACGCTGACGCCCCGATCGGCTGCGAGCCCTGCGTGCTCTGCCAGCGCAAGGCGCGGCTTGACGCCGATGCCGACCACGACGAGGTCGGCCTCGATCACGGCGCCGCTCTTCAGCGTGGCGCGGGTACCGTCGATTTTCTCCACGGTGTCCTTGAGGTGGAAGCTTCCGCCGTTCTCCTCGTGAATCTTGCGGATGAAGTCGCCCATCTCGGGACCGAGCACCTTCTGCATCGGCCGCTCCTCCGGCGCGACCACATGGACCTCGAGCTTGCGCGCACGAAGCGACGCCGCGACCTCGAGGCCGATGAAGCTCGCGCCGATCACGAGCACGCGCTTCGCGCTGCCCGCCGCCTTGATGACGGCACGGCTGTCGGCCACGGAGCGCAAGGTGTGGACATGCGGCTGATCGGCGCCCGGGATCTGGAGCTTGACCGGCTCCGCGCCGGTCGCGAGCAGCAGGCGGTCGAACGGCAGCTTGTCGCCATTGCCGAGCGTCACGCTGCGCGTCTTCGGATCGATCGCCGAGACGTTGGTGTTGAGCCGGAGATCGATGCTGGCATCCCCATAGTAGTCCTCGGGGCGCAACGGCAGATATTCTTCCGGCGCATTGCCGGCGAGATAGTCCTTGGACAGGTTCGGCCGGTCGGCCGGCATCGCGCCGTCACTGCTGAGCATCGTGATGCTGCCGGCAAAACCCTCGCGCCGGAGCATCTCGGCCGCCGCAAAACCGGCCCCGCCGCCGCCGACGATAACGAATTTTTCCGGAGTTGGCGCGGTGCGGTGGGACGCCGAAGGCTTCGGCATGTCGCGCTTGCGCTGGACCATGATCCTGTCCTGATCGCGCGTCACCTCCCACACTGTCAGCGTATTGAGTGCCGGCGCACGCGTCGCCTCGCCGGTGCGAAGTGAGAAGCAGGCGTGATGCCAGGGACAGCGGATAGTGTCGCCGACCACCAGCCCTTCGGCCAGCGGACCATGCCAATGGCCGCATTCGGGCTCGATTGCAAACACATCGCCGGCGGCGTGCACCAGCAGGACGTCCTCCTCGCCGACATGCCCGAGCAGCTTACCATCCTTGAACTCGCGCAACGACACGCCCCTGGTCAGGTCGGGTCCGCCCGGCTTCTTGTCCTCGGTCATGGTCATCTCCCTGGCACCTCAACGCGCAGCTCAGGATTGGACGACGGCGACAGCGAAAAGTTCCTGCGATCGCGAAAATCAGGCTTTGGCCGCTCAGGATTCAGAAGCGCCGGCGGCGGCGCTTTCCGCTTCGCTCCATGCGGGCTACAAGAGCCCTACTTCTGCGGTCCGGATAGCGATATCTCGCGTTCGGCCCGGAACACGTTGCTGTAGAGATTGGCGATCCACTGCCGGCCGATCTCGGTCTTGTTGAGATAGCCGATCTCGGTCTGGATGTGCGGCGCGACGCTGTTCCAATAGAATTGCGGATAGCGGTTCACGATGTCGGCGGGCGAGTCGTAGCCGAGTTGGCGGTTCATGCCGACCTCCTCGAACTCGTAATAGAGTGCATTGGCCTTGCGCAGATAGTTGGGATCGCCGAGCTGCCCGATGAAGTCGGCGGCGCGCAGGATCGACGCCTCGTCGTCGTATTCCTGGCCCTCGCGGGCCGGGAAGCGCGTCCCCTCGATGGCGCGGGCGATGCGTTCAGGATCAAGCCCCGGAATGTGCCGCAACCGCCGCGTCACATAGAGCTTCGAGCGGTCGACGTGATACGTCATCAAGCTGGCGTCCGACGCACCGCGCGGCAACGAGATCTTGGTGTCGGCAGCATCGATCACGAAGCCGTCGATGTCATCCTCCTCGAACAGGCCGCGCACATAGCCGATATCGTGGGCGAGGCAGGCGATCAGGACGTGAACGTAGTCCTCGGCCGTCAGGTGGGTATGGAGGCTTCGGCCGCTGAGGATGGAATGGCCCGCCAGCGTCACCAGCATCGTATGCTCGATGTTATGGTAAAGTGCATCGCTGTTGCCGATGCATTCCATCGCCGTGCGGGTTGCGCTCTCGACTATACTCGCAGCGCTCTCGTCATACCGACGCCGCATGAACGTGCCCAGCAGCTTCTCCAGGGATTCAGCTGCCAGTCGCGGTAACGTCATCATGGATGCAGCCCCGTCCGTCGGTGGTGTCCCACGCTAGCCTCCTGACGCCTCATACTCGCCCTCGACGCAGGCTCAGCATAGCCCAATCTGGGGCGACTGGCCAAACCCGGGAGTGAAAACACGGAAATATGTTGCAGTTGTGCTCCGCGATATCGCGGTTGCGGTGAATGCTCGACACATCCCTGGCGGGCGTCGCCGGACGGGCAAAACCGCAATCAGTCCACGAGCTGCACGTCCACGGCGACGCCGAGCTTCTGCTTCGGGGAGCCGACGATGATGCCGTCCACGGGGGACACATCGGAGAAGTCGCGACCGACCGCCAGCACGATGTGGTCATTGGCGACCAGGAGATCGTTGGTCGGATCGAAATCGACCCAGCCGAGCTCCGCGCCGCACCACAGCGACACCCAGGCGTGCGTGGCATCCGCTCCCTGCAAGCGCGGCTGTCCTGCCGGCGGAATGGTGCGTAAGTAGCCGCTGACATAGGCGGCAGGCAGGCCGAGCCCGCGCAGCCCCGCGATCATCACATGGGCAAAATCCTGGCAGACGCCGTGGCGCTTGTCGAAGACCTCGTCGAGCGGCGTCGAGATCGCCGTCGCCTTGGGGTCGTAGCGAAACCCGGTGCGGATGCGATGCATGAGATCGACCGCGCCGGCGAGGATGCCCTTTTCAGGCACGAAGCTCTCGGCAGCATAGGCACTGACGGGACGCAGCACCGGCACCAGCGGGCTCGCAAAGACATAACCGACCGGCGAGGACGGCCCGAGGCTTGTCGCTTCAAACGCGAGGTCGCGGATGCTCTCCCAGGATGGGCTCGCGGCATCGCGCGCCGGCGGCTTCCGCGCGACGGAGACGCGCGAGCGCGAGTCGATGCGTAAATTGCGATGCGCGGCCTCGATCACGATGCTCTCGGTCAGCGTGCCGAAGAAGTCGCGGCGGACGTGGCGCTCGGACGGACGCGGACGGATCTCGATCTTGTGCGAGATCAGCTCCTGGCCGTTGCCGTCCCTCGGCTCAAGCCGCAGCGTGCAGCGGGCGAAGCTGACCGGGCTCTCGTACTCGTAAGTCGTGACGTGCCGGATGTCGTAGATCACGCCAGCCCCGTCAGCTTTTCCGGCCGGCTCGCATTGGTGCCGTGCGGGAAATAATGCAACCCGATCGCTTCGGCGAGGCTGAGCAGATCCTGCTCCAGCGCGAACAAAGTCTTGACCTCGAGCTTCTCGGCTTCGGCGGTCGCCAGCATGGACTGCACCGCCACCGCAAGCCGCTGCGGCTGCTCGATCAGGCCGTGCTCCTTCAGGCTCGGCAGTGCCTCAATATGCTCGTTCAGCGTCGTCACCTGGAACGCCACCGACCGCGGATTGTAGGGGTCGAGCACGGCGAGGTCGCGCACCGGCGCCAGGATCGGCGCCAGCAGATAGCGCGAGCGATAGGTGATCTGGGAATCCACCAGCGTCAGCAGGATGTCGAGGTCCTCGTCGCCGGCCTCGTCATAGGCAAACTGCCGGGCAAAACGCGCGGTGTTGATGGCGCGCTCGGTGCGGCGGCCGATATCGAGGAAGCGCCAGCCGGCCGCGCGGTTCATGTTCTCCTGCGCAAGGCCCGCAAAGCTCGCAAGCTCCTGCAGGGTCAGCTCGGCCGCGCTCAGCACGCTGTCGTCGTCCTCGACCTCGTAGGAGAGCCGATCGGCCATCTCGGTAATGACCTGCCAGGCATCGGGCGATAGCCGCTCGCGCAAGGAGGTTGCGGTGCGCTGCGCCGAGCGCACCAGAGACAGCGCCGAGCCGAAACGCGCCTCGCTCTGCAGGGCTTCGGCGACGATGCGCCCCGGCGCCGTGCGCGAGGTCGGCGAGATCGCGCCCCAGGTCACCAGCAGGCGCTGAATCCGTTCGGACGATTGCAGCGAGGCCGCAGTGCCCTTGTTGGGCCCGCTTGGCGAGCCCAGCGCGCGCACCAGCCGCAGCGTCGCTTCCGCGCGTTCGAGATAGCGGCCAAGCCAGAACAGATTGTCGGCGGCGCGGCTCGGCAGCACACCGGCGATGCGGCGAATGCGGACCTTGTCGGTCGCCGGCAGCAGCGATGCGGTCGAGACCTTCTTGTCCGAGACCACCCAGACGTCGGCGGCACGCGCGCCGTCCCCCATCGACACCGCGCGCGCATCCGCCTGCTCGGCGATCCGGCAGAACCCGCCGGGCATTATGGCCCAGCCGTCCGGCGTCGCGGCCGCAAACACGCGCAGCACGAAGGGGCGCGGCATGATCTGCCCCTGCTCCCACACCGGCATGGTGGACAAGCGCACCACCTCCTGGCCGACATAATCCATGCCGCGGGCGCTGATGGCATCGACCAGCCGCTGACGGCCGGCGGCATCGAGCCCGCTCGCCAGCACCGGGCCGTTGCTGTCGAAGCCGGGCACGCCGCGGCGGTAGGCACCTTCGATCGCGACCTCGTCGAGCCGCGACAGCACCTCGTCGCGCGCCGATCGCTGGCCGCACCACCAGGTCGCGATGTGCGGCATCTTCAGCTCTTCGCCGAGCAGGCGACGGCTCAAGGCCGGCAGGAAGCCGAGCAGCGCCCTCGCCTCCAGCACACCGGAGCCCGGCATGTTGGCAACGACGATGCCGTCCTTGCGCAGCACATCGATCAGGCCGGGCACGCCGAGATGCGAGGAGGCATCGAGCTCGAGCGGATCGAGCGAGTTGGAATCGACACGGCGGAGCAATACGTCGAGCCGCTTCAGCCCCGCGACGGTGCGAATGTGGATGCGATTGTCGCTGACGGCGAGATCGTCGCCCTCGACCAGGAGGAAGCCGAGATAGCGCGCCAGCGTTGCGTGCTCGAAATAGGTTTCGCTGAAACTGCCGGGCGAGAGCACGCCGATCCGCGGCTCGTCGCGATCGGCACGCGCGCGAAGGCTATCGCGAAACGCCTCGAAGAACGGCGCGACGCGCGGCACATTCATCGACTTGTAGAGATCGGAGAAGGCGCGCGACAGTACCAGGCGGTTCTCCAGCGCATAGCCCGCGCCTGACGGCGCCTGCGTGCGGTCGCCCAGCACCCACCAGCGGCCGTCGGGCCCACGGCCGACATCGGCAGCATAGAGCGAGAGGTAGCGCCCGCCCGGCGGCGGCACGCCGCAGACGGGACGGAGGTATTCGGGACTGCCGGCAATCGCGCCGGCCGGCAGCGCACCTTCCGCGACCAGCCGGCCTTCGCCATAGATGTCGCGCAGCACGAGCTCCAAAAGCTCGGCGCGCTGGGTGATGCCGGCGGAGAGCTGCTTCCAGTCGGCCTCGTCGATCAGCAGCGGCAGATGGCTGAGCGACCACGGCCGGTCGGCGCTGTCGCCGGGCGCGCGGTAGGTGACGCCGGCCTCGCGGAGATGGCGGTCGGCCATGCCGAAGCGCCGCTCGACCTCGTCGGGCGCCAGCGTGCCGAAGGCATCGAAGAAGCGGCTCCAGACCGCGCGCGGGGCGCCGTCGGGCCCCAGAAACTCGTCGGGGATGCCGGGCAGGCGGCGATAGTCGCGGACCCATTGCGCGAGGCGGCGCTGACCTTCTCGCTGACCTTGCGCCTTACCCGCCTTGTCCTGTTCGGCTGCGCCCTCGCCCATGCGCCTCTCCCTGCCCCACCATCATACTCATTGCAGGAGCGGTGTCCGCAAGTCGAGGGTCAGCGGGAATTCATTTGTGCGTTCCTCGGGCGGGGGCTGCATGGGGCCCGGCGTATGGCCGTGGTCCTGGAAGCGCGCCAGCCGCCGCGCCTCGGCCTCGTAGGTGTTGACCGGCTTGGTGTCGTAGCTGCGGCCGCCGGGATGGGCGACGTGATAGACGCAGCCGCCGAGCGAGCGGCCGTTCCAGGTATCGATCAGGTCAAACGTCAGCGGCGCATGGACCGGAATGGTCGGGTGCAGGCCGGAGGCCGGCTGCCAGGCCTTGAAGCGGACACCCGCCACGGCCTCCCCCGAGCGTCCGGTCGACGTCATCGGCAGGCGGCGGCCGTTGCAGGTCACGACATGGCGGCCCTCGACGAAGCCGTCGGCCTTGACCTGGAGCCGTTCGACGGACGAGTCGACATAGCGCACCGTGCCGCCGGCCGAGCCCTCCTCGCCCAGCACGTGCCAAGGCTCCAATGCCTGGCGCAGCTCCAGCGTCACGCCGCCATGATGGATGCGGCCGAAGGCGGGGAAGCGGAATTCGAGCTGGGCCAGATACCATTCCGGCTCGAACGGATAGCCCGAGCTCTTGAGCTCGGAGAGCACGTCCTGAAAATCTTCCCAGATGAAATGCGGCAGCATGAAGCGGTCATGCAGCGCGGTGCCCCAGCGCACGAACTTGCCTTGTTGCGGCTCGCGCCAGAATTTTGCGATCAGCGCCCGGATCAGGAGCTGCTGCGCCAGCGACATCCGCGGATCCGGCGGCAT
This sequence comes from Bradyrhizobium sp. S3.12.5, assembly GCF_040548225.1. Taxonomy (NCBI): domain Bacteria; kingdom Pseudomonadati; phylum Pseudomonadota; class Alphaproteobacteria; order Hyphomicrobiales; family Nitrobacteraceae; genus Bradyrhizobium; species Bradyrhizobium sp. S3.12.5. The sequence continues at coordinate 352,958 of NZ_JBEPRF010000002.1, forward strand.
TTCGAGCGCGCGGAATTCGACCAGGCCGAGCCGGCCGGTGGGGCTATCCGGCGAATAGAGCTTGTCGATGCAGATCTCGGCGCGGTGGGTGTTGCCGGTGATGTCGACCAGCAGATGCCGGAACAGCCGGTCAACCAGCCACAGCGGCGTCTGATAGCCCGGCGGCGGCACGTGCGAGAGTGCGATCTCGAGCTCGTAGATGCTGTCGTGACGGGCCTCGTCGATGCGCGGCGCCTGGCTGGTCGGGCCGATGAACAGGCCGGAGAAGAAATAGGACAGCGACGGATGCCGCTGCCAGTACAGCACCAGGCTCTTCAAAAGATCGGGGCGGCGCAGGAACGGCGAATCCTGCGGGCTGGAGCCGCCGACCACGACGTGGTTGCCGCCGCCGGTGCCGGTGTGGCGGCCATCGACCAGGAAGCGGTTGGCGCCGAGGCGTATCTTGCCGGCATCCTCATAGAGCCCGACGGTGATGTCGACCGCCTCGCGCCAGTTCTTTGCGGGCTGAACGTTGACCTCGATGACGCCGGGGTCAGGCGTCACCTTGATGACCTCGATGCGCGGATCGAACGGCGGCGCATAGCCCTCGACATGGACCTGGAGCTGCATCTCCTCGGCGGTGGCTTCGACCGCCGCGATCATCTCGAGATAATCCTCGATACGCTCGACCGGCGGCATGAAGGCGCAGATCACGCCGTCGCGGACCTCGATCGACAGTGCCGTGCGGACGGGGACGGACGTATTGAGCTTCTCGGGCGCGACCCGCGGCGACGCTGTCGGGCGCTCCGGGAGTGTGAACACCGGCAGCTTGCCGCGCGCCTCCAGCGGGTCCTGCTCGACGATGTAGGGATATTCACTGGGCGGGACGTAGCCGAGCGAACCGATCGGCAGGCGCAGGCCGAGCGGCGAATCGCCCGGCATCAGGAACAGATGATTGCGCCGGAGCTGCCAGCGCTCGCTGCGCCAGCGTGGCGGCGCGTTCCAGCGCTGCACCGGCAGCACGAAACCGCGTGGCTTGCGGAGGCCCTCATCGAACACCCGCGCCATGCGCGCGCGTTCCTCCGGATTGGACAATTTGGAGTCGGACGGATCGACGTTGACGGGAAGATCGGCCTCCTTCTGAAGCCAGTAGACGGTGTCCTCATAGGCCGGAATGACATAGCCGGGATCGAGCCCGAGCCGTGCCGCCGTGCCCTCCATGAAGTCTTCGGCGTCCTCGGTCACGGCGAGCTTGGGCTTCTCGATCCTGGCGATGAGGTCGCCATTCTTCCAGATCGGCACGCCGTCCTTGCGCCAGTACAGGCCAAAGGCCCAGCGCGGCAGGCTTTCGCCGGGATACCATTTGCCCTGGCCGTAATGCAGCAGGCCGCCCGGCGCGAATCGATTGCGCAGACGGCGGATCAGATCGTCGCCGAGCGCGCGCTTGGTCGGGCCGACCGCTTCCGTATTCCACTCCGCCGCTTCGAGATCGTCGACCGAGACGAAGGTCGGCTCGCCGCCCATGGTGAGCCGCACGTCCTGCGCAGCGAGATCGCCGTCGACCTGCTCGCCGAGATCGTTGAGCCGCGTCCAGGATTCGTCGGAGAACGGCTTCGTGATGCGCGGCGCCTCGCGGATGCGGCGGACGCTCATGTCGAAGGCGAATTCGACCTCGGCAAAGCCCGCGCCACCGGAGATCGGCGCGGCCGAACGATAATGCGGCGTGGCGGCAACTGGGATGTGCCCCTCGCCCGCGAGCATGCCCGAGGTCCCATCAAACCCGATCCAGCCCGCGCCCGGCAGATAGACCTCGGCCCAGGCGTGCAGATCGGTGAAGTCGTTCTCCACCTCCGGCGGCCCCTCGATCGGATCGATGTCGGGGCGGATCTGGATGAGATAGCCGGACACGAAGCGCGCGGCGAGGCCAAGATGGCGGAAGGTCTGGATCAACAGCCAGGCGGAGTCGCGGCAGGAGCCGGCGCACGATGTGAGCGTCTCCTCCGGCGTCTGCACGCCGGGCTCCATGCGAATGACGTAGTTGATCTTCTGTTGCAGCTCCCTGTTCAGATCGACCAGGAAATTGACGGTATTCGGGGCCTCGCGCGGGATCGAGGCGAGATATTTTGCGAATGCGGGATCGGGCTTGATGATCTCGAGATACGGCGCCAGCTCGGCCTTGAGGTCTTTCGGGTATTCGAACGGAAAGCTGTCGGCGTAAGGTTCGACGAAGAAGTCGAACGGATTGACCGTGGTCATCTGTGCCGTGAAATCGACTTCGATCTTCAGCTCGGTCGTTTTCTCCGGGAAGACGTAACGCGCGATCCAGTTACCTAGCGGATCCTGCTGCCAGTTCACGAAGTGATTGGCCGGCGTGACCTTGAGCGAATAGCTCAGGATCGGCGTGCGCGTGTGCGGCGCCGGCCGCAGACGGATGGTCTGCGGTCCCAGATCGATCGGGCGGTCGTATTTGTAGTGCGTGACGTGGTGTAATGCGACGTAGATCGACACGGGGTGCGGTGCTCCAGCAGCTTTTTTGAGCAGAACACCGCTGGTGACCTCGATCAAGCATTAACAACGGGCAGACCGTGCCCATTGCAGAAGCGGTAGATTTTACATGCCGTCATTCCGGGATGGTCCGAAGGACCAGACCCGGAATCTCGAGATTCCGGGTTCGATGCTTCGCATCGCCCCGGAATGACGGCAGCAGATCTCACATCGTCGCGCCCAGCACCCAGGGCGCGAACTCGGCGCCGCCGAAATCAAAGCTTTCGCTCTTGGTCGGCTGGCCGGATGCGGTCTTGAGGATGAGATCGAAGATACGCTGACCGCACTCCTGCACGCTCTCCTCGCCTTCGAGGATGGTGCCACAATTGACGTCCATGTCCTCTTCCATGCGCTTGTACATGGGCGTGTTGGTGGCGAGCTTGATCGAGGGCGCGGGCTTGCAGCCGAACACGCTGCCGCGGCCGGTGGTGAAGCAGACGAGGTTGGCGCCGCCGGCGACCTGGCCGGTGGCGGCGACCGGATCGTAGCCGGGCGTGTCCATGAACACGAAGCCGCGCTTGGTCACCGGCTCGGCGTAGCGCAGCACGTCGACCAGATTGGTGGTCCCGGCCTTCGCCATCGCGCCGAGCGACTTTTCCAGAATCGTGGTGAGGCCGCCGGCCTTGTTGCCGGGGCTTGGATTGGCGTTCATCTCGGCGCCTTCGCGCTCGGTGTATTCGTCCCACCAGCGCATCAGATCGACCAGCTTCTCGCCGACCTCGCGGCTGACCGCGCGGCGCGTGAGCAGATGCTCGGCGCCGTAGGTCTCCGGCGTCTCCGACAGGATCACGGTGCCGCCGTGACGGACGATGAGGTCGCTCGCCGCACCCAGCGCCGGATTGGCCGATACGCCGGAATAGCCGTCCGAGCCGCCGCATTGCAGCGCCACGGTCAATTCACTCACCGGCACGGACTCGCGCTTGACCTTATTGGAATCCGCAAGAGCCTCGCGCACGAAGGCGATGCCGGCCTCCACCGTCTTGCGGGTGCCGCCGACCTCCTGGATGTCCATCGCGCGCAGGCGGCCGGCGAGCTTCTGCTCTTCCATGAGCCCACCGATCTGGTTCACCTCGCAACCGAGGCCAAGCACGATGACGTGGGAGAAATTAACGTGCCGCGCATAGCCGCCGAGCGTGCGGCGGAGCAGCGCCAGCGGCTCGTTCTGCGTCATGCCGCAGCCGGTCTTGTGCGTCAGCGCGACGACGCCGTCGACATTGGGGAAATCGGCCAGCGGATTGTCGCCGGTGAAGGGATTCTTCTTGAAGACGTCGGCAACGAGACCCGCGACATGCGCGCTGCAATTCACCGAGGTGAGGATGCCGATATAGTTGCGCGTGGCGACGCGGCCGTCCGGGCGGCGGATGCCCTCGAAGGTCGCCGGCAGGTCGAAATTCGGCGTCGGCTTGACGTCGGCGCAATAGGCGTAGTCCTTGGCGAAATCGCCCATGCCGATGTTCTGCACGTGCACATGCTGGCCCGGCGCGATCGGAATGGTCGCAAAGCCGATGATCTGACCGTAGCGGATGACAGGCTCGCCCACTGCGATCGGCTTGATCGCGACCTTGTGGCCGGAGGGAATGCGCTCGACCGTGGTCACGCCGTCAGCCACCAGTGTCCCCGGCGGCAGGCTCGCGCGCGCGATCAGCACGCCATCAGCGGGATGCAGGCGGATGACGGGGCTGATGGTCATGGGTATCTCCTGTATCGAAACTATCGTGCCCCGGATGCTGCGCAGCGCGAAAGCGGTGCGCTGCTAAGCCGGGGCCCAGTTATTACGTCATTGCACTTCACTAGCTTCTGGGTCCCGGCTCTGCGGAGCGGCACTGCGTGCCGCACCGCGTCCGGGACACAGAGAGTCATCAAGCCTTGCCGCCGGAATCCTTGCGGGTCGCATTCACCTGCATCTTGGCAAAGGTCGTCATCAGGCCGACCTCGTTCGAGAGGGTCACCAGCCTGAAGCCCATGTTGATGGCGCGCGCAGCACCCTCGGCGCCGCTGCAATGGATGCCCGCGTTGAGGCCGCGCTTGGCGCACTCCTTGATGATCTTGTCGTAGATCGCGAGGATCTCGGGCTCGGAGCGGTCGAGCTTCGGTTCGAGGCCGTAGGAGAAGCCGAGGTCGGACGGGCCGATATAGACGCCGTCGATGCCTTCGACGTCGAAGATCGCTTCCATGTTCTCAACCGCGGTCTTGGTCTCCATCATCGGCAGCAGCACGATGTCGTCATTGGCCGTCTTCTGGTAGGAGCCTGCGGTGCCGTACATGCCAGCGCGGATCGGGCCGTTCGAGCGGACGCCCTTCGGCGGATATTTCGAATAGGACACGAGGTTCCTGGCCTCCTGCGCCGTGTTGACCATCGGGCAGATCACGCCATAGGCGCCGCCGTCGAGCACCTTGCCGATGATGCCGGGCTCGTTCCAGGGCACGCGGACCATCGGGGTGACCGGATGCTTGTCCATGGCCTGGAAGCACTGCACCATCGACTGATAATCCTGCACGCCGTGCTGGATGTCGACGGTGACGCTGTCGAAGCCGCATTGCGCGATCATCTCAGCGGAGAAGCCGGAGGGAATAGCCAGCCACGCATTGACCACGGCCTTGCCCGACTTCCAGATTTCCTTGACCTTGTTCGCCACGTTGCCTTCCTTCTCAGTTGTTCTCGCTCGCCGTCGTGCCGGCGACCTGTTCGCCGAGGCTCAAGCGAAGCAATCCGGAACTTCTTTATTCTGACGCTCCGGATCGCCTCGCCTTTGTACGTCTCGCGGCACTTTGAGCGAAAAAACGCGCGGATGTCCATTGTTCTCGCTGCGCGGGCACGCATATCTGGTCTCACTCCTCGGCTGTTGTCTCGTCCGCGGCGCCAGGTGCGGCAAGACTGCGCTCGAGCTCGCCCAGCATCTCCTGCAACTCCGCGAGCTTGCGCGCGCCGAAGCGCTGCGTGATCTCGGCATAGATCGCTTCCGAGGACGGCGCCACGGAGGCCATCAGCTTCACGCCGTCCCTGGAGATCGAGACCATGCTGCGGCGCTGGTCGGCCTTCGCGGTCTTGCGCTCGATCAGGTTGCGCGCCTCGAGATCGCGCAGGATGCGTGACAGGCTCGGCCCAAGGAGAAACGCGGTGCGCGCGAGTTCCGTGACCTCGGCGGCCTCAATGGACGCGAGCGCACGCAGGATGCGCCATTGCTGTTCGGTCAGGCCGTGCTCGCGCAGCGATGGGCGAAATTGCCGCATCACCGCCTCGCGTGCCCGCAGCAGCGACATCGGCAACGATCGCGAGAAATCGCGCATCGGCACCTGCCGCGCGGCAGGCGCGCTTGCGTTCGCGGAATCAGCCGGTCTCTTCGTCATGACGCCCTTTCAGACTGCAAAACGTTTGCAGTGCAGCAAGCCCGAATTGTGATTGACGCATTCACTTAACATGTTAAGTATCTCCGGGCACCACGATTTTGGTCGATCACTGATGGCGCTTTCCAAAGACGATATCCAAGCTTGCGCGAACCGTCTGCACGAGGCGGAGAAGACGCGCGTGCAGATCCGGCAGCTCTCGCAGGACTTCCCCGACATCACCATCGCCCATGCCTACGCGATTCAGAAGGCCTGGGTCGACATCAAGATCGCCGAGGGACGCCGCGTCAAAGGCCACAAGATCGGCCTGACCTCGAAGGCGATGCAGAGCGCGCTTGCCATCGACGAGCCGGATTCCGGCGTGCTGCTCGACGACATGTTCTTCGCCGATGGCGGCATGGTCCCGACCGAGCGCTTCATCGCAACCCGCGTCGAGGCCGAACTCGCCTTCGTCATGAGCAAGCGGCTCGAAGGTCCCGACTGCACAATGTTCGACGTGCTCAATGCCACCGACTTCGTGGTTCCGGCGCTGGAGATTCTGGACACGCGGATCGAGCGCGTCGATCCCAAGACGAAAGCCACGCGAAAAATCTACGATACCATCGCCGACAACGCGGCGAATGCCGGCATCGTGCTCGGCGGCCGGCCGATCCGTCCGCTCGACGCCGATTTGCGCTGGATCGGCGCGCTTTGCTTCAAGAACGGCCAGCTCGAAGAAACCGGCCTCGCCGCCGGCGTGCTCAATCACCCCGCGACTGCAGTTGCGTGGCTTGCGAACAAGATCGCGCCGCTTGGGCTCGCGCTCGAGCCCGGCCAAATCGTGCTCGCCGGCTCCTTCATCCGTCCGATCGAGACCCGTAAGGGCGACACAATTCAAGCCGATTATGGCGCCTACGGCTCGGTCAGCTGCTACTTCGCCTAAGGCAGTTAGACGACCCAGGGAGTGAAACAGCCATGCCGCATTTCACGATCGAATATTCGGCCAATCTCGATCACCGTGTCGACATCGGCGCCGTCTGCGAGATCGTGCGCAAGGCGGCGGTCGAAACCGGCATCTTCCCGCTCGGCGGCATCCGCGTTCGTGCCATCCGCTGCGAGCACTATGCGGTCGCCGATAACAGGCACGATTACGGCTTTCTCGACATGGTGCTGCGCATCGGTGAAGGCCGCGATCTCGCCACGCGGCAGAAGGCCGGCGAGCATGTCTTTGAGGCGCTCTCGAAACACCTCGATCCCGTTTTTGCCGCCAGCAAGTTCGCCTTGTCGTTCGACATGCAGATCAACGACAAGGACACCAGCTGGAAGCGCAACAACATCCACGACGCATTGAAAGTGGTGGCCGCCCATGGATAAGCCCACGCCGAAAGCCGATGTATTCCAGGCCAACCGCGACCGCGCAGCACCCCTGCTTAAAAAGCTGCAGGCGGACGGCATCGGCCACATGATCGACGGCAAGATTGTCCCGTCGATCTCGGGCCGGACCTTTGAGACAAAGTCGCCGGTCGATGGCGCAACGCTCGCGAGCGTCGCCCGCGGCAATGCCGAGGACATCGACGCCGCAGCAACGGCTGCTGCGCTGGCCTTCAAATCATGGCGCGACATGGGCCCCGTCACGCGGAAGAAGCTGCTGCATCGCGTTGCAGACGCGATCGAGGACAATGCTGAAGACATCGCCGTGCTCGAATGCATCGACACCGGCCAGGCCTATCGCTTCATGGCCAAGGCCGCGATCCGCGCCGCGGAAAACTTCCGGTTCTTCGCCGACAAATGCGCCGAGGCGCGCGACGGCCAGAACACGCCGAGCGACGAGCACTGGAATATCTCCACCCGCGTGCCGATCGGCCCGGTCGGCGTGATTACGCCGTGGAACACGCCGTTCATGCTCTCGACCTGGAAGATTGCGCCCGCGCTGGCGGCGGGCTGCACCGTCGTGCACAAGCCGGCCGAGTGGTCGCCGGTGACGGCATCCATTCTGGCCAGGCTCGTCAAGGAAGCCGGCGTACCCGATGGCGTCTTCAACACCGTGCACGGCTTTGGCGAAGAGGCCGGCAAGGCGCTGACCGAGCATCCTGCCATCAAGGCGATCGGCTTCGTCGGCGAGAGCGCGACGGGATCGGCGATCATGATTCAGGGCGCGCCGACCTTGAAGCGCGTGCATTTCGAGCTCGGCGGCAAGAACCCCGTAATCGTGTTCGACGACGCCGATCTCGACCGCGCGCTCGATGCCGTCGTGTTCATGATCTACTCGCTCAACGGCGAGCGCTGCACGTCATCGAGCCGCCTGCTGATCCAGCAAAGCATCGCGGACAAGTTCATCGAACGGCTGACCGCGCGCGTGTGGGCGCTGAGGGTCGGCCACCCCCTCGATCCCGCGACCGAAATCGGGCCGCTGATCCACGAGCGGCACCTCGCAAAAGTCTGCTCCTATTTCGACGTGGCGCGCCAGGACGGCGCCACGATCGCGGTCGGCGGCAAGGCTTATGACGGTCCGGGCGGCGGACATTATGTCGAGCCGACTCTAGTGACCGGCGCGAGCGGCAAGATGCGCGTGGCGCAGGAAGAGGTGTTCGGCCCCTTCCTCACCGTGCTGCCCTTCAAGGACGAAGCGGACGCGATCGAGATCGCCAACGACATCCGCTATGGGCTCACCGGCTATGTCTGGACCAACGATGTCGGCCGGAGCCTGCGCGTCGCCGACGCACTGGAGGCCGGCATGATCTGGTTGAACTCGGAGAACGTCCGCCATCTGCCGACCCCGTTCGGCGGCATGAAGGCCTCCGGCATCGGCCGCGACGGTGGCGACTATTCGTTCGACTTCTACATGGAAACCAAGCATGTCTCGCTGGCGCGGGGCACGCACAAGATTCAGAAACTGGGAATTTGACTGTCATTCCGGGGCGGCTCGAAGAGCCGAACCCGGAATCCATCGCGCAGCAGAGTTAGTGGAAGAATGGATTCCGGGCTCGCGCTCCGCGCGCCCCGGAATGACAAGGGCCGAGAGGGGAAACGCAATGCCCGTACCGCAACATATCTTCGAGCCGCCGTTCAACATCATCCGCTCCAGCCACGTCGTGCTCGACGTGACCGATCTGAAGCTGAGCCGGGCGTTCTACGAGACCGTCGTCGGCCTGCATGTCGAGGATGCCGACGACAAATGCGTTTACCTTCGCGCCGCCGAGGAGCATCAGCATCACTCGCTGGTGCTGCGCAAGGCAGCCGTGCCCGCCTGTAACAGGCTCGGCTTCAAGGTCGGCAATGACGGCGACCTCGACAAGGCCGCAAAGTTTCTTTCCGAGAACGGTCTTGGCTACGCCTTCGGCGACCAGCCGTTCCAGGGCCGCACGCTGCAATTCACCGATCCCTTCGGCTTCCAGATCGAGCTCTATGCGTCGATGGACCGCAGGCCGCATCTGCTCCGCCGCTACGACCTCTACAGGGGATGCCATCCGCAGCGGCTCGATCATTTCAACGTCTTCGCCGCCGAGGTGCAGGATACGGTCGACTTCTATGCGCGGCTGGGCTTCCGCCTCACCGAATATGCCGAAGAGGACGGACCGAACGGTCGTATCGCAGCGGCCTGGATGCATCGCAAGGGCAACGTCCACGATTTCGCGATCACCAACGGCAAGGGCCCGCGGCTGCATCATTTCGCCTACTGGACGCCGACGGCGATGAACATCATCCATCTCTGCGACGTCATGGCTTCCGCAGGTTTCGTGAAGAATATCGAGCGCGGACCGGGGCGCCACGGCATCTCGAATGCGTTCTTCCTCTACGTTCGCGATCCTGATGGACACCGCCTCGAGCTCTACACCAGCGATTACTTCACTGGGGATCACGACCACGAGCCGCTGCGCTGGTCGCTGCGCGATCCGCGCCGCCAGACCCTGTGGGGCGCGCCGGCGCCACGCTCCTGGTTCGAGCAAGGCTCGTCGTTCTCGGGCCAAGCCGTGCGCGAGCCAAAGTTCGTGGCTGATGTGCTGGTGGCGGATTAACCCATGAAGCTCCCTCGCCTCGCCACCTATTCCGTCAAGGGTGCAACCCGGTACGGCGCCGTCCTGGAGGGCGGCATCGTCGATCTCTCCCCGCGCCACGCCAAGGACTATCCGACGCTGCGCGAGGTGATTGCGGCAGGAAAGCTCGCGAGCCTTGCCGAAGCGGCCGCCAGCCTTACGCCCGATCACGCGCTTGGTGACGTCATCTGGCTGCCGCCGGTGCCTGCGCCGGAAAAGATCATCTGCATCGGCGTCAACTATCCCGACCGCAATGCTGAGTACAAGGACGGCCAGGACGCGCCGAAATATCCGAGCATGTTCATGCGCTCGCCCCGCTCCTTCGTCGGCCACGACACGCCGCTGGTGCGCCCGCGCGCATCCGCGCAGCTCGATTACGAGGGCGAGATCGTGCTGGTGATCGGCAAGCCCGGCCGGCACATTGCGGAAGACGCCGCGCTCGATCACATCGCAGCCCTCACGCTCTGCAACGAAGGCTCGGTGCGCGACTGGCTGCGCCACGCCAAATTCAACGTCACGCAGGGCAAGAACTTCGATTCCAGCGGCAGCCTCGGGCCTTGGCTCGTGCCCTACACCAGGGAAGCGCAAATCGCTGACATTCGCCTCACCACGCATGTCAACGGCGAGCTGCGGCAGGACGACCGTACCAGCCGGCTGATGTTTCCGTTCCGCTATCTCATCAGCTATATCTCGACTTTCGCGACGCTGGTGCCCGGCGACATCATCGTCACGGGCACGCCGACCGGCGCCGGTGCTCGGTTCGATCCGCCGCGCTATTTGAAGCCCGACGATGTCATCGAGGTCGCGGCCGAGGGCATCGGATCCTTGCGCAACGGCGTCGTCGACGAAGCCTGAACAACACCACTAATGGAATGATGCAATGACCACCCTCACCGGCGGCGAAGCGATCGTAAGCGGGCTCGTCGCCCATGGCGTCGACACCGTGTTCGGCCTGCCCGGCGCGCAGGTCTATGGCCTGTTCGACGCCTTCCACCAGGCCCAGCTCAAGGTGATCGGCGCGCGGCACGAGCAGGCCTGCGGCTACATGGCGTTCGGCTATGCCCGCTCCAGCGGCAGACCCGGCGTGTTCAGCGTGGTGCCCGGCCCCGGCGTGCTCAACGCCAGCGCGGCGCTGCTCACCGCTTACGGCTGCAACGAGCCGGTGCTGTGCGTGACGGGCCAGGTGCCGACGCAGTTTCTCGGCAAGGGCCGCGGTCATCTGCACGAGATGCCGGACCAGCTCGCCACCTTGCGCACCTATGTGAAGTGGGCGGACCGCATCGAGCATCCCGGCAATGCGCCGACGACCGTGGCGCGTGCGTTCCAGGAGATGACATCGGGGCGGCGCGGTCCGGCCTCGGTCGAGATGCCCTGGGACATCTTTACGCAGCGCGCCGACACGGCCGCCGCGCAGGTGCTGGAGCCGCTGCCCGCGCCGCCGCCTGATCCTGACATGATCAAGCAGGCCGCAGCACTCATCAAGAGCAGCAAGGCGCCGATGATCTTCGTCGGCAGCGGAGCGATCGAGGCACGCGAGGAGATTCTCGAGCTCGCCGAGATGATCGATGCGCCTGTGGTCGCCTTCCGCAGCGGCCGCGGCATCGTCTCCAATGCGCACGAGCTTGGCCTCACCATGGCCGCCGCCTACAAGCTGTGGCCGAAGACGGATCTGATGATCGGCATCGGCTCGCGGCTGGAGCTGCCGACCATGTCACGCTGGCCGTATCGTCCCGACGGGCTGAAGAGCATCCGCATCGACATCGATCCTGTCGAGATGCGGCGCTTCATCGCCGACACCGCCATCGTCGCCGACGCCAAGACCGCGACCTCCGATCTCACTGCCGCCGTCAGCAAGGCGGGCTACAGCAAGACCGCCGGCCGCCGCGCCGCGATCCGCGAGGCCAGTGCAACCGCGCTGGCGGAGATCCAGCGCATCCAGCCGCAGATGGCGTATCTGAACATCCTGCGCGAGGTGCTGCCAGCGAATGCGATTGTCACCGACGAACTCTCGCAGTTCGGCTTTGCCTCCTGGTACGGCTTTCCGATCTACGAGCCGCGCACCTTCATCACCTCAGGCTATCAGGGAACGCTCGGCTCGGGCTTCCCGACTGCGCTCGGCGCCAAGGTCGCCAATCCCGACAGGCCGGTGGTGGCGATCACCGGCGACGGCGGCTTCATGTTCGGCGTGCAGGAGCTCGCCACCGCCGTGCAATTCAATATCGGGGTGGTGACGCTGGTGTTCAACAACAACGCGTACGGCAATGTCCGCCGCGACCAGCGCGAACGTTTCGACGGCCGCGTGGTGGCAGCCGATCTGGTCAATCCGGACTTCGTCAAGCTCGCGGAGTCCTTTGGCGTGGCGGCCGCGCGCGTGACCTCGCCGGATCAGTTCAAGGCGGCGATGGAGAAGGCGCTTGCCCATGACGGACCGTATCTGATCTCGGTCGAGGTGACGCGGGACTCCGAAGTCAGCCCGTGGGCGTTCATTCACCCGCCGAAGCCGTAATCGAAGCATCGTCTTCCGGGTCTCTTCCTTCTCCCCTTGTGGGAGAAGGTGCCTTCCCGAAGGGAAGGCGGATGAGGGGTCTCTATCCGCGGAGACATACCCCTCATCCGTCTCTCTCCCGCTTCGCGTCAGCGATCCACCTTCTCCCACAAGGGGAGAAGGAAGGTCATCAGCGCGTCCTACGGAAGGTCAGATTGATCCGCTTCCGGCCGAGCAGTGCGTGCTCGCCGTCGGCGAGCGGCGCCACGCCGTGATAGGCGAGCCTGGACGGACCGCCCCAGACCACGACGTCGCCATGGACCAGCCGGAAGCGGCGCGGCTTGTCGGCGCGCGCCATGCCGCCGAACAGGAAGGTGGCGGGCAGGCCGAGCGAGACCGAGACGATCGGTGCCGAATAATCCAGCTCGTCCTTGTCCTGATGTAGCGACAGCCGCGTTCCGGGCTCGTAGCGGTTGACGAGGCAGGCATCGGGCGCAAAGTTCTGGAAGCCGCCCTGCTCCGCGGCGCGGCGAGCGAGATCGCGGAGCACCGGCGGCATCGCCGGCCATGGCGCGCCGGTTCGCGGATCGATGGGATCGTAGCGATAGCCGGTGTGGTCGGCGATCCAGCCGCGCTCGCCGCAATTGGTCATCGCCACCGACATCTGGTAGCCGCCGGGCGTGGTCATGCGGCGGAACGGCGACTGCGCCACGATGGCGCGCACGGCTTCGATCAGCTCGTTCTCGATCGGCTTGACGAAGCCGCGCAGCAGCACCGCACCGTCCGCGATCTCCTCGCGTGACGGCTGCGCCTCGGCAACCCTGTCGAACAAATCAGCCGTCAATCGCCGCACTCATTTGGCATCGTGAAAGATCACACCCAGGGTGTGGCGCTGGCCGGACCTGATCCGGCTGACGCCATGACGCAGGTTAACGCGGTACGTGCCGCGTGTCCCCTGCACGGGGCGATGATGCACAGCGAACGCGACCGCATCGCCTTGAGCGAGCGGAACCACCTCGGCGCGGGACTGCATGCGCGGGCGCTGCTCGGTCAGCACGAACTCGCCGCCGGTGAAGTCGCGGCCGGGCTCGGAGAGCAGGATCGCGACCTGGAGCGGGAACACGTGCTCGCCATAGAGATCCTGATGCAGGCAATTGTAGTCGCCGGCTTCATACTGCAGCAGTAGCGGCGTCGGCCGCGCCTGCCCCGCCTCGTGGCAGCGCTTCAGGAAGGCCGCATGCGCTGTGGGATAGCGGATGTCGATGCCCATCGCCTCGTTCCAGCGATTGGCGACACCCTGGAGATGCGCATAGAGCGCCGGCCGCAGCTGCGTGACGAGATCGGGCAGTGGGTAGGAGAAATATTTGTACTCGCCGCGGCCAAAGCCATGGCGGCCCATGACGATGCGGCTGCGGAAGTTCGCGTCGTCGGGATAGAGGGCGGCGACGGCACGGCACTGATCCGGCGTCAGCAGGTCCTTGAGGACGGCGCAGCCTTGGGTGTCGAGCTCGCCGGCGATGTGGGACCAGTCGAGGGCATCGACGTGGGCGGTGAGGTCCACCGACTGGGACCGAGGTGGTTTGCGTGCCGTTGCTGTCATGGCATTGACTCTCGCAGGACCGCCCCGCCCTCTGCCACCCGATTTCCGACTCTCTCCCCGTCATTGCGAGCGGAGCGAAGCAATCCAGTGTCTTTCCGCGGAGGGATTCTGGATTGCTTCGTCGCAAGGGCTCCTCGCAATGACGCCGAGAGAGCGTCGCTCGCAATGACGGCGGAGAGACTTTAGCCCCGCGCCGGCAGCGTCACCACGTCATATCCGTGCTTGATCGTCCGTTTCAGCACGGGATCTTCCAGCTCGAACTCGAACCGATCCGCGGGGCGGATGCCGCCCTTGGCCGCAAAGGTGCCGCCGAACATGGCGCAACCGTCCGGGAATTTGCCGCTCTCGAAGCCGCGCGCGATGAGGTCGTTGACCGGCAGCATCGCGTCCAGCGTGCCCTCCTGGTAGAGCACGCGTTCGCCCTTGATCGTGGCGTAGGAGCGCAAAATCATCCTGTCCCAATGGCCGATGACGTCCTCGAGCTCCCACAGCGTGGACGCAATCGGCTTGTCGCACATCTGCTTGGAGACCGTGACGTTGTAAGCCTCGACCTTGCGGTCGGTGTGATCCGAGCCGCAGCCGACGAAGATGCGGCCCTGCCAGCCGATCAGCACGAACTCGACCTCGCCGGAGGAATCGGTGCCGCAGCATTCGATGCTGTCTTCCTGGGTCAGCCGCCGCGCCGAGGCGCGGTAGTAGATCGGCGTCGAGGCCGGCCGGGCGATGCCCATCGCCTCCAGCTCGGCGATGTGCTTGTCGCGCGCGATCGCGTCGCGGCCGGTCCAGCCCGCGATGACCATCTGGTCAACCGCCAGCGTCAGCGGCGTGGTGGTGTCCCGGGCGTCGACGGTGAAAGTCAGGTCAAACACGAATTACGGCCTCCATGCCGGCAGCAAGCTCAAAGATACGACGATCGGATCCACCCGCGCCTGCAAGCATCAGACCGACCGGGACGTCGCCCTTGCGATGTGCCGGCAACGAGATGGCGCAGCCGTCGATCATGTTGATCAGGGTGCAATTGCGCAGCGCGCGCAGGTTCTGGACGGTGAACGCCTTGTCGTCGGCGAGATCCGAAATCTTCGGCGGCGTGTTGGCGGTGGTCGGCAGCACCAGGGCATCATAGGGCGCGATGCGCGCATTGACGCGGGCGATCAGCGAGCGGCGCTCGTTGAGCAGATCGATATAGTCGGCCGCGCTCTGCGCCTCGCCGCGCATGATGCGCACGGAGACTCTGGGATCGTAGACGTCGCCCTTGGACGTGATGAGGTAGCGATGCCAGGCATAGCTTTCGGACGCGGCAAAGCCGCCCTTGGCGTTCATCGGGCCGATGTCGTGGAATTCCGCCATCTCGATGCGCTCGATGATGGCGCCGTGATCGGCAAGCGACTTTAGCGCGCGCTCGAACGTCTGGGCTACCTCAGCGTCGAGATCGTCAAGCGCGATCGTGGTCGGCACCGCAAGCCGCATGCCTTTCACGGGGCGCGGCTTCAGGGGCACGATCGGCTCGTTCGCGAGCACGGCGTCGAGAATGGCACAGCAGCTGACCGATCGCGCCAAAGGCCCGATGCTGTCGAGCGAGAACGAGAGCGGCACCGCGCCGTCGAGCGGTACGCGGCGCTGCGTCGGCTTATAGCCGACGATACCGTTAAAGGCCGCCGGAATGCGGCAGGAGCCGCCGGTGTCGGTGCCGAGCGCGCCGTGCGCCATGCCGTCGAGCACGGACACCGCCGCGCCCGAGGACGAGCCGCCGGGCACATGGCCCTCGGCCCGGTTCCAGGCGCCCTTCGGCGTGCCGTAATGCGGATTGATGCCGATGCCGGAATAGGCGAACTCGGTCATGTTGGTGCGGCCGATCACGACAAATCCGGCCCTGCGCAGCCGCGCCACGGTGGCGGCATCCTGCTCGGCCGGCGGGGAATCGTCGAGCGCGCGGGAGCCGGCACGCGTCACCTGGCCCTTGATGTCGAACAGATCCTTGATCGAGACCGGGATGCCGGCATAGCGCGACGGCGCGGCCTTGGCCTTGCGCAAACCGTCCATCGCATCCGCGGTCGCAAGCGCGGCGTCCTTGGCGACATGGACGAAGGTGCGCTGCCCCTCGCCGGCGGGATCGGCGATTTTGGCGATGCACGCCTCGACCAGTTTTCGGGAGGTGGTGCGACCGCTTTCGAGGTCGTCGGCGAGCTTCGCCAGTGTCGGAAAATCGGGCATGTCTGTCTCACGGAATATTGCGCGCGCAATCTATAGCGCCGGCTCAGTTCGACACAAGCATTGTGCGCATGATGGCATGCATGCTGCCTGCTGGACCGTTGACGCGCTATAGCCGATTGTCGCATCAAGATTGAAACAGGCGGGCATGAAGCCTGTCCCTGAGGAGGGCGTTCCGAGATGGCCGAACCGCAGCGCGCGCGACCGAAACCGACGCCGGAAACCCAGCATTTCTGGGACGGCACCAAGGCGGGCGAGCTGCGCCTGCAGCGTTGCGACGCCTGCGCGCATGTCTACTTCCCGCCGCGCCCGTTCTGCCCGTCCTGCGCCTCGCGCAAGGTTTCGATGTTCAAGGCGAGCGGCAAGGGCTTTCTCTACAGCTACGTGATCAATCACCGTCCCGCCGCGCCCGGCTTCACGCCGCCTTACGCGATCGCAGTGGTGGAGCTCGCCGAAGGGCCGCGGATGATGAGCAACATCATCGATTGTCCGCAGACCCCGGAGGCGCTTGAGCTCGACATGAAGCTCGAGGTCGCCTTCGAGGCACTCGACGACAAGATCACCCTCCCCGTGTTCCGTCCGGCGAAGGGGTAAACCATGCGCAAGAACCAGGTTGCCGTCGTCGGCGCGGCCGAGACCACCGAGCTCGGTGTCATCCCCAACGTCTCGCAGCTCCAGCTTCACGCGGATGCGGCGCTCAATGCCATCGCCGATGCCGGGCTAAAACTGTCCGACATCGACGGCTTCGCCACCGCGGTCGAGACGCCGCAGCAGGTCTGCCATTATCTCGGAATCAAGCCCACTTGGGTCGACGGCACCTCGGTCGGCGGCTGCTCGTTCATGCTGCACGTCCGCCACGCGGCCGCGGCGATCGAGGCCGGCTTGTGCAAGACCGTCCTGATCACGCATGCCGAGAGCGGCAAGTCGATGATCGGCAAGGCGCCGCGCTCGATCTCCGCCGACAGCCTGCAAGGCCAGCTCGAGGCACCCTACGGCGTCTACGGCCCGCCCAGCATGTTTCCGATCCCCGTGCTGCGTTTCATGAAGACCTACGGCATCACCCACGAGCAGCTCGCTTCGGTCGCGGTCGTCCAGCGCGAATGGGCGGCGAAGAATCCGCGGGCGATGATGAAGGACCCGATCACGGTTGCCGACGTCCTCAACTCGCGCATGATCGCCTATCCGTTCCGGCTCTTGCAATGCTGCCTCGTCACCGACGGCGGCGGCGCGCTGATCCTGACCTCGGCCGACCGCGCCAGGGATTTTCCGCGCAAGCCCGTCTACATCATGGGCACCGGCGAGAGCGTCGAGACGCCGATGGTCAGCCAGATGGAGACGTTCAACTCCTCGCGCGCGTTCAAGACCGCGGGGCCGTTGGCGTTCAGGGAGGCCGGCATCGCGCACAAGGACGTCGATCACCTCATGATCTACGATGCTTTCGCGCATCTGCCGCTGTTCGGCCTCGGCGACCTCGGCTTCATGCCGCATGAGGAGACCGGCCAATTCATCGCCGACGGCAACACGCGCCCCGGCGGCAAGCTTCCGCTCAACACCAATGGCGGCGGTTTGAGCTACATGCATTCGGGCATGTACGGCATGTATGCGCTCCAGGAGAGCGTGCGCCAGATGCGCGGCATCGCGCCGGCACAGGTGCCCAACGCGAAGATTTCGGTGTGCCACGGCGTCGGCGGCATGTTCGCCGCAAGTGGCACGATCGTGTTTACGAACGAGAGGTAGCGCACCGTCATTCCGGGGCGGCGCGCAAGCGACGAACCCGGAATCCATCGTGCAGCAGCCGAGGCGGAGAAATGGATTCCGGGCTCGCGCCGAGAGGCGCGCCCCGGAATGACAGCGGAAATTGGAACGGACAGCGGAGACACCCACATGAGCAAATCACTGCAGGACAAGGTCATCATCGTTACCGGCGCAGGCCGTGGCATCGGGCGCGAGATCGCGCTGCTCTGCGCGGCGCAAGGCGCCAAGGTCGTGGTCAACGACCCCGGTGTTGCCGCCGACGGCGCCGGCTCGAGCGCATCCCCCGCCGAAGAGGTGGTCGACGAGATCAAGAAGCGCGGCGGCATCGCCGTCCCCAATTTCGAATCGGTCGCGGAAGCCGTGCCGGCGAGTAAGATCGTGAAGACCGCGACCGATCATTTCGGCCGGCTCGACGGCGTCGTCAACAATGCCGGCATCTTGCGGGACATGATCTTCCACAAGATGAGCGTGGAAGCGTTCGAGGCCGTCATCAAGGTACATCTGATGGGCTCGTTCTACGTCAGCCATGCCGCGGCGCGCATCTTCCGCGAGCAGGAAAGCGGCTCCTTCGTGCACTTCACATCGACCTCGGGCCTGATCGGAAACTTTGGCCAGGCCAACTACGCCGCCGCCAAGCTCGGCATCATCGGGCTCTCTAAATCCATCGCCCTCGACATGGGCCGCTTCAACGTTCGCTCGAACTGCGTCTCGCCGTTTGCCTGGACCCGCATGATCGGCACCATCCCGACCGAAACCGACGCCGAGAAGGCGCGTGTCGAGAAGATCAAGCAGATGGGTCCGGAGAAGATCGCGCCGATCTGCGCCTATCTGCTCTCCGATGCCGCCAAGGATGTCTCTGGCCAGATCTTTGGCGCGCGCATGAACGAGCTGTTCCTGTTCAGCCAGAACCGTCCGCTGCGCTCGGTGCATCGCAGCGAAGGCTGGACGCCGCAGTCGATCGCGGAGCACGGCATGCCGGCGCTGAAGGGCTCGTTCTACAAGCTCGATCGCTCCGCCGACATCTTCCCGTGGGATCCCGTCTAGCCATATTTTTGGCATCCCTGCGCCGCGATCTCTGGTTGCCTTGTCCAGAGATCGCCCCGCTTTACGCCCGAATGCGAGCGAATGGTGTCCTCCCAACACAACTTTGGGAGGAAACCATGACAAGAATACTGACCAACTCCGACGACATCATTGCAAGCGAGCGCAGCGGTCTCGGCCGCCGCACGCTCCTCAAGGGCGCCGCGACCGTCGTCGCATCCGCCCTGCTCGCCTCCAAGGCCGACGCCCGCGACTTCGGCGCCAATGCCGAGCCGCAGCGCTATCCCGACCCCGACATCGTCGTCATCGATCCCAAGCGCTTCAAGGCCAAGGTCGGCAACACCTCGATCAAGCGGCTCTATACCGGCTGCCTCTGGGCGGAGGGACCTGCGTGGAATGCGCAGGGGCAATATCTCGTCTGGAGCGACATCCCCGCAAACCGGCAGCTGCGCTATCTCGACGATGACGGCCATATCTCCGAGCAGTTCCACAAGCCGTCGAACGAGGCCAACGGCAATTCGTTCGACACCGAGGGACGCCAGATCAGCGCCGAGCGCACCCGCCTCGTCCGCTACGAGCACGATGGCTCGGTGACGACGCTGGCCGAGCAGGCCAACGGCAAGCCGCTCAACGGCCCGAACGACATGGTCGTGCATCCCAACGACAAGTCGATCTGGTTCACCGATCCCGGCTACGGCGCGATCAGCATCTACGAGGGCAAGCTCGCCAATACCGGCTCGCTGCAGCCCTATCAGAAGGAAGCCGTCTATCGCCTCGATGCGCAGTCCGGCCAGCTGACGAAGGTCGCGGACGACCCGTTCAAGCCGAACGGCATCGCCTTCTCACACGACTACAAGAAGGTATATGTCTGCGACACCGGGATCACGCATTATCCGCAGGCGGAAAACGTGGTGTGGTCCTACGACCTCGACGGTCAAAAGTTATCGAACCCGAAGCGGTTGATCGACATGAAGCTCGACGGCAAGTCAGGCTTCCCCGACGGAATGCGCGTCGACACCGAAGGCAATATCTGGGTCGGCGCCGGCTGGGTTGGACCGGGTTATGACGGCGTGCAGGTGTTCGCGCCGACCGACGGCGCACGGATCGGCCAGATCATGCTGCCGGAGACCTGCGCCAATCTGTGCTTCGGCGGCAAGAAGCGCAACCGACTGTTCATGACCGCGAGCCAGTCGCTGTACTCGGTCTATGTGGAGACGCAGGGCGCGCATTTCTGTTGAGAGCCCCGCTCCTCGTCATGGCCGGGCTTGTCCCGGCCATCCACGCGTTGACACACGGCACGAAGAACGTGGATGCCCGGGACAAGCCCGGGCATGACGACAGAGTGCGAGGCGACCGCGTGGCTCCTGAACCTATCCTGTATTCCTCAGCCCCGCCGAGATGCCGTTGATCGTCAGCTGAATCCCGCGCAGCACCTGCTCATCCGGGTTCTGCGCGCGGTGCTCCCTCAAGAGCTCGACCTGCACGTGGTTGAGCGGATCGAGATAGGGGAAGCGGTGACGCACCGAGCGCTCCAGCAGCGGATTGCCCTGCAGCAGCCGGTCCTGATCCATGATGTCGAGCAACGTCTCGATGCAGGAATGCCACTCGCGGCGGATGCGGCCGAAGATCTTTTCGCGCAGGGCTTCGTCCGGCACCAGCTCGGCATAGCGCGATGCGATCGCGATCGAGCTTTTCGCGAGCACCATGTCCATGTTCGACAACAGCATGCGGAAGAACGGCCATTCCTTGTAGAGCTCTTTCAGGAACGGCATGCCCTTGTCGGGATGCTCCGCGATCCATTGCTCCACTGCGCTGCCAAAGCCGTACCACCCCGGCAGCATGAGGCGGCATTGTGCCCAGGAGAACACCCAGGGGATCGCACGCAAATCCTCGATCGCGCGGGTCTTCTTGCGCGACGCCGGACGGCTGCCGATGTTGAGCGTCGCGATCTCGTTGATGACGGTCGAACCCCAGAAATAATCGACAAAACCGTCGGTCTCGTAGACGAGGCTGCGATAGGCCTTGAAGGCCAGATTTGAAAGCTCGTCCATCGCAGTGAGATATTCGCGGCGCGGCGCGCTCTGGCTCGGCTGCAACAGGCTGGCATCCAGCGTCGCCGCCGCCAGGATTTCGAGATTGTTGCGGCCGACCTCCGCGTTGGAATATTTCGACGAGATGATCTCGCCCTGCTCGGTGATGCGTATCTGGCCGTTCACCGCCCCGCCCGGTTGCGCAACGATGGCGTCATAGCTCGGCCCGCCGCCACGGCCGACCGAGCCGCCGCGGCCGTGGAACAGACGCAGGCGAACGTGGTGGCGCTCGAACACCTCGACGAGGCCGATCTCGGCCTTGTAGAGCTCCCAGCCCGAGGTGACGAAGCCGCCGTCCTTGTTCGAGTCGGAATAACCGAGCATGACCTCCTGCACGCTGCCGCGGCTGTCGACGAGGCGGCGGTAATCGTGCAGCGACAGCATGCGATCCATGATGCCGCTGGAGGCCTGCAGATCCTCGATGGTCTCGAACAGCGGCACGATGTTGATGGCGCTGCGCCCGGAGGGATGGACCAGGCCCACCTCCTTCAACAGCACCGCGACCTCGAGCATGTCGGACATGCCCTTGCACATCGAGATGATGCATTGGGGAATCGCGTCCGAGCCGAACTTCGCATGCGCCTCCGCAGCCGCATGGAAGACGTTGAGCTCGCCCATGGTCTCGTCGCTGTACTTGACGAATGGCGAAACCAGTGAGCGGATGCTGCGCAATTCGTTGGTGAGCAGCGAGATACGCGCCTCCTCGCCGAGCGCGAGATAGGACATGCCGGGGTTTGCCGCGTCCATCAGCTCGGCGATGGTGCGTTCGTGCACCGCCGAGTTCTGGCGAATATCGAGCCGCGCCAGATGGAAGCCGAAGCAATCCACCGCGCGACGCAACAGCCGCAGCCGGCCGCGGGCGATGACGCGGGCGTTATTGGAGATCAGCGAGCGGTGCAGCACGTCGAGATCGGCTTGCAACTCCCTGACGCTCTCATAGGGCGCGCCCTTGCCGACGGGACGGCGGGTGATCTCGACCTCGAGCTTTTCGGCCGTGGCCGTCAGGCGGGCATAGATGCCGGAGACCGCGAGCCGATAGGGCTCGCCGCTCCGGTGCGGCGAGGTATCGGGCGAACGCTCCGCCAGTGTGCGCAGCTCCCCCGAGACGTCGGCGAGATGCGCTGCGATCGACAGCTCCGAGCCGAGCACGTGCAGCTCGTTCAGATAGAACTGCATGACCCGGCTCGACTGGAGCCGCAGCGTGCCGCGCATCACGTCGGCGGTCACGAACGGATTGCCGTCGCGGTCGCCGCCGATCCAGCTTCCCATGCGCAGGAACGAGGCGAGCTCGCTGGCGGCCTGCTCACCGCCCTCCTCCAGCCGATCTTCCAGTGCGTTGACCAACCTCGGCACTTCACGAAGGAAGGTGTAATCGTAGAACGACAGGCCGTTGGCGACCTCGTCGAGCACGGTGAGCTTGGTCCGGCGCAACAGATTGGTCTGCCACAGCGTCAGCACCTCGCGGCGAAGCTGCTCGTCGCTGGCGGCGGCCTCGTCCTCCGTCAGCGCAACCCGCTCGCGGCGGTCGAGCAGGCGAGCGACCTCCATCTCGCGGTCCATGGTGCTCTTGCGGCGGACTTCAGTGGGGTGCGCCGTCAGCACCGGACTGACCAGCGCGCTCTTGAAGAAATTGCGTAGCGTATCCGCGCCAATGCCCGCGGCCTTGGCTTTGGCGAGCGTCTCCGCCAGCACGCCGGAGCCGCCGCCCTTGCCCGCGCGCATCTGGCGGATGTTGTTCTGGTCCTCGGCGATGTTGGCGAGGTGGGAGAAATAGCTGAAGGCACGGACGATTCGCACTGTCTCCGAGGTCGACATGCCGTCGAGGATCTGCTCGAGCTCGCGGCGCGCAGGCCGGTCCTCGTCGCGGTGGAACCGGATCGAGGTCTGCCGGATGCGTTCGACCAGGTCGAACACATCTGCGCCCTCCTGGTCGCGCACCGTGTCGCCCAGGATGCGACCGAGCAGGCGGATGTCGTCGCGCAGCCGCGCATCGGCCTCCAGTGCCTGGGCGTCCTCAGGCCGGTTCGGGCGAAGATCGGCAGCGTCGGATGGTAGGGTCTGGAGGGACATGGCTCGCTCCTTTTGCAGAGCTCCCAATGGCTCCCCGGCCTACCAAGTGTGCAAGTTTTTTGCCGCAGCGCAAGATGAAGTTGGGGGCGGCGCACACAGGCCCGCGCCGGGCTCGAAGTGTGCCGGCAAGGTCAGGCAGGCACGATCACCTTGCCGATCGGCCAGAGCGCGATGCCTGCGAGCTTCAGATGGGCCCACGCAAAGGGAATGCCGATGATGGTGATGGCAAAGATCACGGCCGTCAGGACGTGGCCGAGCGCCAGCCACCAGCCGGCCAGCACGAACCAGATGATGTTGCCTATCACTCCGAGCGGGCCGGTTCCGATATCGCCAGCACCAGTGACCTCGTCGCGACTGACCGCCCGCGAACCGAACGGCAAGAGCGCATAGACGGCGATGTTGAACGCCGCCCGCGCCCAGGGCAGGCCGATGATGGTGATGGCCATGATGATGGACGCCACCAGCCAGCCGAATGCCATCCAGGCACCGCCGATGAGAATCCAGATGACGTTGAGCAGAATGGAAACGGGGGCCATTAGATTCAGGAACCTTGGGATGATCCGGGGTCAATGATCGCGTTTGTATAACACAAATCCGAGCTAGATCTTTCGTCCCGCCTGCTCCCAATAGGGATCGCGCAGGCGGCGCTTGAAGATTTTTCCCGAGTCTTCGCGCGGCAGTCCCGAGCGGACCTCGATATGCTTCGGCACCTTGTAGTCGGCAAGCGAGCTCTTCAGCCGCGCGCGGATATCGGCTGCATTGAGCGTGACGCCCGGCTGCGGCTCGACCACGGCCATCAGCGCCTCGCCGAATTCGGCGTCGGGGATGCCGAACACGGCGCAATCATGCACGCCCGGCACGGCGTGCAGCACGGATTCGATCTCGGCCGGATAGATATTGACGCCGCCCGAGATCACCATGTCGCGCTTGCGGTCGCAGATGAAGACGTAGCCGTCCTCGTCGATATAGCCGACGTCGCCGGAGGTGATGAAACCGTCACGGTCGATCTCGGCGCGCTTCTCCGGCTTGTTGTGGTAGGTGAAGTCGGCCATCGCGGCCATGCGGGAATAGATCTCGCCGATCTCGCCGACGCCAAGCACGCGGCCGTCATCGCCGATGAAGCGCAGCTCGGCGCCGGGCGAGATCTTGCCGACGGTGCCGGGCTTCTTCAGTGCGTCCTCGGAGGTCGCAAACGTGACCGCGCTGGATTCGGTCGAGCCGTAGAATTCGTAGATCACCGGACCCCACCATTCGATCATGGCGCGCTTGACATCGGCCGGACATGGCGCCGCAGCGTGAATGATGTGGCGCAGCGAGGAGACGTCGTAATTGCTGCGCACCTCCTCCGGCAGCTTCATCAGGCGGATGAACATGGTCGGCACCATGAAGATGGTGTCGATCCTGTACTGCTCGATCAGCTCCAGAAATTCTTCCGGCTCGAAGCGCGGCATCAGCGCCAATACGCCGCCGAGCTTGCCGGCGCGGATGCCGAACGAGTTCGGCGCGGAATGATAAAGCGGGCCCGGCAGGATCGCGCGAGCGCCGGGCTTCAAGCCATAGATCATCGCGCGCATGCGCTCGCCGGCGGCCTGCTGCTCCAGCGTCGGCGCATTGCGGCGCACGCCCTTGGGATGGCCGGTGGTGCCTGAGGTGTAGATCATGTTCATGGGCTGCGGCACGACCGGGCCGTCATAGGGCTGGAATTGCGCGAGCCAGGATTCGAGATCGATCGCGAATTCAGGAGCCGTCAGGTGATCGGGATCGATCTTGTAGTTGGACAGGATCTCCGGCGGTGTCGGCACGCTGAGCACCGTCACGCCTTTCGGGATAGCATCGCGCAAGGCGTGCAGCATGTCGGCATGTCCGATCAGCACGGACGTGCCGGTATCGCCAAGGATGTAGTTGATCTCCTCCGGCTTGAAATGCCAGTTGATCGGCACGCCATACGCCCCAAGCCGCATCGCGGCGTAAGCGGCTTCGAGAAAGGCGATATCGTTGCGCATCAGCATGCAGACGCAATCGCCTTGGCGGACGCCGATCCTGGCGAGGCCGGACGCGATGCGGTCGGCGCGATTGGCGACCTCGGCATGGTCGCGACGGCGATCGCCGGAGACGATGCCGAGGAATTGGGACGCTTCGCTCATTTTTGTTTTCCGATGTTTCGTCGGGTTGAGAGAGGTGGGCATCACTCAGGCCGTCATTCCGGGGCGATGCGAAGCATCGAACCCGGAATCCATTTCACAGCGGACGATGAGGTGCGATGGATTCCGGGCCTGCGCCTGCGGCGCATCCCGGAATGACGAACTCAATCCGCAAACCTCGCCGCGCGCTTCTCCAGATTCGACCGCACCGCTTCGGTCTGGTTCGCGCTGCCGATCAGCTTCTGCTGCTCGACCGACTCTGCAAGCAACGCAGGGCCGGAATCGACCGAGAGATTGTTGAGCAGGCGCTTGGCGGCGCGGATCGCATCGGGGCTCTTGCCAGCAATCTCGCGCGCGACTTCGAGCGCTGCGACGCGCGGGTCGTCGCAGATGCGCGTGGCGAGGCCATACGTCATCGCCTCCTGCGCGGAGAAGATGCGGCCGGTGTAAGTAAGATCGCGCAAGATGTCATCGCGCACGAGCGAGGCCAGGATCGGCGTGCCCGCCATGTCGGGCACGAGGCCCCATTTGATCTCCATCACCGACATCCGCGCATCGGGGGAGAGGAAGCGCATGTCGGCGCCGAGCGAGAGCTGGAAGCCACCGCCAAAGGCAACGCCGTGCACGGCCGCAATCACGGGAACCGGAAGCTGGCGCCATCCCCATACCGCCTGTTGCGGAAAGTTCGCCTGGCCATGCGTGCGCTTGGTGAGATCGCGATTTTCGCCACCCGGAATTCCGTTGCCGCCCTTCTCCTTCATGGCGGCAAAACGCCCCATGTCGAGACCGGCGCAGAAGGCGCGGCCCTCGCCGGACAGCACGACGACGCGCACGCCTTTTTCCTTCGAAAGCCGCTCGGTTGCCGCAACAAGGGCCTCGAACATGGCCTGATCGAGCGCATTCATCTTATCCGCGCGCACCAGGCGCACGTCGGCGACGCCTTCCGAGATCGAGATCGAGACGCGCTCTTCCATGGATGAATTCTCCCCTAGTTCTTGCCTGTTCTTGTTCGGTGCCGCTTTACAGAAAGCTGACCGCCGGATTTAGTCAATCGACCAATTAACTGACAATCCGTAAGGGAGAAACAGCCATGTTCAAGGAAAATCTTCTGGCTGGACGGCGCATTCTCGTGACCGGCGGCGGCACGGGCCTCGGCAAATCGATGGCGGCGCGCTTTCTCCAGCTCGGCGCCGAGGTGCACATCTGCGGCCGGCGCAAGATCGTCTGCGACGAGACCGCGACCGAGCTGATGGATCAGTATGGCGGCCGCGTCACCAGCCACGGCGTCGACATCCGCAATGCGCTCGCCGTCGAGGAGATGATCGAGAATATCTTCCGCGACGCGCCGCTGACCGACCTCATCAACAACGCCGCCGGCAATTTTATCTCGCGCAGCGAGGAACTCTCGCCGCGCGGCTTCGACGCGGTCGCCAACATCGTCATGCACGGCACGTTCTATGTGACGCATGCGGTCGGCAAGCGCTGGATCGCCTTGAAGCAGCCCGGCAATGTCGTCTCGATCACGGTGACCTGGGTGCGCAACGGCTCGCCTTACGTGGTGCCGTCGGCGATGAGCAAGTCGGCGATCCACGCCATGACGATGTCGCTTGCGACAGAATGGGGCCGACACGGCATCCGTCTCAACACCATCGCGCCAGGCGAGATCCCGACCGAGGGCATGAGCAAGCGCATCAAGCCCGGCGACGAGGCCGGCGCACGCACCAAGGCGATGAACCCGATGGGCCGCGTCGGCACCATGGAGGAGTTGCAGAACCTCGCGGTGTTCCTGATCTCCGGCGGCTGCGACTGGATCACCGGCGAGACCATCGCCATGGACGGTGCACAGGCGCTGGCCATGGGCGGCAATTTCTACCAGCTCCGGGACTGGAGCGACGACGACTGGAAGACCGCGCGCGAGAGCATCATGGCGCAGAACGAGAAGGACCGGGCGAAGCGGGGATAATCTCGTGCCCCGGACGCAGCGCAGCGCGCCGCCTTCGGCGTGGTGCGGGCGACAATTGAGGGAGCCGTATTGGGCGGGCAAGGATCGACGGGTGAATTGATTTCGTAGGGTGGGCAAAGGTGCGCTCTTCGCGCGCCGTGCCCACCGTCTTACTACGCTAGCCGGAAGCATGGTGGGCACGCTTCGCTTTGCCCACCCTACGAGTGCACAGATTGACGCTCAATGCTTCCCCGGCCCCACATACCCAAACAAAAACCCCGCCACCTTGCGCATCTGGATCTCCTCGCTGCCCTCGGTGATCCGGTAGCGGCGGTGGTGGCGGTAGATGTGCTCGAACGGCTTGTGGCGTGAATAGCCCATGCCGCCGTGGACCTGCATGGCGCGGTCGGCGGATTCGCAAGCGAGGCGGTTTGCCCAGTAGTTGCACATGGAGACGCGATCGGAGAGCGTGAGCTCGACCTGCTCCTCATTGAGCTGGTCCATCTCCCAGGCAGTCTTGCGGATCAACAGGCGCAGCATCTCGGCTTGCGTGGCAAGCTCGACCAGCGGGAACTGGATCGCCTGGTTCTCTGCCAGCGCCCTGCCGAACGGCTTTCGCTCGCGCGCATATTTCACGCTTTCGTTGATGCAGTAAACGGCCGCGCCGAGCGAGCTCGCGGCCTGGCGGATGCGGTTCTGGTGCACGAAGCACTGCGCCAGCGACAGGCCGCGGCCGACCTCGCCGAACTGCGCGTCCTCAGGCACGAACACGTCCGTAAAGCTGACGCGGGGATGGTCGGTCGGCATGTTGAAGGTCCACATGTACTCCTCGACCTTCACGCCATGGCTCTTGGCCGGCACCAGGAAGCAGGTGATGCCGCGGGCATCGCCGTCGTTGCCGCTGGTGCGCGCGAACAGCGCGCAATGCGTGGCGACGTGCATACCGGTCGTCCACATCTTCTCGCCGTTGATGATCCAGCCCTTGACGTTGTCGCGGGTCGCCGGCACCGCGCGCGTCTCCATGTGGGTGGCATCCGAGCCGTGATTTGGCTCGGTCAGGCCGAAGGTGATCCGGTATTTGCCCTTGATCGAGCCGTCGATCATCGCCTTCTGGTCGTCGCGGCCGTAGCGATCGAGCATGGTGACGACGGGAAAATTTCCGACAATGGAGTGCTCGTTCTGGAGGTCGTTGTGCAGGCCGAGGCCCTTTGCGGCAAAATGCTCGCGGATCACGGCCATCCAGAGGTTGGAACCGTCCTTGCCGCCATATTGCTTCGGCACCGGAAACCGAAGGTGGCCGGCGGCGTCCGCGAGATCCTTCGCCTTGCGCAGCAGCGCTTCCCATTCGTGACGCGGCAGGCCGTCATTCTCGAAATCCGTGCGCGCCCATTCGCGGCGATGATCGAAGAAGCGGATGTTGTCGTCGGCCTGTTCCAGCGGCTTGATCTCGCGTTCGATGAAACGATCGAGCTCTCCGAGATAGGCGACGAGATCGGCAGGCAATGAGAAATCCACGGTTCTCTCCCGGATTGATTTTATCGTTTTGCGTTAAGGCGCTAGGCGCGTTTTGCTTCGCACGATTAGGGTGAGAAGAGCGCGCTCAAGTCAAGCAAAGCGAGGCGTGCCAGAGGCGCAAGGCGCATTGCGCAATTCGATGGTGTTGAACGATGCCTCCGCGGTATTATGACGCCAATATTCCTTCACGAGAAAATGCCGGAGCGCGCGATGGAGCTGAAATTCTCAAAAGTGGAACGCAAGGGGCCGATCACGATCATCACGCTGTCGCGGCCCGAGGTCTACAACGCGCTGCACACCGATGCGCATTTCGAGCTGCAAAAGGTGTTTGACGATTTCGCCGCCGACCCTGCGCAGTGGGTTGCGATCGTCACCGGCGCCGGCGACAAGGCGTTCTGCGCCGGCAACGATCTGAAGTGGCAGGCGGCGGGAGGCAAGCGCGGCTGGGACAAGGGCGGTTTTGCCGGCCTCACCGCGCGCTTCGATTGCGACAAGCCGATCATCGCCGCGGTCAACGGCGTCGCCATGGGCGGCGGCTTCGAGATCGCGCTGGCCTGCGACCTCATCATCGCCTCGGAGAACGCGACCTTCGCCCTGCCCGAGCCGCGCGTTGGCCTCGCTGCGCTTGCCGGCGGTTTGCACCGGCTGCCGCGCCAGATCGGATTGAAGCGCGCCATGGGCATGATCCTCACCGCGCGTCATGTCAGCGCCAAGGAGGGTTTTGAGCTCGGCTTCGTCAACGAGGTGGTGCCGCAGGGCGAAGCGCTTGCTGGCGCGCTGCGCTGGGCCGAGATGATCACCAAGAACTCGCCGATGTCGATTCGGGCGTCCAAGCAGACCATCCGGAAGGGCCTTGCCGTCTCGCTGGAACAGGCGATCGAGGAGCAGCGCGAATATCCGGCGGTAAAGGCGATGGTCGCGTCGCAGGATTACATCGAGGGCCCGAAGGCGTTCTCGGAGAAGCGCCCGCCAAAATGGGTGGGGAAGTAGCTCAACGCGTCATTGCGAGCGGAGCGAAGCAATCCAGAATCTTCCCGCGGAGACAGTCTGGATTGCTTCGTCGCAAGGGCTCCTCGCAATGACGGAGGATGGGGCCACTGCCTACCCGCCCCGCCCCAGCTCACGCTTGTATGATGCATAGTTCGGCTGGTCCACCGCGAGCTTGTCCATCGTAGTCGCCCACAGATGCTCGGCCAGCCCCGGCGTTGCGAGATCCACCTCGCCCTTGGCGATACGATCCGCGAGTGCGCGGTTGAGGTCAGTCACCGCGCCGTCCATGCCAAGTAGCGCGCGCAGGCGCTCCACCTCCGCAGCATCGCCCCCCTCCTCCTGCGTCAACTGCCGAGTCACGAGGTCGAGGATGTTGACCGCCACCCGCAACTTGAAGGCCTGATGGCCCGAGACCAGCGGCGTGATGTCGTTGCGGAGGAAGTCGGCGACCGCCTTGGTCAGCTCGATCGGTGTCGGTTCGTCCTGCATGCCTAACCTCCCCGCGGCGCGAGCAGCCGCAGCAGATCGATCTCGGTCTCCGAGGCGCGGCGGCCGATCATGGCGCGCTCCATCGAATGATCCGGCCCCTCGCGGAACCGCTGCATCATGCCGCCGCACATGATGCCCCAGCGCAACGTGCCCATCACTTCCCAAAATTTCACGCGCGACGGATCGACCTTGCGGCCGGCAGCCTCGTAACCGGCGAACAGCTCTTCGCGCGAGCCGAAACCGCCGACGGGCTTGTCGATCTCACCAAAGCGCCAGGAGTTGACGCAGACCCAGCCGAGATCCTCCATGGGATCGCCGAGATGGGCGAGCTCCCAGTCCAGCACCGCGCGAACACCATCAGAGCCGATGATGAGATTGCCGTTGCGGAAGTCGCCGTGCACCAGCGTGGTCTCGGCGGACGGACCGGGATCGTGGTCGCGCAGCCAGCGCAGTGCCAGCTCGAACACGGGCTTTGGCCAATCCAGGCTGCGATAGTCGCGCTCGAACTCGGATATCTCCTGGGTCCCGGACCGGCTGCGCAACTCGGGCAGCTTGTCCTGCGGCAGCCTGTGCAGGCCCGCAAGCACGGCGCCGATCTGCCGCGCGAGAAGCGGCCGCGCCGCCGCGAACTCCTCGTCGCGCAGGATCTTGCGCGCGATCGTCTCGCCCTCGACCCGCTGCATGATGAAACCGGTGCCGAGATTCTCGTCCGGCGTCAGCACGTGCATCACACGCGGCGACGGCACACCCGCCTCATAGGCGAGCTGCATCAGCTGCGCTTCCGCCGCAAGACCCGCTGCACGCGTTGGCGCTACGCCATAGCCTTTCGGCGAGCGGCGCAGGATCGCGCCGATCGGCCCACCGGGATGGGTAATGTCGAAGCGCCAGGTCTCCTGACTGGCGCCGCCGGACAGCTTTGCCGCGCCGGTAACGCCGGTCGCTCCCTTGCACCAGCGCGCAACGCTGCGGGAGAGCTCCGCCTCGATCATTTGCCTTTGAACTGCGCCGGACGCTTCTCCAGGAAGGCGCCGACACCTTCGCGAAAATCCTGCGTATCGCCGGCGCGGAGCTGGCACTGGAATTCGAGATTGAGCTGGTCCTCGAAGGAGTTTTCCGGGCTGTCCCAATAGAGCTTGCGGATCAGCGACAGCGCGACCGTCGGGCCGCTCGCGAGATCGCGCGCGAGCTTCATCGCCTCCTCCATCAGCACGCCGTCATCGTAGACGCGGTTGATGAGGCCCCATTCCAGCGCCTTTTCGGCCGGCAGCCGCTCGCCCATCAGCGACAATTCGACCGAGCGCGCCTTGCCGATCAGGCGCGGCAGCAGCCAAGTCGAGCCGCAATCCGGCACGAGGCCGATGCGGCGGAAGGCTTGAAGAAAGTAAGACGACCGCGCGCATAAAATCATGTCGCCGAGCAGCGCGAAGCTCATGCCGGCGCCCGCTGCCGGGCCGTTGACCGCCGTGACGATCGGGCAATGCAGATTGCGGACGCGGCGCAGGAACGGATGAAAGCCGGTCTCGAGCGTCAGGCCGGCCTTGGTCTTCTTCGACTGGTTGTTGCGGCCCTGGAGATTCGCACCGGTGCAGAACGCCCGCCCGGCGCCGGTCAGCACGACGCAGCGCACCTCATCTTTTTTCTCCTCGATCGCGTCGAGCGCATCGGAGAGCCCGCCCAGCATGTCCACGGAGACTGCGTTCATCACCTCCTGATGATCGAGCCTGATGATCGCAACCGAACCATCGATTTCGAGCGTGACGTGTTTGAACTGCATCGTTTCCTCGTCGGTTGCGGCCCGCGTCAGTTTCGCAGACCGGAATTTGTTGCCGGAGCGCATATTTGATTTTTGGCGCGGTCTTGTCCATGGTGACGAAAGCATACCCCACCGTCATATCGCATGATCTTGCGCGCACCGGCTGACGCGCGGCACACCAAGAAGCCTTGCCAAAAACAGGAAACGCGCCATGAATCTTTTCGACCTCTCCGGCCGCGTCGCGGTGATCACCGGCGGCAATGGCGGTATCGGGCTCGGCATCGCGCAGGCGCTCGCCGGCCAAGGCTGCAACGTCTCGATCTGGGGCCGCAATGCTGACAAGAACAAGGCTGCTGCCGCGAGCATGGCGGGCCTCACCGGCAAGGTCGATACCCGCGTCTGCGACGTCACCGATCCGGCCTCCGTCAATGCCGCTATGAACGCGACGCTCGACAGCTTCGGCCGGGTCGACGGCTGCTTCGCCAATGCCGGCATCGGCGGTGGCGGCCGCAGGTCCTTCATCGAGCGCACCGAGGCGGAATGGCGCGCGATGTTTGCGACCAATCTCGATGGTGTGTTCCACGCCTTCCAGGCGGCCGCAAAGCACATGACCGACCGCGCCAATGCCGGCGATCCCTTTGGCCGGCTGGTTGCGACCTCGAGCCTCGCCTCGATCTTCGGCACTGCGCGCAACGAGCATTATGCGGCGACCAAGGCCGCCATCAACGCGCTGGTGCGCGCGCTCGGCGTCGAGCTGGCGCGCCACGGCGTCACCGCGAACGCGATCCTGCCGGGCTGGATCAAGAGCGACATGACATCAAGCATCATGGCCAACGAAAAATTCGTCGCCAACGTGATGCCGCGCATTCCGGTGCGGCGCTTCGGCGAGGCATCCGATTTCGGCGGCATCGCGGTGTATCTGATGAGCAAGGCGTCGTCGTATCACACCGCGGATACGTTCGTGATCGACGGCGGCTATACGGCGTTTTGAGATCTCGTAGGGTGGGCAAAGGCGCATCTGCGCCATGCCCACCGTGAGCGCTTTCGACTACCGTGGTGGGCACGCTGCGCTTTGCCCACCTACGGTCTCTGGTTTTGCAAGCGCTGAGGGGATAGGCAAATGTTTTCGCACATCATGATTGGCACCAACGATCTCGACAAGGCGAAGGTCTTCTACGACAATTTGCTGAACACGCTCGAAGTACGTCCGGCGAAGGTCGACGGCCATCGCATTTTCTACTTCACCAGGACCGGCGTATTCTCGGTGTCGAAGCCGATCAACGGCGAGCCGGCGACCTGTGCGAATGGTGGCACCATCGGCTTTGCCGCCAACTCGCCTGAGCAGGTCGACAAGTGGCACGCCGCCGGCGTCGCCGCTGGCGGAACGCCGATCGAAAATCCGCCCGGCATTCGCGAGGGCGCGGGAAACAAGCTGTATATCGCCTATTTGCGCGATCTCGACGGCAACAAGATCTGCGCGATGCACCGGATGCCGAACTGATTGCTCAGCACGCCGTCATTCCCCGCGAAAGCGGGGAATCCAGTACGCCGCGGCTTCTCGGTTCAATCACTTCCGTCTCTGGAATACTGGATCGCCCGATTGAATCGGGCGATGATAGCGGAGAGCGCGGCGAGCACATCGAAACAGCGCTCCTCGATTCAAACAACATTTCAAACGCCCTTGCGAAATTCCATCGCATGGCATGGCTTGCGTGAGAAAATACGCGCTCGCGCTTTGGCCGTGCTGCGACTATTCTCCGGCCCAACGCGATCTCAGTGACCCCGGGAGGAACAATGACAAAGCACGCCTACATTCCCCGCACCACCAACTACACGCTCAATCCCGGCGACGAGCTCAACGATCTCCGCATGTCGGACCAGGTGCGGCCGCTCTACGATCATGTCAGGAAATTCATTCGCGAGACGGTCGAGCCGATGTCGATCGAGTTCGCCAAGGCCGGCGAAGGCAAACAGGATCGCTGGAGCTTCACACCGAAGCAGCTCGAGGTGCTTGAGGTCGCCAAGAACAAGGCCAAGAAGGAAGGCCTCTGGAACTTCTTCCTGCCCGATGACGAGACCGGCCAGGGCCTGAAGAATCTCGACTACGCCTATATCGCCTCCGAGCTCGGCAAGAGCCCGCTCGCCTCCGAGACCATGAACTGCTCGGCGCCCGACACCGGCAACATGGAAGTGCTGGAGCGCGTCGGCACCAAGGAGCAGAAAGAGAAGTGGCTGAAGCCGCTGATGAACGGCGAGATCCGCTCGGCCTATGTCATGACCGAGCCGAACGTCGCCTCCTCCGACGCCAAGAACATCTCGACCACGGCAAAGCTCGTTGGTGACGAGTGGGTCATCAACGGCGAGAAGTATTACATCTCCGGCGTCGGCGATCCCCGCTGCAAGATCCTCATCGTGATGGTGAAGACCAATCCGGACGCGGCGCCGAGCAAGCAGCAGTCGCAGATCCTGGTGCCGCGCGACACGCCCGGCGTCGAGGTGCTCGGGCCCATGTATGTGTTCGGCCAGGACCACGCGCCGCGCGGGCACATGCACATGCGCTTCAACAATGTCCGCGTGCCCAAGGAGAACATGCTGCTCGGCGAAGGCCGCGGCTTCGAGATCTCGCAGCTCCGTCTTGGCCCCGGCCGCATCCATCACTGCATGCGCACCATCGGCAAGGCCGAGAAGGCGCTCGACCTGATGGTGCAGCGTGGCCTCACCCGCGAAGCCTTCGGCAAGAAGATCGCCCATCTCGGCGGCAACATGCAGATCATCGCGCAGGCGCGCTGCGAGATCGAGGCGATGCGGCTGATGGTGTTGAAAGCGGCCAAGGCGATGGACGTGCTCGGCAACAAGGAGGCGCGCGTCTGGGTCTCCATGGTCAAGGCCATGGTGCCGGAGCGGGCCTGCAAGATCATCGACCAGTCAATCCAGATGCACGGCGCCACCGGCATCTCGCACTGGACCCCGCTCGCCGAAATGTACCAGGACGTCCGCCACCTGCGCTTTGCGGACGGTCCGGACGAGGTGCACTGGATGGTGGTGGGACGCCACGAGCTGAGCATGGCGTGAGGTCCTTCTTCCCCTTCTCCTCGCTTGCGGGGAGAAGGTCGGGATGAGGGGGAGTCTCCGCGAGGACGATGGCAATTGGACTCGCGGAGACTCCCCCTCACCCGGATTGCATCTTCGATGCAATCCGACCTCTCCCCGCAAGCGGGGCGAGGTGAAGTGAGCACCGCCCTACGACGCAGCAGCGACTTCGCCGATCTTGTCCTGGGTCCTGGTGTCGAAATCGCTCGCGTCGTGGCGTTCGTGAAGCTGGCTGGCGGGGTCGCCGGAGACGCGGTTGACCATGCGGCCGCGCTTCACCGCGGGGCGTTTTGCGATCTGGTCGGTCCAGCGCTGCACGTTCTTGTAGTCCTGCACCGACAGGAACTCGCCGGCGCCGTAGACCAGCCCCTTGGCGAGCGCGCCGTACCAGGGCCACACCGCCATATCGGCGATGGTGTAGTCCTTGCCCGCGAGATATTCGTTATCGGCAAGGCGCCGGTCGAGCACGTCGAGCTGGCGCTTGGTCTCCATCGCAAAGCGATCGATGGCGTACTCGATCTTGAACGGCGCATAGGCGTAGAAGTGGCCGAAGCCGCCGCCGAGATAGGGTGCGCTGCCCATCTGCCAGAACAGCCAGGACATGGCTTCGGTGCGGGCCTTGATGTCCTTCGGCAGGAAGGCACCGAACTTCTCGGCGAGATAGAACAGGATCGAGCCGGACTCGAACACCCGGATCGGCTCCGGACCCGAGCGGTCCATCAGCGCCGGGATTTTCGAGTTCGGGTTGATGTCGACAAAGCCGCTGCCGAACTGGTCGCCATTGCCTATTCTGATCAGCCAGGCGTCGTATTCGGCGCCCTTGTGGCCGAGCGCCAGCAGCTCCTCCAGCATCACCGTCACCTTCACCCCGTTCGGCGTCGCCAGCGAATAGAGCTGGAAGGGATGCTTGCCGACCGGCAGCTCCTTGTCGTGGGTGGCCCCGGCAATCGGCCGATTGATGCTGGCGAACTGGCCGCCATTCTCCTTGTTCCAGGTCCAGACTTTTGGCGGCACGTAAGGGGTATCGGTCATGCGAGGGCTCCGGCGAAAAGATGCGCATGCATTAATTAGCCCGCTGACGGCCGATGACAAGCCCTGCCGGGTCTGCACGAGGCGCGGAGCTCACGTCCGGGTCATGCAACTTGACCTTGCCGAGGAAGGCCTGGAAATGGAGGCCGCCCTGCCGAGCCCCCGCGTGCGGCCTGGCACGCAGCACGGCGTGTGCACGCAAGATGCGTTGCCAAATCCGGATTGGCATTGCGCAAGACGATGGCCTAGCTTCGATGGCCTTCGCCCGAGAGACAACAACAGCAACGTGAAGGCCGCCGGGAGAGGACCATGAAATCGCCGATCTGCGACATGCTGGGCATCGAGTTTCCGCTGCTCGCCTTCAGCCATTGCCGCGATGTCGTTGCTGCCGTCAGCCGTGCCGGCGGCTTTGGCGTGTTAGGTGCTACCGTGCATACGCCGGATACGCTCGAACGCGAGCTGAAATGGATCGACGACCACGTCGACGCCAAGCCCTACGGCATCGACGTGCTGATCCCCGAGAACATCTCGACCGCGGGCGAGAAGGACGTCACCTGGAAGAGCCTGGAAGCGCGTGTGCCGCAGGAGCACCGCAAATACACCAGCGATCTGCTGAAGAAGTACGACATCGAGCTGATGACAACCGATGTGGCTGACGACGAGCCGCAGCCGTTCGATGCCGAGACCGCGCTGGAGTTGCTAAAAGTCTCCTTCAATCATCCGATCCGGCTGATCGCGAACGCGCTGGGCGTGCCCCCGAAAGCGATGATCGAGATGGGCAAGAAGCACAACGTGCCCGTGGCCGCCCTTGTCGGCGCCAAGGAGCACGCGTTGCGCCAGGTCGCGGCCGGTGTCGATATCCTCGTGGTGCAGGGCACCGAAGCCGGCGGCCATTGCGGCGAGGTCTCGACCATGGTGCTGGTGCCCGAGGTGATCAAGGCGATCAAGAAGGTCCGCGACGTGCCGGTGCTGGCGGCTGGCGGCATCATGACGGGCCGGCAGATGGCAGCCTGCATGGCGATGGGTGCAGCCGGCGCCTGGACCGGCTCGGTGTGGCTTGCCACCGTCGAGTCCGAGACCAGTGAGATCTTTCGCGAGAAGATGATCGCTGCGTCGTCCCGTGACGCAATCCGCTCGAAGGGCCGCACCGGAAAGCCGGCGCGACAGCTCCGTTCGGTCTGGACCGATGCCTGGGACCGCGCGCCGGAAAGTCCCGGCGCGCTGCCGATGCCGCTTCAAAGCATCATCAGCCGCGATGCCTTCAACTCGATCGACCGAGCCGCGGCCGCCGGCAACGCCAGGGCGCGCGACCTCGTCAGCTATTTCGTCGGCCAGGGCGTCGGCCTGATCGACAGCGTGAAATCGGCCGGCGCCGTGGTGCAGGAGTTCAAGGAAGAGTTTGCCGAAGCCGTCGAGCACATGAATGCGCTGGTGGCGGAGTAACAACCACCTGTGCGAGCGTAGCGAAGCAATCCAGACCGTCATCGCGGAAAGATTCTGGATTGCTTCGCTACGCTCGCAATGACGAAAACAATCGATATCGTGAATTGAGGCCATGACCGAAAAGACCATTGTTCCCGAAGACCGCATCCCCGTCATCGTCGGCATCGGCGAGATCGTCGACCGCCCCAAGGAGATCGCCGAGGGCCTCGAGCCGCTCGATCTGCTCGAACAGGCGCTGCGACGCGCCGAAGCTGACGCCGGCGCGAAGCTGCTCGGTGAGGTGCAATCGCTCGACGTCGTCAACTTCCTGAGCTGGCGCTATCGCGATCCGGAGAAGCTGCTTGCGCAACGGCTCGGCGTCTCGCCGGCGCATTGCTATTACGGTCCGGTCGGCGGCGAGAGCCCGATCCGCTTCATTCACGAGGCAGCCAAGCGCATCGCGCGCGGCGAATGTACCGTCGCCGCGGTCTGCGGCGCGGAAGCGCAATCGACGGCAACCAAGGCCGAGCGCGCCGGCGTCAAGCTGCCATGGACGCCGTTCGCCCACGATGTCGCGGAGCCGAAACGCGGCGCCGCGTTTCAGAAACCGCTGGCTATCAAGCTCGGCGTGTTCCGGCCCGTGACCGTCTATCCGTTCTATGAAGCGGCATCGTCCGCGCATTGGGGCCAGACACCGCGCGAGGCGATGGCGGAATCAGGCACGCTGTGGTCGCGCTATTCGGCGGCCGCCGCGCAAAATCCCAATTCGTGGCTGAAGCGGCGCTATGCGCCCGAGGAGATCACGACGCCGACCGCGGACAACCGGCTGATCGCCTGGCCCTACAACAAGCTCATGGTCGCTAACCCAAGCGTTAACATGGGCGGCGCGCTGTTGCTCACCAGCCTTGCCAGGGCGCGTGCGGCTGGCATTGCTGAGGACAAGCTGGTCTACCCGCTCGGCGGCGCGTCTGCCGAGGAGCCGCCCGACTATCTCGTGCGCGACCAGTTTTACGAGAGCCATCCGCAGAACGCGGTGCTGACGGCCGTGATGGACATCGCCGGCGGCGACGGTAAAAATTTCGACGCGATCGAGCTGTACAGCTGCTTCCCTTGCGTGCCGAAGATGGCGCGGCGGACGCTGGGGCTGGGCGCCGACGTGCAGCCCACGGTAACCGGCGGGCTCACCTTCTTCGGCGCGCCGCTCAACACCTACATGACGCATGCAGCCTGCGCGATGGTGCGGCGCCTGCGCGACGGCGACAAGCTCGGCCTGCTGTACGGCCAGGGCGGCTTCGTCACCAAGCATCACGCTCTGGTGGTGTCGAAGACGCCACCGCGCGAAGCGCTGGCGCAGGAGACCAGCGTGGAAGATGAGGCCGACCGCAACAGGCGCGCGGTGCCGGAGTTCGTCACGGAGGCGAGCGGAAAAGGCAAGGTGGAGAGCTTTACCGTGCTCTACGGCCGTGACAGCGATGCCGAGCACGGTGTGGTGATGTTGCGCACGGCGGATGACCGGCGCACGCTGGCACGGATTCCGGCGAGCGATAGTGCGACGCTGGCGCATCTATCGAACATGGATAAGACGCCAGTCGGCTCAATTGGCGAGATCACCCTGGCAGCCGATGGCACACCGGAGTGGCGGGTGGCGTAGCTAGCTCTCGTGTCCCGGACGCGGTGCGGCATGCAATGCCGCTCCGCTGAGCCGGGACCCATAAAGCAACACGGTACTTTGAGGAGAGATGGGCCCCGGCTCAGCAGCGCACCACTTCGTGCTGCGCTGCGTCCGGGGCACGAGACCGCCCTTAACTAGCTCTTCGGCGCCTGCTTTTCCGACGCAGTTGCCGGCTTGCCGCCGGCACCAACGACGCGAACCGCATCGCCATCAGACAAACCGTCCGGCGGGGCAGTGATGACGCGGTCGTCCGGTGTGATGCCCGAGGCTAGCTCAATCTCTTTGCCGAGATCACGGGCGATGGTCACGGTCTTGAACTGCACCTTCTCGTCCGCACCGACGGTCGCAACACGCAGGCCGCTGCCGTTGAAGATCAGGGCGCTGGCGGGAATGCTGAGCGGCGCGGTGTCGCGCTGGAGGTTGAGCTTCACGCTCGCATAGCCGCCGGGCATCAGCTCGCCGTTGGAATTGTCCAGCCCAAGCTGCATCCGCGTGGTGCCCGAGGCGACGTCGACGGCCTGGGAAGAAGCTTCCACCGTCGCCTGGAAGGTCCGGTTCGGATATTCCGGCATCACGATGGAGGCCTTTGCGCCGATCTTGATCGCCGGCACGTAGTTCTGGGGAACGTTGACGTAGACGCGCAGCTTGGTGATGTCGGAGACCACGAACATCGCCGGCCCCGAGCCGCCGCCCGCGTTGATCAGCGCGCCAACGTCGGTGTCGCGCGCCGTGACCACGCCATCGAATGGCACCGTAATCTTCTTGTAGCCGGCCAGCGCCTCGAGACGCTCGACATTGGCCTGGCCGGAATGGACCGCGGCATTCTTGTTGGAGAGATCGGCGGTGCGCTCGTCGATCTCCTGCGCCGAGACGAAGTTGGAGGCGACCAGCGTTTTGCGCCGGTTCAGGGTTGCTTC
Source organism: Bradyrhizobium sp. S3.12.5 (assembly GCF_040548225.1). Classification (NCBI taxonomy): domain Bacteria; kingdom Pseudomonadati; phylum Pseudomonadota; class Alphaproteobacteria; order Hyphomicrobiales; family Nitrobacteraceae; genus Bradyrhizobium; species Bradyrhizobium sp. S3.12.5. Next base: position 393,048 of record NZ_JBEPRF010000002.1, read on the forward strand.
CGACAGCCTGGCGCTGGCTTGCTGGCTGGCGAGGTCGGCGCGGGCCTGCAGGAGCTGCTGGTCGAGGTCTGGCGCCTCGATCTCGGCGATCACCTGGCCGGCCTTGACGCGGGCGCCGATGTCCGCGCTCCAGCTTTTGAGATAGCCGGAGACGCGCGCGAAGATCGGAGCGCGGTAATAGGCCTCGAGCCGGCCCGGCAGATCGATGGTGGAATTGAGCGCCTTGGCGTTTGGCAGCGTCACCGCAACGCTGGGAACGGCCTGGTCGTCGGTCCATTCCTTCAGCTTGGAGCCTTGCTCCTCGCGGGCCCGGATGCCGGTGCCAACCACGAGGCCTGCCGCAATCAGCGCCACCACGCCGAAAATGCCCAGTTTCCGGTGCGACACCGGGGAGCGGGGTTCAGTGGGCGACATGCGGAGTCTCCGATCGGGCGGCGGCTTTGGCGCCTTGTTTCTTGTGTACCATACTGAACACCACGGGAACAAAGATCAGCGTTGCGAAGGTTGCAAAGATCAGGCCGCCGATCACGGCGCGGCCAAGCGGCGCATTCTGCTCGCCGCCCTCGCCCAGCCCGAGCGCCATCGGCGCCATGCCGATGATCATGGCAAGCGCAGTCATCAGCACCGGGCGGAACCGGACGAAGCCGGCTTCCAGCGCGGCCGCAATGGGATCGCCGAGCTCCTCATAGCGCTCGCGGGCGAAGGAGATCACCAGCACGCTGTTGGCGGTGGCCACGCCCATGCACATGATCGCGCCGGTCAGCGCCGGCACGGACAGCGTGGTCTGGGTCGTGAACAGCATCCAGATGATGCCGGCAAGGGCTGCCGGCAGCGCCGTGATGATCACGAACGGATCGGACCAGGACTGGAAGTTCACGACGATCAAGAAGTAGATCAGCACGACGGCGCCGAGCAGGCCGAACAGAAGGCCGGTGAAGGCGCTATTCATGGTCTGCACCTGACCAAGCAACGCCACGGAGGAGCCCTTCGGCACATCCTTGGCGGTGTCGGCGATGGCCTGGCGGATGTCGGTTGCGACCGCGCCGAGATCGCGGCCCGACGTCGTGGCAAAGATCTGCACGAGGTTTTGAATGTCGTACTGCGACACCACCGCGCTCGAGGTTGCACGCTTGATGTCGGCGATGCCGCCGAGGATCGGCGACTGCGAGGCGCCGGCCGCGGTGATTGGCAGCGTCTGCAACGCGCTGAGCGAATCGATCTGGTATTGCGGCGTCTGCATCACGATCGAGTAGGACACGCCGTTGTCCGGGTTGAGATAATAGGTCGGCGCGACCTGTGAGGAGCCGGCGAGATTGACCACGAGGCTGTTGGTGACGTCGCGCTCGGTCAGGCCGACATATTGCGCGCGGGTGCGATCGACATCGATGTTGAAGGTCGGCAGGTTCGGTGATTGCTGGACGCGTGCATCGGCAATGCCTGGAATCCGGCGAACCCTGGCGAGCAATTTGTTGGCGTAGGCAAAGTTACTGTCGAGATTGGCGCCGCGGATCTGCAGGTCGATCGGCGCCGGCGCGCCGAAATTCAGGATCTGGCTGACGATGTCGGCCGGCAGGAAGGCGAAGCTGACGCCCGGAAACAGCCGTGGCAGCTGCTCGCGCAGCACCTTCACATGTTCTTCGGTCGGCTTGTGACCTTCCTTCAGCTTGATCTGGATGTCGCCGTCCTGCGGACCGATCACGCCAGTGTTGTTGTAGGTCATGTTGATACCGGAGATCGGCATGCCGATGTTGTCGGTCATGGTCTCGATCTCGCCCGGAATCAGCTTGCGCACCGCCTTCTGCACATCCGCGAGCTGGTTGGCAGCCTCCTCGACGCGAGTGCCGACCTGGGTGCGCACATGCATCAGGATGTTGCCGGCATCGACGGCGGGGAAGAAATTGCGCCCCAAGAACGGCACCAGCGCGAAGGACGCACCGACCACGCAGAGGAAGCCGATCACGAACACCGCGCGATGCGCCAGCGCCATGCCGAGCAGACCGCGGTAACCGCCGCGAATACGCTCGAACCGCGCCTCGAATCCGCGCTGGAACCAGACGAAGGGATTGCGCGACTTCGGTGGCTCGCCCTCATGATGGACGTGCGCATGCAGCAGATAGTTAGCCATGGTCGGCACCAGCGTGCGCGACAGGATGAACGACCAGATCATCGCGAACATCACCGCTTCAGCCATCGGCACGAACAGGAAGCGCGCGACACCGGTGAGGAAGAACATCGGCACGAACACGATGCAGATACAGAGCAGCGAGACGAAGGCCGGCGTCACGATCTGGTTGGCGCCGTCGAGGATCGACTGCTCGACCGGCTTGCCCTGCTCGAGATGATAATTGATATTCTCGATGGTTACCGTGGCGTCGTCGACCAGGATGCCGACCGCGAGCGCAAGGCCGCCGAGCGTCATGATATTGAGCGTCTCGCCGATCGCCGAGAGCATGACGATGGCACCGAGCACGGACAGCGGGATCGAGACCGCGATGATGAGGGTCGAGCGCCAGCTGCCGAGGAACAGCAGGATCATGACGCTGGTGAGCAGCGCCGCGATCACGCCTTCGAAGGCGACGCCTTGAATCGCGCCGCGGACGAACACCGACTGGTCGCCGATGAAGCCGATCTTCAGCGCATCCGGCAACTGATCCTTGACGTCGATGACCTTCTGCTTGATGCCGGCGATGATATCGAGCGTCGAGGTCGCGCCCGCCTTCAGCACCATCATCAGCACCGAGCGGTTGCCGTCGACGTGGACGATGTTGGTCTGCGGCGGATTGCCGTCGCGCACGGTGGCGACGTCGCGCACATAGACCATCGCGCCGTTGACGGTCTTGATCGGCAGATTGCCGAGCTCGTCGATCTTGAGCGGCGAGTTGTTGAGCTGGATGCTGTACTCGAACTGGCCGATCTTCTGGGTGCCGACCGGTGTGATCAGGTTTTGGGCTGCGAGCGCATTGGCGACGTCCTGGCCCGAAAGGCCGCGGGCCTGAAGCGCGGTCGGGTCGAGGTCGATCTGGACCTGGCGCTGCTTGCCGCCGAACGGGTACGGGATCGCCGCGCCGGGCACGGTGACCAGGGGTGTGCGGAGCTGGTTGATGCCGATGTCGGCGAGGTTCTGCTCGGTCAGGCCGTCGCCCGACAGCGCCACCTGGATGATCGGGACGGTCGAGGCGGAGTAGTTCAGGATCAAGGGCGGCGTCGCGCCCGGCGGCATCTGCTTGATCAGCGTCTGCGAGATCGCGGTGACCTGCGCATTGGCGGTGCGGATGTCGACATTGGGCTGGAAGAATATCTTGATGATGCCAAAGCCGTTATAGGAATTGGCGGTGATGTGCTCGATGTCGTTGACCGTCGTTGTCAGCGCCCGCTGGAACGGCGTGGTGATACGGCCGGACATCTGGTCCGGCGGCAGGCCGGTGTACTGCCAGACCACGCCGATCACGGGGATGCGGATGTCCGGAAAGATGTCGGTCGGCGTCCGCAGCGCCGCGAGCGGTCCGATGATCAGAAGCAGGAGCGCCAGCACGACAAACGTATAGGGCCGGCTCAGGGCAATACGGACCAGAGCAATCATTCGTCAGGCAATTCCAAATACGGGGGACAAGTCCAAATACGGGGGACAAGGAACACGCCCCACCGGTTCCTCGGCTGATTTACCCGAACACCGCCGAAATGGCCAACGACAGCATGTCACGCGCGGTCAATTCCCTGCTATCGCACGGCGAAATCGCATTCCAGATATGCAGCCTCTCGTCGAAAGATTACAGCGAGGGCCTTCAACCACGCAAAAAAGCGGCGCCCGGAGGCACCGCTTTCAGAACTGACATCGTCTTGAGGTCTACGCCGCCCGAACGTTGGTCAGGAACTTGCTGACCTCGGTTTTCAACCGGGTCGAGTCGTTCGACAGCATCTGCGCCGCCGAGAGTACTTGCGAGGAGGCTGTGCCGGTTTCGGTGGCGCCGCGCTGCACGTCGGTGATGTTGGACGAGACCTGCTGGGTGCCCTGCGCCGCCTGCTGGACGTTGCGGGCGATTTCCTGGGTCGCAGCACCCTGCTCTTCCACCGCGGCTGCGATGGCAGAGGAGATTTCCGAGAGACGCTCGATGGTCGAGGAAATTTCCTTGATCGCGCCGACCGAGTCGTTGGTCGCCGCCTGGATGCCGGAGATCTGCTGGCCGATCTCGCCGGTCGCCTTCGCGGTCTGCTCGGCCAGTGCCTTCACTTCGGAGGCGACCACCGCGAAACCGCGGCCGGCTTCACCGGCGCGCGCCGCCTCGATGGTGGCGTTCAGCGCCAGCAGGTTGGTCTGGCCGGCGATGGTGTTGATGAGCTCGACGACATCGCCAATGCGCGAAGCGGCTTTCGACAGCTCGCTGACGCGCTCGGTAGTGGCGCGGGCCTGGCCGACGGCGTCACCCGCCATCCGCGCCGATTCCTGCACCTGTCGGCTGATCTCGCCGACCGAGGAGGCCATCTCTTCCGTCGCCGAAGCCACCGACTGGACGTTGGTGGAAGCCTCTTCCGAAGCGGCGGCAACAGTGGTCGCCAGCCGCTGCGAGCGGTCGGCGGTGGAGGTCAGCGTCGAGGCCGAGGCTTCGAGCTCGGTCGAGGCCGAGGACACGGTCTGAACGATCTCGCCGATCATGGTCTCGAATTCGCGGGTGACATTGTCGACGCGGCGGCCGCGCTCGATCTTGGCTTCGGCGTCGGCCGTAGCAGCCTCGTCGGCAGCTTTCTTGGCGATCAGCGCTTCCTTGAAGATCTGGAGCACGTCGGCCATGGCGCCGATCTCGGTCTTCTCGCCACGGTGCGGGACTTCAGCGTTCAGATCGCCGCGGCCCAGCGCCTGCATCGGCTGGGTGATCGAATTGATGCCGGTCGAGACGTCCTGGACAAGGTAGAAGCTGACGCCAATGCCGGCGAAGACGGCCGCACCGAGGATGATCGCGACGAGCACGAAGGCGTAATAGTAAGTATCGGAGGCGTCTGCGGAGGCCTGATCGCCGCCTTTGGTGTTCAGCTCGATATCCTTGGCCAAGATGGCGTCGGCCTCGAGCCCGATCTTGTTGACCGTCTTGGTGTTCAACTCGTGCGCCTCGTGCGGAATCTTGCCGGCCTCCTTGCGCGACAGCGCCATGACTTCCTGGGTGCCCTTCTTGTAGTCCTCCCAGATCTTGGACCACTGGCTATAAAGCGCGCGCTCCTCGGGCGAGGTAATCATCGCCTCGTATGCCTTGCGGAATTTCGTATTGGCCTCGATCACCGTCGCGAGCGTCTTCTCCGCCGCGAGCTTCTCCTCCAGCGTTTCCGCCAGCATATGCTCGCGGATGACGTTGCGGTAGGTGATGACGCCGGCGCGCAGATCGCCGATCACCCGCACGCTGGGCATCCAGTTCGTGGTGATATCGACCGTGTTCGCGTTGATCGACCGCATCTTCATGACGGCGAGCAGGCCCATGCCGGTCATCGCGACCAGCAGGAACGCCACGACACTGATGATCTTGGCGCGGATGGAGAGGGAGGCGAACATAATCGGATCTCTTTGCTGGGCGCGGTCGCGTCCGGGAATTTACCAATCAACCGAGGGGAGCAGTGCCGACATCACCAACAAAGCATCTGAGCAGATGTGAACTCTGATTCCTCACGGGTAAGGAACCCGAAAGAGATGAACAGGGGGATAAGAATGCCCTGCGCTCAGCGCATGAGCCCGATCGCATCCGAAAAAAACTGCGCTCCACCGAAATTTCCGGACTTGAGAGCGAGCAACATGCCGGCTTTTTCAGCACCGACAGCGCGCAGCACGGGGACACCCGCAGCGATCTCCACTCCAACGAGAAATCCGGGAATCTTCAACCGATCGACCACGGCGCCAGAGGTCTCGCCGCCGGCGACGATCAAGCGCCGCACCCCTGCTTTCACAAGGCTTTCGGCGATGTCGGCCATCGTCTGCTCGATGGCGTGCCCTGCGGCGTCGCGGCCGTGACGCGCCTGGAGCGCAGCAACGTCAGCCGGCGTCGCGCTCGATGCAATCAGCACGGGCCCCTGGGCCAATCGCTCCTTCGCCCAGTCCAGCGCACGCTGCGTTTCGTTCGCGCCCGTAAGAATACGGTCAGGATCGAGACGGAGCACCGGCATGACCCGTTCGGCATTGGCGATCTGCTGCAAGGTGGCTTGCGAGCAGCTTCCGGCGAGGCACGCCACCTGTCCACCGACGGCGGCGCGCTGGTCGCTGCTTGTGGTGGCCGATTTGACCTTGCCGGTCGACACCAGCGCGCGGGCGAGCCCGAGGCCGATACCGGAGGCGCCGACCGACAGCCGGTGCTCTGCGGCGACGAGGCCGATGGTCTCGAGGTCGCGGTCGAACACGGCGTCGATGATGGCGGCGCCGATACCCTTGCCTGATAGTTCGGCAAGCCGGGCGTGCACGGCCTCCGCTCCGCGCGCGAGGGTCGCGAGATCGACGAGACCGATCTGCGTCTTGCTCTGGCGCGCCAGCACGCGCACCAGATTGGAATCATGCATCGGGTTGAGCGGATGGTCCTTCAAAGGGCTCTCGTTCAGCGGCACGGCGCCGACGAACAGATTGCCCTGGTAGACGGTGCGGCCGGTTTCGGGGAAAGCCGGCGTCACCAGCACGACCGCCTCGCCGCAATCGGCGCGCAGCGCGTCCATCACCGGCCCGATATTGCCGGCATCGGTGGAATCGAAGGTCGAGCAGATCTTGAACAGCACGTGGCTCGCGCCGCGACCACGCAGCCATTTCTCCGCCGCGCGCGAGCGCGACACCGCAAGCCCCGCCTCGATCGAGCGGCTCTTCAGCGACACCACGACGGCGTCGACTTCCGGCAGCTTCAGATCGTCAGCAGGCACGCCGATGGTCTGCACCGTGCGCAAGCCGGCGCGCGTGAGCGTGTTGGCGAGATCGGAGGCGCCGGTGTAGTCATCGGCGATGCAACCCAGCGCAAGTGTCACGACTTCACTCCAGCATAGGGCTTGAACCAGGCCAGGCCATCGGTGGTCTTGCCGCGCGGATTGTATTCGCAGCCGACGAATCCAGCGTAGCCGAGGCGGTCGAGCTCATCGAACAGGAACGGATAATTGAGCTCCTCGCCGTCGGGCTCGTTGCGCGAGGGAATGCTGGCGATCTGGATGTGGCCGATGATCGGCATCATCTCGCGCAGCCGCATGGTGACGTCGCCATGGATGATCCCGCAATGATAGATGTCGAACTGGAGCTTCAAATTGGGAAGCCTCAACTCCTGGATCAAATCGCGCGCGAAGCCGAAATCGTTGAGGAAGTAACCTGGGACGTTGCGAGCGTTGATCGGCTCGAGCACGATGTCGATGCCATGCGGCGCGAAGAATTCCGCAGCCCACGTCACCGATTTGTAGAAGGCCTCGATCGCCACCCGTTCGCCACGGTTGGCGATGCCCGCCATCAAATGCAGGCGCTTGACGCCGGTCGCTTTGGCGTAAGGCAGCGCCGTCTCCAGGCTTGCCTTGAGGTCGCCAAAGCGCGCCGGCAGTGCGGCAAAACCTTTCTCGCCTGCATTCCAGTCGCCCGGCGGCAAGTTGAACAGCGCCTGTGCCAGGCCGTTGCGCTTGAGCCGCTCACCGATCGCTTCGATCGGATGCTCATAGGGAAAGAGAAACTCGACAGCGGTGAAGCCGGCCTGCGCGGCGGCGTCGAACCGGTCGAGGAACGGCACCTCGGTGAACATCATCGAGAGGTTGGCGGCGAAACGGGGCATTGGAATCCTCTTCTACTTGTCGCCGGGAAGTTTTACGCCGGTGACCTGCGCATACATTCGCGCCACCGACGCATCATCGTCACGCCCCATGCCGGCAGCTGACGTCATCAGGAACATCTGGAGGGCTGCGGCGGAAACCGGCACCGGGAATCTGGCGCTGCGCGCCATGTCCTGGATGATGCCGAGATCCTTGACGAAGATCTCCACCGCGCTCCGCGGCGTGTAGTCGCCGTCGAGCACGTGCGGCATACGGTTCTCGAACATCCACGAATTGCCGGCAGACGCCGTGATCACCTCATAGACCTTGCGGATGTCGAGGCCCTGCTTGGCCGCGAACGCTATCGCTTCGCTGGCGGCAGCGATATGCACGCCGGCCAGCAGCTGGTTGATCATCTTGAAGGCCGCGCCTTCGCCAGCGGCATCGCCGAGCTCGTAGAGCTTTGCTGCCATGGCATCGAGCGCCGGGCGCGCCTTGGCGAAGGCGGCGGGACTGCCCGAAGCAAGGATCGTCAGCTCGCCTTGCGCGGCGCGTTGCGCGCCGCCGGAGATCGGCGCATCCAGGTAATTTCGGCCGGTCGCTTCCAGCTCTTTTGCCAGGCGCCGGGCCACGTCGGGATCCATGGTCGCAGAGGAGATGAAGACGCTGTCCTTCGGCAGGGTCTCGGCCACGCCGTCCTTGCCGAACAGGATCGCTTCGGTCTGCGCGGCATTGACGACGACGCTGACGACGATGTCCGCGCCCTTGGCCGCCTCGGCCGGCGTTGTGGCGCCGGCGCCGCCGTCCTTGACAAAACGCGCCACCGCATCAGCCGAAACGTCGCAGCCGGTGACCGTATGGCCGGCGCGCTTCAGCGAGGTCGCCATGCCGTACCCCATCGAGCCGAGCCCGATGACCGCGATGCGCTGATTTTGTGACGTGGAGGCGGACATGCAACTAACCCTTGCGAACGTTTCCCGGACGGCCGCCTTTGCGGCGGCTCGTGATCTCGAATAACACGGCTTGGCCGCGCTGCCAAAGCGTGAGACAAGCGAGCATGACGGCCATGAAAACTGAAACAAGCAACGAGACAAGGCTGCGTGATGATATCTGCCGCTTCGGACGGTCCCTGTTCGAGCGCGGGCTGACGCCGGGCTCCTCCGGCAATATCAGTGTCAGGCTGGATAGCGGCGGCTGGCTGGTGACGCCGACCAACGCCTCGCTCGGCTTCCTCGATCCTGCAAAACTGTCGCGGCTGGACGATCAGGGCCGGCTCATGTCCGGCGATGCGCCGACCAAGGAAGTTCCGCTGCACACCGCGCTCTACGATACGCGCGGAAGCGCGCGGGCAATCGTGCATCTGCACTCCACTCATTCGGTCGCGCTCTCGATGCTGCCCGAGATCGACCCGCACGCCGCGCTGCCGCCGATGACGGCCTATTATCTGATGAAATGCGGCGCCACCGCGCTCGTGCCCTATTACCGCCCGGGCGATCCCGCGGTCGCGGATGCGATCAAGGGACTGGCCGGAAAATATTCATCCGTGCTGCTCGCCAATCACGGGCCGGTGGTCGCCGGCGAGACACTGGAATCGGCGGTGTTCGCGACCGAGGAGCTGGAGGAGACGGCGAAGCTCTATCTGCTGCTGCGCGGAATGAACCCGCGGTATCTCTCGCCGGAGCAGGTGGCGGATCTGGTGAAAGTGTTCGGGGTGACGCTGCCGGAGCATGGGCACGAGCACGGGCATTGAGCCCAGCTTTAACCTCGTCATTGCGAGCGCAGCGAAGCAATCCAGAGTCTTTCCGCGGAGGGATTCTGGATTGCTTCGCTGCGCTCGCAATGACGGTTGGCGCTAGAGCCCCAGATACGCCTTCCTCACGTCCGGATTGCCCCTGATCTCCGCCGCCGGACCCTGCATCAGCACACGGCCGGTTTGCAGGATGTAGGCGCGGTCGGCGATCTCCAGGCACTCGGCCATGCGCTGTTCGACGATCAGCACGGTCATGCCGGCTTCGCGGATGGTTTTCACCGCCTGGAAGATTTCGTCGACCAGCTTCGGCATGATGCCCTGCGAGGGTTCGTCGAGCATCAGAAGCCGCGGACGCGTCATCAGGGCGCGGCCGATCGCGAGCATCTGCTGCTCGCCGCCGGAAAGCGTTTCGGCGCGCTGCTCGAGGCGTTCGGACAGGCGCGGAAACAGCTTGAAGACGAGATCGAGCGGCCCCTCGCGATCGGCCTCGCCGCGATAGAGATAGCTGCCGAGGCGCAGATTGTCGCGCACCGACAAGCGTGGGAACAGGCGGCGGTTCTCCGGCACATAGGCGATGCCGGTGGCGGTGATGTGATGCTGCGCCATGCCGTCGAGGCGTTTGCCGTCGAACGTCACCGTGCCCGAGCGCGGACGCTCGGCACCGGCGATGGACTTGAGCAGCGTCGACTTGCCCGCACCGTTGGCGCCGGCAACGCAGACGATCTCCCCCTTCTGGACTTCGATCGAGACCGCGGAGATCGCGACCAGGCCCTGATAGGCGGTCGTGACTTCATGCACCGACAGCATGACGATCTCCCAGATATGCGCTGATCACCTTGGGATCGCGAACCACGTCGGCGGGCTTGCCCTCGACCAGAACCTTGCCGAGATCGAGCACGATGGCGCGATCGACCAGCGGCATCACGATCTCCATGACATGCTCGACCATCAGAACAGTGATGCCGGCATCGCGTACTTTTCGCACCAGCGCCACGCCGGTCTGTGCCTCGGTCGGCGTAAGGCCGGTGAGCACTTCATCGAGCAGCAACAGTTTCGGTTCGGTCGCAAGCGCACGCGCGACTTCGAGACGGCGCTTCTCGGCCGGCACGAGGTCGCTTGCGAGCACGTCGGCGCGCGCCGCAAGGCCGGTGAATTCCAGCACCTGATGCGCCTTGCGGCGAGCCTCGCGCATCACCGTGTTGCGCACGAGTGCGCCGACGATGACGTTGTCGATCACCGTCATGGTCTCAAAGCTCTTGACGACCTGGAAGGTGCGACCAACGCCGCGCTGGCAGCGCTCGGCCGCCGGCAGCTTTGTCACGTCCTCGCCGTCGAACCAGATCGAGCCTTGCGTCGGCGGCAGAACGCCGGCGATCAGATTGAACAGCGTCGATTTGCCGGCGCCATTCGGACCGATCAGCCCGACGATCTCGCCGCGGCCGACCGAGATCGAGACGTCGCTGTTGGCGACGAGACCGCCAAACCGCTGCCAGACGCCACGGGTTTCAAGGAGCGCGGTCATCGCGTCGCTCCTTTTGCCTTGGAACGGGAGAACAGGCTGACCAGGCCTTGCGGCAAAGCGAGCGAGATCGCCACGATCAGCGCGCCATAGACGATGAGGTCGACGCCGCGGCCGGAGCCGCCGATATAGGAGCGCGTCAGCTCCGTCATCGGGATCAGGATGGCCGCTCCCAGCACGGGACCCCAGAGCGTGCCGATGCCACCGAGCACGGCCGGGAGCGCCATCAGAAGCGAGAACTGGAAACCCATGACGCTTTCGGGATCGATATAAGCGAGGAATTGCGCATAGAAGGCGCCGCCGACGGCAACGAGGAATGCAGAGACCGCTGCCGCACCCATCTTGGAGTTGAACACGACGACGCCCAGGCTTTCAGCGGCTTCCGGATTATCCTTTACCGCGCGCCACCAAAAACCCCATTTGGAGTCCTCGAGCCACCAGGTGACGAACCAGGCGACGCAGCAAAGCGCCAGCGCGAAATAGAAGTACGGCAGCTTGCTGCGCATGAACTGGAACTTCAACCAGCTATCGCCGCGCACCGGAATGGTAATTCCCATTGCAGCCCCCGCCCATTCCCAGTTCTGGAACAGCAGCAGCCCGATCTCGGCGATGACGATGGTCGCGATCACGAAGTAATGGCCACGCAGACGGAAGAAGGGATAGCCGAGCCCCATCGCGATCACGGCAGCGATCACGCCGCCGGCAAGCATGCCGAACCAGGGCAGCACGCCGAACTTGGTGAACAGCAGCTCCGTGGTGTAGGCGCCGATGCCGAAATAGAGCGCGTGTCCGAGCGAGATCTGTCCGCAATAGCCGGACAGGATGTTCCAGCTCTGCGACAGCGCCGCATACATCAAGGTCAGCACCAGGATGTTCTGGATGTAGACGTTCTTGACGAACAGCGGCGCGAGCGCGGCCAGTGCGGCCAGCACTGCGGCAACGATGAGATCGCGGCGACGCCGCGCGGCAAAATTCTTATCCATCACATCGACCCGAACAGGCCACGCGGCCGGATGAAGACAACGAGCAAGTACACCGCATAGATGCCGACCGACTTCAGTGAGGGCGGCAGCATCAGGGCGGTCACCGCTTCAACCAGGCCGACAATGATGCCGCCGGCAAAGGCGCCGAACACACTGCCAAAGCCGCCGAGCGCCACCGTGACATAGGCAATCAACGCAAAGGACGCGCCAACGTCGGGATAGATGTAGAAAAACACCGCCATGATCGCGCCGGCGAGACCGACAAGCGCAGCGCCAAGGCCCCAACCGAACGCGAACACGCGGTTCTTGTCGATACCGACGAGCGCGACCGCGCCGGGATCTTCACGGGTGGCTTCCAGCGCGCGGCCGAAATCGGTGCGATGGATGAAGAAGTAGAGGCCGGCAAAGGCCGCGATCGAGACCAGCGCGCCGACCAGCTGCGGCTCCGGCAGGAAAATGCCCGCAACCGAGATGGTTTTGCCACCGAGCCAGGATTGCGGAATGCTGCGATAGTCCGGCGTGAAGAACAGCTGGGCCAGTCCGCGCATCACGATGGCCAGGCCGAAGGTGGTGAAGATCTGCACCATGCCGGCATTGGCCTTGGCGCGCATGGCGAAGCGCACGATCAACAGGTAGATCACCGCTCCGAACACGAACATCCCGGCCGCGACCAGCGGCGCCGAAAGCAAGGGGTCGATGGCGAAGAACGTGAACAGGAAGAAGGACGCGTACATCGCGATCATCAGGAACTCGCCATGGGCGAAGTTCGTGACGTCCATCAGGCCGAAGATCAGCGCGAGGCCGACGGCGATCAGTCCGTAGAGCAGGCCCATCAGCAGGCCGCTCGCGAGACTTTGGACAATTGTTTCGACTGTCAGCAACTTGTCCCCCAGAAAAAGCCCTCGCCCCGAGGGGCGTCATCGAACGCGCATCGCCAAGGACGGGCAACCCTCGTCTTTCCCGACGCGGGCTCCGTCTTACTCCGCAGGATCAGGATCAGGAGCTACCGTCCGGGCTCCCGATTTCGTCCTCACTTCATCGGCCAGACTGCTTCGGCCACGGCCGCCTGCGACGGGAAGATAGTGACAAACTTGCCGCCGATATATTGCAGCAGCACCGGATCGGCGTCGTTGTTCTGGCCCATGTCGTCGAACTTGACCCGCTTCCAGGGCATGATGGTCTGCTCGCCCGGGATGTCGGTTGCGGCCATCGCGTCGCGGATCTTCTCGCCGTCGGTCGACTTGGCGCGGTTGATGGCGTCCGCGATCACGATCATCGCCATGAACTGCCGCGACGTGTTGTCGTTGAGATCCTTGCCCGATTTCGCCTTGAACAGATCGTTGATCTTGCCGACCATCGGCCGCTTGGCGGCGAGATCGAGCGAGAAGCTGCCGCGGGTGATCGCACCTTCGAGCTTGTCGCCGACGGCGTCGTAAAGCGCCTTTTCGGAGAAGCCCGCTGCCTGGGCCAGGATCGCGTTCGGCTTGTAGCCGAGCTCCGCCATCGTCTTGACCAGTAGGATGCCGTCCGTGGTGTAGCTCGAGGGCAGCAGCACATCGGCATTGGCGGCCTTGAGCTGCTGGACTTCGGCAGACAAGGACGGCGAGTTGGCGCGGTACTTGATGTCGGCGACGATCTTGTAGCCGCGCTCGGTTGCGAACTTGGTCTGGGCGTTGGCGGAGTCGGTGCCGAAGATCGTATCTTCGTGGAACAGCGCCAGCGTCTCGGCCTTGACGCCCTTCTTCTTCATCGAGTCGAGGAAATCGAACATCCCGGCCGAAAACATCTCGTCATGCGGCGAGGCGCGGAAATAGTACTTCAGTCCGCGGCGATGCAGGCTCGGCGAGGAATTGTCCGCCGACAAGAACGGGATCTGGTAACGCTCGCAAATCTGACTGACCGTGACCGCGACTGCGCTCTGATAGGAGCCGAGCACCGCGCAGACTTTTTCCTGGGTGATCAGCCGCTCGGCTTCGGCGCGCCCCTTTTGCGGGTCGCCCTGGTGGTCGGCGTACACCATGCGGATCTTGGCGCCACCGAGACCGGGCAAGCCGACACCCTTCGCCAGCGGAAGGTCGAAGTCCTGGTCGTTGTTGATGATATCGATCGCGGTCTCGAATGCACGCTGCGCGTCGACCCCTACCTGGGCGCCGGCGCCGGACAAGGGATAGGTCGCGCCGATCACCACCTCAGAGGTTTGCGCGCGCGCCGCTAGCGGCAACAGCGCGGCAGCGGCGGTGGCTCCGAGCAGAACGTCGCGGCGAGTGATCGTCATTGGCAAAGTCCTCTGTATTTTGTGCGTATCGAATGAAGCGATTGGCAAACTGCGTAAAGCCTGAAGAAGCAGCAAATGCTGCCCACTAAATCACGGCCATGTTCCTGTTCTTCAGATCGGTCACCAACATCAGGCCGGGCGAATGCGTGATCGCGAAAGGGACCTTGGCCGCATTGATGACCGATTGCGGCGTCACGCCGCAGGCCCAGAACACCGGGATCTCGTCATCGGCAACAGCTACGGGATCACCATAGTCGGGCTTGGCGATGTCCTTGATGCCGATCAGATGCGGATGGCCGAGGTGCACGGGCGCGCCGTGCACGGCGGGATAGCGCGAGGTGATCTGCACCGCGCGGATCGCATCGGCCGCCTTGAACGGGCGCATCGACACCACCATCGGACCCGCGAACGGGCCGGCCTCGCCGCAGGCGATGTTGGTGCGGTACATCGGCACCCGCACGTTCTGCTCGATGTGGCGGATCGGCATGCCCTCGTCGAGCAGCGCCTCCTCGAATGAGAACGAGCACCCGAGCACGAAAGTCACGAGGTCATCGCGCCAATACTTGGTCACATCGGTTGGCTCATCGACGACTTCGCCGTCGCGCCAGACACGGTAGCGCGGCACGTCGGTGCGAATATCGAGATCGGCGCCAAGCGCAGGGATGTACGGGCTGCCGACATCGGACATCCCGATGATCGGGCACGGTTTCGGATTGAGCTGGCAGAAGCGGTGGAAGGCGCCGGCGTATTCCGCCGGCAGGATCGCCAGATTGCCCTGGACGAAGCCGGGCGCGACCCCGGCGGTGGAACCGACCTCGCCGCCACGATAGGCGAGCCGCGCCTGACGGCTCGGGAGGGTGTCGGGTGTTTCAGTTTGCTGCGCTGCCACCAAAACAGTCATGTGATCGACCTGCCTATAAACTCGACAAAGACAGCCAACACCAAGCATGCTATAAAGTCTAATCGTCCTTTCTAATCGATATCGATAAATCTATTTTATCGATCAGGAAAATCCCTTCAATGCTGGACTTCAGGTCGATCGAAACCTTCCTCTGGGTTGTGAAGCTCGGCAGCTTCCGCGGCGCCGCAGCACGACTCAATACGACCCAGCCGGCGATCTCCCAGCGCATTGCCCAGCTCGAGCGCGAGATGGGCGTCAAACTCCTGAACCGCGATCATCGCGTGGCGTCGCCCACCCCGAGCGGCCGGCAGATGATGGTCTATGCGGAAAAGCTGATCGGCCTGCGCGCTCAGATGATGGCCGAGATCGGCGATCGCTCGGCGATGCGCGGCGTGATGCGGCTTGGCGTCGCCGAGACCATCGTGCACACCTGGCTGCCGCGGCTGGTGAAGAGCATGAACGGGATCTATCCGAACCTGTCGCTGGAGATCGAGGTCGACATCACGCCGAACCTCACCGCGCGCCTGCTCGCGCAGGAGATCGAGCTGGCCTTCGTTGTCGGACCGCTGTCGGCCTCCGGCGTGCACAATCGCGTGCTCGCCGACTATCCGATCGGCTTCCTCGCAAGCCCCTCACTCGGGCTCGGCCACGGCCCGGTGACGCCCGCCGATCTCGCACGGTTTCCGATCATCACTTTTCCGCGTAAGACCAGACCCTACGAGGTCGTGCGCGAGGTGTTCGACCGGCCCGACTTGCCGCCGATCCGTCTCCACGCCTCTGCCTCGCTTGCCACCGTGATCCACATGGCAGTGGAAGGACTCGGCATCGCCGTGATCCCCGACGCCATCGTCGAAAACGAGCTCGCCGACGGCCGGCTGCAATTGCTCGACACCGATCTGGAGATCGCACCGCTGACGTTCACCGCAAGCTGGCTCGCCTCGCCCGACGTCGTCGCGGTCGAGCGCGTCGCCGAGCTTGCATGTCAGATTGCGCAGAGCAGCCTCGCGGTTGACGCGCCCGCGCTGGCGCGTCATTGAAACAGGCGCCGGACAAATGAGAGACTGATGCATGAGCCGAGCCGCCACCAATTTGCAGATCGATTCCGCCCGCCTCTGGGGCTCCATCCACGAGACCGCGCAATTCGGCGCGACGGCCAAAGGCGGCGTACGGCGGCTGACGCTCAGCGGCGAAGACAAGCAGGTTCGCGACTGGTTCCGAAAGGCCTGTGAGGAAGCCGGCCTCGACGTGCATGTCGATGCGCTCGGATCTCAGTTCGGCCTGCGCAAGGGCCGCGACATGTCGAAGCTTCCCGTCGGCATCGGTTCGCATCTCGACACCCAGCCGACCGGCGGGAAGTATGACGGCATTCTGGGAACGCTCGGCGCGCTCGAAGTGATCCGCACGCTGAACGATGCCGGCATCGAGACCGAGGTGCCGATCTGCATCGTCAACTGGACCAACGAGGAAGGCTCGCGCTTCGCGCCGGCGATGATGGCGTCCGCGGCCTACGTCGGCGATTTCACGGCCGACGACATCCTGTCGCGCAAGGATATCGAGGGCACGACCGTCGGCCAGGCGCTCGACAGCATCGGCTATCGCGGCGACAAGCCGGTCGGTTTCCAGAAGCTCGGCTGCTTTGTCGAGCTGCACATCGAGCAAGGCCCGATCCTGGAGGCCGAAGGCAAGACCATCGGCGTGGTCGACTCCGGCCAGGGCGTGCTCTGGTATGACGGCAAGATCTCCGGCTTCGAAAGCCATGCGGGATCGACCCCGATGCCGTTGCGGCGCGACGCGCTGGCGACACTGTCCGAGATCGTGCTGGCGATGGAGGCCATTGCCAGGAAGCACGGACCGAATGCAGTCGGCACCATCGGCGAAGCCGTGATCGCTAATCCCTCGCGCAACGTCATTCCCGGCGAGATCGCCTTTACGATGGATTGCCGCAGCGCAGATGGCACGATCATGGATGCCCTCGATCGTGACCTGCACACTACGATTGCCGAGATCGCCGCGCGCCGCAAGGTCGAGGTCAAGATCGATCTCGTCTGGCGCAAGCCGCCGACGCATTTCGATCCCAAGCTGATCGCCGCAGTCGAGAATGCAGCCAAGACGCTCGGTTATTCCTCCCGCCGCATCACCTCCGGCGCCGGCCACGATGCCTGCAACCTCAATACGGTCATGCCGGCGGCGATGGTGTTCGTGCCCTGCAAGGACGGCATCAGCCACAACGAGCTGGAAGATGCCACGCAGCCCGACTGCGCCGCGGGCACCAACGTGCTGATGCACACCGTGCTGGCGATCGCCGGCGTCGCATCCTGATCGGAGACAGACATGCGCGGAGTTTTCGTCGACGCCAATGAAGCCCTCGCCGTGATCATGGAGCGGCTTGAGAAGCCGGGCGATCCCAAGGTGCGGATCCACCGGGATCCCGACATCAAGCCCGAGCAATATCCTCAGATCCTCGACGGCGCCGAGATCGCCATCGTCGACCACACCGCGCTTCCCACCGAGGTCGCAAAACAATGCGCGGGGCTGAAGCACGTCGTGTTTCTCGGCACCGGCGCGCGCAGCTACATGAATCCGGAGGAGCTTAGCCAGCTCGGCATCTCCGTGCATCTGATCAACGGCTATGGCGACACGGCCGTGGCGGAGTCCGCGATCGCACTGATGTGGTCCTCCGCCCGCGTCATCGCGATGATGGACCGCGAGATGCGCGCTGGTAACTGGCTGCGCGAGGATGGCATGCAGCTCACCGGCAAGACGCTCGGCCTGATCGGGTTCGGCGGTATCGCCGCCGAAGTCGCGCGCATTGCGTCAGGCGGCGGCATGAAGGTGGTTGCCTGGAACCGCTCGCCAAAGGCCTATCCCGGCGTCGAGTTCACCGATCTCGACACGCTGCTGGCGAGAAGCGACGTGGTGTCGCTGCACCTGCTGCTCAACGACGAGACACGCGGCATGATCACGCGCGAGACAATCGCGAAGATGAAGCCGGGCGTCGTCTTCATCAACACCGCGCGTGGCGCGATCGTCGACGAGCAGGCGATGATCGACGCGTTGACGTCGGGCCACATCCGCCATGCCGGCCTCGATGTCTTCAATATCGAGCCGTTGCCCGCGGACCATCCGCTGACCAGGATACCGAACGTAACGCTGTCGGCGCATTCGGCGTTCCGCACACCGGAAGCCAGCGAGAATCTGATCGAAGCGGCATGGGTCCATTGCCGCGGGATCGTGAAAGGATAAGAGCAACGACAATGGCCGACACTCGCACCATCAAGGCGGAACCGCTCACCAATGTCATCCGCGCCATCGTGAAGGCGGGCGGGTCTACGGACCGCGAAGCCGAGCTTGTCTCCACCAACTTAGTCGAGGCCAATCTGAAGGGACACGATTCGCACGGAGTCGGCATGATCCCGCGCTATGTCTCGAGCGTCACCAACGGCGGCCTCGCCGTGAACCAGCACGTCAAGATCGTGCTCGACACTGGTCCGCTTCTCACCCTCGACGGTCTCACCGGCTACGGTCAGGTGATCGGCCATGAAGCGATGGAGCTGGCGGCAGAGCGCGCCAAGAGCAACGGCGTCTGTCTCGTCGGCCTTTCCAACGCCCACCACATCGGCCGCATCGGCCATTGGGCCGAGCAGTGCATCGACCACGGGCTGGTCTCGATCCACTTCGTCAATGTGATTTCGCGCCCCATCGTGGCGCCCTGGGGCGGCAGCGATGCGCGCCACGGAACCAACCCGTTCTGCGTCGGCATCCCGCGCAGGGGCAAAGAGCCGATCGTGCTCGACTTCGCCACCAGCAGGATCGCACAGGGCAAGACCCGCGTCGCCCACAACAAGGGCGTCGAACTCGAGCCCGGCACCATCATCGACAACGAAGGCAAGCCCACGGTCAATCCACGCTACACCGTGATCCCGCCGCACGGTGCCATCCTGCCGTTCGGCGAGCACAAGGGCTCGGGTCTCGCTCTGGTGTGTGAAATCCTCGGCGGTGCGCTCTCCGGCGGTCAAGTGGTCAAGGGCCCGTCCGACGGCAAGCACAACGTCCTCAACGGCATGCTCTCGATCATCATCGACCCGGGCAAGCTCGGCACCGGCGAAAACCTTGCGCGCGAAGTCGAGAGCTTCGTCGCCTGGCACACCGGCTCGCCGCCCGCCCTCGGCGTCGACAAGGTCAAGATCGCCGGCGAGCCCGAGCGTGAGACCAAGAAGAAGCGGCTCGCGGAAGGTATCCCAGTCGATCCGACCACCTGGCAGGAAATTTTGACGGCCGGGAAGAAGTTCGGACTGGATGAAGCGGTGATCGAGAAGATCGTGGGCTAATCGAAGCAAGGCACACTCGCCTTCGCTTCTCCCCTTGTGGGAGAAGGTGGCGCGGAGCGCCGGATGAGGGGTCTCTGTCCGCGAAGAGAAATGTACAGTTGTGAGGTCTGTCTCTGCGGAGAGACACCCCTCACCCGTCTTCGATGCTTCGCATCGAAGCCACCCTCTCCCACAAGGGGAGAGGGTCAAGCAGCGAATTAATCCACCATATCTGCGACCGCCTTGCCGCAGGCTGTGGTATCGGCGTTACCGCCGAGATCCTTGGTGCGGAGCGTGCGCTCGGCCAACGTGCGCTCGATCGCATCGACGATCGACTTGCCGGCAACCTTCTCGCCAAGATGCTCGAGCATCATCGCGCCCGACCAGATCGCGCCGATCGGGTTCGCTATGCCCTGCCCTGCGATGTCAGGCGCCGAACCGTGCACCGGCTCGAACACTGAGGGGAAATCGCCCTCGGGATTGATGTTGCCTGACGGTGCGATGCCTATGGTGCCGGTGCAGGCCGGGCCGAGATCGGACAGGATGTCGCCGAACAGGTTGGAGCCGACCACGACGTCGAACCAGTCCGGGTGCAGCACGAAGTTCGCCGTGAGAATGTCGATGTGGTACTTGTCCCACTTCACGCCCGGAAACTTCTTCGCCATCGCCTCCACGCGCTCGTCCCAATAGGGCATGGTGATGGAGATGCCGTTGGACTTGGTCGCCGACGTCAGGTGCTTCTTCGGCCGCGACTGGGCGAGCTCGAAGGCGAACTTGAGGATGCGATCGACGCCGGTGCGGGTCATCACCGTCTGCTGCGTCACGAACTCGCGGTCGGTGTCGGGGAACATGCGGCCGCCGACGGAGGAATATTCGCCTTCCGTGTTCTCGCGCACGACCCAGAAATCGATATCACCGGGCTTGCGGCCCGCCAGCGGCGACGGCACGCCGGGCATCAGCCGCACCGGGCGCAGATTCACATACTGGTCGAACTCGCGGCGGAATTTGATCAGCGAGCCCCACAGCGAAACGTGATCCGGAATCTTGGCCGGCCAGCCGACCGCGCCGAAATAGATCGCGTCGTGCTTGCCGATCTTCTCTTTCCAGTCGTCCGGCATCATCTGCCCGTGCTTCTCGTAGTAGTCCCAGGACGAGAAGTCGAAATGATCAAAATGCAGGGAGACCCCGTGCCTCTTCGCGGCCGCCTCCAAAACGCGCAGGCCCTCGGGCATCACTTCCTTGCCGATGCCGTCGCCGGGAATGACTGCGATCCGGTATTGTTTCTTGCTCATCGAGAACGTCCTTTTTTGGTCCGGCAGCCGCCGCCTTTTTGACCGCACTGCAATGGACCAAAGTCAACGGCAGTGCAACGCTGCACTGCAATGTTGACCATGGCGCAGCCGTGCGCCTACTGATTTCATCCCTGTTCCCACCCTGCGAGTACCTCTCATGGATCTGCATCTGCGTGGCAAGCGCGTCCTCATCACAGGCGCGTCCAAGGGCATTGGCGCAGCCGCCGCCGAGGCGTTTGCCGAGGAAGGCGCTCATCTCCTGCTCGCCGCGCGCAACGGCGAGCAGCTCGAGGCGCTGGCCGACCGCTTGCGCTCGGCGCATCAGATCGATGCCGCGACCAGCATCGTCGATTTACGCAACGCCGAGGATTTGGCGCGGCTAGCCAGGGAGGCCGCCGACATCGACGTGCTCGTCAACAATGCCGGCGACATCCCCGGCGGCTCCATCGACAAGATCGATGAAGCCATCTGGCGCCACGCCTGGGAATTGAAAGTGTTCGGCTATATCAACCTGACGCGGCAGATCTACGCGCAGATGAAGGCCCGGGGCGGCGGCGTCATCGTCAACGACATTGGTGCTGCCGGCGAAAAATTCGACGCCAATTACATCTGCGGCAGCGCCGGCAATGCCGCGCTGATGGCTTTCACCCGCGCGCTCGGGGAAAAAGCCTCGCCGACAACATTCGCGTGGTCGGCATCAATCCCGGCCCGGTTGGCACCGACCGTCACGTCACACTGCTGAAGACGCGCGCAAAGCACCAGTTCGGCGACGAGAACCGTTACAAGGAATTCCAGAAGAGCCTGCCGCTCAGCCGCCCCGCACATCCGCGCGAGATCGGCGACCTCATGGCGTTCCTGGCGTCGGACCGCGCCGGCTATACGTCGGGCGTGATCTATACGGTCGACGGCGGCATCAGCGCAGGATGGGGTTAACTCTATCCACGTCATCGCGAGCGCAGCGAAGCAATCCAGACCGTCCCCGCAGATGCATATCTCGATTGCTTCGCTGCGCTCGCAATGACGAAGCCTTTTCATGAGCAGGAGCAAAATAGTTGTCTCAAGACCTGATCCACGAAACCGCCTGCACCGTCGTCGACAAGCTACGCTCCGGCGATGTCTCGCCACTCGAACTGCTGGATGTCGTGGAGAGGCGCATCAGTGCGGTCGATAGCACGGTCAACGCGCTGCCGACGCTGTGCTTCGATCGGGCGCGAGATAGCGCCAAGGCGCTGATGCAGAAGCCGGCCGGCGCGCGCGGGCTGCTCGCGGGCTTGCCGGTGCCGATCAAGGATCTGACCGATGTCGCCGGCGTGTTGAACACGCAGGGCTCGCCCATCTTCAAGGACAACGTTGCAGCGAAATCCGACCTCATGGTCGAGAACCTCGAGGCCAATGGAGCGGTCGTCTACGCCAAGTCCAACACGCCGGAATTTGGCGCCGGCGCCAACACCTTCAACGAAGTGTTCGGCGCGACGCTCAATCCCTGGGACACGTCGAAGTCGGCGGCCGGCTCCTCCGGCGGCGCCGCGGTGGCGCTCGCCACCGGCATGGCCTGGCTGGCACAGGGCTCGGACATGGGCGGCTCGTTGCGCAGCCCCGCGGCCTTCTGCGGCGTGGTCGGCATGCGGCCGAGCATCGGCCGCGTCGCCCACACTCCCAAATCGAGCATCGATCGCAATCTCGGCGTCGTCGGGCCAATGGCGCGTAACGTCGAGGACCTCGCATTGCTGCTCGACGCCATGAGCGGCGACTATGCGGACGATCCGCTGTCGCTGCCGGCGCCTGCGACCTCTTTCCTGTCAGCGGTGCGCTCGGGCACGAAGCCGAAGCGTATCGCCTACTCGCCCGATCTCGGCATCACGCCGGTCGATCCCGAGGTCAAGGCGATCACGCGCAAGGCGGCGGAGCGCTTCGCGGAAGCCGGCGCCATCGTCGAGGAGGCGCATCCCGACTGGCGCGAGGCGCATGAATGCTTCCACGTGCTGCGCGCCTTCGATTTCGCGATCACCAAGGCCAATCTGCTGCGTACCAAGCGCAACCTACTCAAGCCCGAGGTGATCTGGAACATCGAGGAGGGCCTTAAGCTCACCGTCGAACAGCTCGCACGCGCCGAAGCACAGCGCGTCGGCATGACCGCGCGCGCAATCGAGTTTTTCAAGACCTATGACCTGTTGCTGACGCCGACCACAATCGTGCCGCCGTTCCCGATCGAGAACCGCTATGTCGCGGAATGCGCCGGCAAGACCTTCGAGAATTATGTCGAATGGCTCGGCATCGTCTATGCGATCACGCTGGCCTGCTGCCCGTCGCTGTCGCTGCCCTGCGGCTTCACCGCCTCCGGCCTGCCGGTCGGCGTGCAGGTCGTCGGCGCACCCCGCGCGGACGCGCAAGTGATCGCGGGTGCGAAGGTGCTGGAGGACATTTTGGGCCTGCGCGGGCAGACCCCGATCGATCCGCGGGTGAAGAGGTAAGGCACTCTCTTGCCCCGGACGTAGCGCAGCGCGCCTTCGCGGTGCGCTGCAGAGCCGGGGCCCATCTCTCCGGGACCTCCTGTGCGATCCTGGGTCCCGGCTCTGCGGCACAGCGCTCGCGCGCTGCACCTTGTCCGGGACACCGGACCTCACCTCGCGCTCGTCGCCTCCAGGCTGCGGCTATAGCGCGACATCGCGAAGCAGAAGACGAAATAGATCGCGGCAACGAAGATATAGACTTCCACCGAGAACTGCTGCCAGGCAGGATCGATGATCGCGGTCTTCGCCGTCGTCAGCAGGTCGAAGATACCGATGATCAGGACCAGGCTGGTATCCTTGAAGAAGGCGATGAAGGTGTTGACCAGCGGCGGGATGACATGGCGGATCGCCTGCGGCAGGACGATCAGCCGGTGCTTGCGCCAGTAGGACAGCCCGAGCGCGTCGGCCGCCTCATATTGCCCGCGCGGCACGGCCTGGAGGCCACCTCGGATCACCTCGGCAAGATAGGCGCCCGCGAAGAGAATGATCGCGATCTGCGCACGCAACAGCTTGTCGATGTTGAATCCGCTGGGCATGAACAGCGGAAACATCACGCTCGCCATGAAGAGAAGGCTCACCAGCGGCACACCGCGGATCAACTCGACATAGAGCACCGAGAGCGAGCGGATCGCCGGCAGCTTTGAGCGCCGGCCGAGCGCGACCAAAATGCCGAGCGGGAAGCCGAACGCCAATCCGAATGTCGCCAGGATCAATGTCACCGGCAGCCCACCCCAACGATCCTGCGAGACGAAGGACAGCCCGAACACGCCGCCCCACATCAGCACGCTGATCAGCGCGAGCGCGCCGATCCAGAGATAGGCCAATTCGCGCCGCCATAGCGCGCGGCGCGTGGAGAGAAAGAACAGCGCGATGAACAGCACGACGGAGAGCGCAGGCCGCCATTGCTCGTCGAACGGATAGGTGCCGAACAGGATGAAGCGGTACTTCTCGGGGATGATGGCCCAACAGGCGCCGAGGCCGCGCGCGGCCTTGCAGGCGCTGGAATCATTGGCTGGTGCGAGCCAGACCGCGTTCGCGATGCCCCATTGCACGAAGCTGATCACGCCTTTCGCCAGCACCGCCAGCAGGACGACCGTCAGGATGCCGTTGGGGATCGACGAGAACAGATTGGTGCGCAGCCAGCGCAGCACCGGGTTGCCGATTTGGGGACGGCGGGCGGCGCGCGGCACGTCTGGCATGTCAGTGATCGCGGTCATGCTCAGCGCTCCGCCAGCGCGATGCGCGCATTGTACCAGTTCATGAAGAAGCTGATGCCGAGACTGATGGTCAGGAACACGGCCATGATCAGCGCGATCGCCTCGATCGCCTGTCCGGTCTGGTTCAGCGTGGTGTTGGCGATCGAGACCACGTCCTGATAGCCGATCGCGACCGCGAGCGAGGAGTTCTTGGTCAAATTGAGATACTGGCTGGTCATCGGCGGCACGATCACGCGCAGCGCCTGCGGCAGAATGATCTGCCGCAGCATGAAGCTGCGGCGCAGGCCGAGCGCGCTGGCGGCATCCCACTGCCCGCGTGGCACCGACTGGATGCCGCTGCGCACGATCTCGGCGATGAAGGCGGACGTGTAGGTCACGAGCGCGATCAGCAGCGCGAAATATTCAGGCGCGAGCGTCAGCCCGCCGACGAAGTTGAAGCCGCGCAGCGCAGGCCATTCGATGGTCCAGGACACGCCAAGCGACAACGACACCGCTACCGGCAGCACGGCAATGAGACCAAGCGCAAAGGGCCAAGCCGGCCGCGGCTTGCCATCGCGCACCTGCTGAGCGACCAGCCATCGCTGAATGACAAGGAATGCAGCGCAGCCCAGCACGGCCGTGCCGAGCACCCAGAGCTGTGGTGAGCCAACCGGGATCGCCGGCAGGATCAGGCCGCGGTTGGATAGGAAGACGCCCTCGACCGGCCGCCACGCCGCACGCGCAGCCGGCAACGCCTGCATCAGCACGTACCAGAACAGGAGTTGAAGCAGCAGCGGGATGTCGCGCAGGACCTCGACATAGACGGCCGCAAACCGGGATAGCAGCCAGTTCGTAGACAGCCGCGAGATGCCGATCAGTGTGCCGAGGATCGTCGCGAGCACGATGCCGATCACGGCGACGCGCAGCGTGTTGGCGACGCCGACGACGAAAGCCCAGAGGTAGCTGTCTCTCGGATTGTACGCGAGCAGGCTGTCGGAGATCGGCATCCCGGCCTCGCGGCCGAGAAAGGCAAAGCCGGTGGTGATGCGGCGAGCCGAGAGGTTGGTGACAGTGTTGGACCAGAGGAAGACGATGACGGCGACCGCGATGCCGACCACCAGCACCTGCCAGAACAAGCCCTTCAATTCGTTCGGCCCGAGCGCGCCGAAAAAGCTGCGGCGCGGCGGCGGCCTGGGGTCATCTGAGGTCACGGGCGCAAAAATCCTTCCTGACAGCAGCGATTTCCGGCGGCGCACGTCAACTGTTGCACCAATCCAAGAACCGTGCAACAAATGTTTCATGGCCGAGCCCGCGAAATTCTCGCCCCTGAGCGAACTCCGCATTGCGTTGCCATCGCTCCCCCTGCGCTTGCAGGAGGTCGGGCGTTTTGTCGCGGCCAATGATTACGACGCCACCACCCGTTCGATGCGCGACCTCGCGGCCGAAGCCGGTGCCGATCCCGCCGCATTCACGCGCCTTGCGAAGGCGATCGGCTATTCCGGCTGGGACGAATTGCGCGCCGCGCTGACCGAGGCACGGCGGCCGTCGCAGACCTCGCCCTTTTCGGCTCGCGCCAAGAGCCGCCGCCACGGCCCGAACGCCGATGTCGCGCTTATCTCCGACAAGCTCGAGGCCGAAGCCGCGGGCCTGCCGCGCATATCCGCCCACGCGATCGCGGACGCGGCCCGCACGCTGCACGACGCGAAACGGATCTGGATCACCGGCTATCGCAGCTGCCGCAGCGTCGCGGAATTGCTCAACTACGAGCTAAGGCTGTTCCGCCCCGAGCAGGTGCAGATCGTCGGCGCGTCCGGCCCTGACGATCTCGATCTCGGCGCATTCCGGCCCGACGAGGCCGTGATCGTCATCGGCTTCATGCCCTATACCAATGCCAGCGTCCGGGTCGCGCAGGCCGCCTATCGCGCCGGCGCGACGCTGATCGCGATCGCCGACAGCGTGGCCGCGCCGATGGCCGAGGGCGCCGACCACGTCCTGCTGTTCGAAGCCGCCTCCTCGCCCGGATTCTTCCCGAGCCTCACCGGCGCGATCGCGATCGCGCAGTCGCTAGCCGCCGCGACGTTCTTGCTCGGCGGCACGGCTGCGAAGAAGCGCCTCCAGGATACCGAGGCGCGGCTTGCCGCCACCTCTACCTACGTCTCAGAGAAAGGTTGACCATGAGCACTCGCACCAGCCGCGTGCTGCACCGTTCGCTGCGCGAAACGCCGCCCAAGGCGATTGGCGGCGCGGGCGTCTATCTCTTCGCCGAAGACGGCCGCCGCGTGATCGACGCGTCCGGCGGCGCGGCGGTGTCCTGCCTCGGGCATCAGCATCCCCGCGTGATCGCGGCAATGGCGAAGCAGGCCTCGACGCTCGCCTATGCGCACACCGCGTTTTTCTCCTCCGAGCCGGCCGAGGCGCTTGCTCAAACGCTGGTCGGGCATGAGCCCGGCGGTCTCGCCTACGCCTATTTCGTCAGCGGCGGATCGGAGGCGATCGAGGCCAGCATCAAGCTCGCGCGGCAATATTTCATCGAGCGCGGCGAGTCGCAGCGGCAGCATTTCATCGCGCGGCGGCAGAGCTATCACGGCAACACGCTCGGCGCGCTCGCAGCCGGCGGCAACGCCTGGCGCCGCGCGCCCTATGCACCCCTGCTCTCGGCCGCGTTCAGCCACGTGACGCCGGCCTTTGCCTATCACGAGGAGCACGACAGCGAATCCGATGCGCAATTCGTGGCGCGGCTCGCCGCGGAGCTTGAAGCCGAGTTTCAACGGCTTGGCCCTGACACTGTTGCGGCGTTCCTCGCCGAGCCCGTCGTCGGCGCCACAGCCGGCGCGGTGACGGCGCCGGACGGCTACTTCAGGGCCGTGCGTGAGATCTGCGACCGGCACGGCGCTCTTCTCATTCTCGATGAGGTCATGTGCGGCATGGGCCGCACCGGCACGACGCATGCATGGCAGCAAGAAGGCATCGCCCCTGATATCCAGGCGATCGCAAAGGGGCTTGGCGGCGGCTACCAGCCGATCGGTGCAATGCTCGCGAGCGGCAAGATCATCGACACAATCCGTGCAGGGTCGGGCGCGTTCCAGCACGGCCACACTTATCTCGCCCACCCCCTCGCCTGCGCGGCGGCGCTTGCGGTGCAGGACGTGATCCGCGAAGACAATCTGCTCGACCGGGTCAAGGAGCGCGGCAAGCAGCTCGAGCAGCGGCTGACCGAACGCTTCGGCAATCATCGCCATGTCGGCGACATCAGGGGACGCGGGCTGTTCTGGGCGATCGAGCTCGTCGCTGATCGTGCCAGCCGCACCTCGTTCGATCCAGCACTCAAGCTGAACCAGAAGATCAAGGCTGAAGCCTTCGCCAACGGACTCGGCTGCTATCCCGGCGGCGGCACCGTGGATGGTATCCGCGGCGACCATGTGCTGCTGGCGCCGCCCTATATCGCTTCGGCCGACGAGATCGATCTGATCGTCGACAAGCTCGGCACGGCCGTGGACAACGTATTGCGTAGTGTCAATCACTGAGGGGAGAGTAGCATGATGAGGACAATAGTTATCGCGGCGAGCGTGCTCACCGCATCGACGGTCGTCGCGTCGGCGGCGACGCTCGACACGGTCAAGAGCCGCGGCACGCTGGTGTGCGGCGTCAGCGCGGGCTTTGCCGGTTTCTCGGCGCCGGACTCGCAAGGCAATTACAAGGGCCTCGACGTCGACTATTGCCGCGCGCTCGCGGCCGGCGTGCTCGGTGATGCCAACAAGGTGCGTTACGTCTCGCTGACCGCGCAGAACCGCTTCACCGCGCTGCAATCGGGCGAGATCGACGTGCTCTACCGCAACTCCACGCAGACATACTTGCGCGGCGTCACGCTGGGCCTGCGGCAGGGACCGATCAACTTCTACGACGGCCAGGGTTTTGTCGTGAAGAAGGACCTCGGCGTGAAAGAGCTGAAGGACCTCAAGGGCGCCACCGTTTGCGTCGCGCAGGGCACGACCCATGAGGTCACGCTTGGCGATTACGGCCGCGCCAACGGCATCGACTGGAAGCCGCTGGTGTTCGACCGCGTCGACACCATGTACCAGACCTTCTTCGGCGGCCGCTGCGATGCCATGACCCAGGACGCCTCCGCGCTTGCCGGTGCCGTGACGACCGCGGCGCCGAACCCGGCCGACTACGTCGTGCTGCCGCAGACCATCAGCAAGGAGCCGCTCGGGCCCTTTACCCGCAATGGCGACGAGGTCTGGAGCGACATCATCACCTGGCTGCATTACGGCCTGATCGAGGCTGAGGAGCTCGGCGTCACCCAGGCCAATGTCGACGAGATGACGAAGTCGCAGACCCCCGCGATCCAGCGGCTGCTCGGCTCCTCGGGCGATCTCGGCTCGCGGCTTGGTCTCGACAACAAATGGCTGGTCACCGCGATCAAGGCCACCGGCAATTACGGCGAGATCTATGAGCGCAATGTCGGCAAGGCGAGCCCGCTCAAGCTCGAGCGCGGCCTCAACGGCCTCTGGAGCAAGGGCGGCTTGATGTACGCGGTGCCGTTCAAGTAAGGAGTCCACCTCTCCCCGCCCTTGCGGGGAGAGGTCGGATTGCGGAGCAATCCGGGTGAGGGGCCGCCTCCTCGAGTCCGTTTCTCACCTATCGTGCGGACAGCGCCCCTCACCCCGACCCTCTCCCCGTAAGAACGGGGAGAGGGAGAAGAAGCACCGAGCCTCATGCGCATCGCCCTGATCCACGCCCTCAAGCACTCCATCGCCCCGATCGAGGCGGCGTTCGCGCAGGCGTGGCCGGAGGCGCGGCTGATGAACCTGCTCGACGACAGCCTCTCGGCGGATCTGGCGCGCGACGGCAAGCTCAACGATGCCATGACCGAGCGTTTTCTTGCGCTCGGCGATTATGCGGCAGCGACCGGGGCAAACGCGATCCTGTTCACCTGCTCGGCCTTCGGCCCCTGCATTGAGGCCGTCGCGCGCGCGCATGCGCCGATGCCGGTGCTCAAGCCGAACGAAGCCATGATCGAACGGGCCGTGACGATGGGCAAGAAGATCGGCCTGCTCTCGACCTTCCCGCCAACGCTGGTCTCGATGCCGCCGGAGTTTCCGACCTCCATCCAGATCGTGCCAAAGCTTGCCGACGGCGCGCTTGCCGCACTCGACCGCGGCGACCGTGCCACGCATGACCGGCTGATCATCGAGGCGTCAAAGGATTTGCGCGACTGCGACGTCATCGCGCTGGCGCAGTTCAGCATCGCGGCAACCGCACCGCTCGTCGCGGAGGCTACGGGCCGCCCGGTCGTGACGACACCGGATAGCGCGGTCGAAAAGTTGATGCGGCTGCTGAAAACGAAGGCTTAAGCGCCCGCCTTCTTGCGACGCTGCGCGTCCTTGATCGCAACCGCGAGCGCGGCCTTCGTCTCGTTCACAAAGTCCTCGACCAGTTCCTCGCGCGTGGCATGTGCGGCCTCGCCGGTGAACAGACCCTGCTCGGCCAGCATCACCACGCCGTGCAGCGCGGCCCAGATCTTGAGTGCTTGCCGCTCGCGCAGATAGCCAATTGCTGGCGCTTCCAGCGCCTCGATCACAAGTGCAAAGGTCTCGCGCGTAGCCTCGTGCAGCTCGCTGCCCTTGGCTGCGCAAGACACCGTGCGCGAGGCAAACATCAACCGGTAGATGCCGTTGCGGTGTAGGCCGAAATCGAGCGTCGCCTGCGCCAGCCGCGACAGCTTTGATTGCTTCGACGGCTTGGCCATTGCCTCACGCAGAATCGCGCTGAGCTGCCGGAACGCCTCCGCCGTCGCCGCGGCAAGCAGCGCCTCTCGGTCAGCAAAATGACGGTACGGCGCCGGTTGCGAAACACCGAGCTGCTTTGCCAGCGCCTTGATGCTGATCGCTTCCGCCCCGCCCTGCTCGGCCTCGCGCAGCGCGGCCTTAATCAGGGCGTCGCGGAGATCGCCATGGTGGTAGTTATTGTGCGGCTTGCGGGCAAGTTGTGAACGCATGTTGCGCCGAGCCTATAAGTTTGCGCTTGACAGGGGAAGCCTGTCGCGAATGTAATAGACTATAACTTAAAGCCAGCGGCAAATGCCGCGGATAAAAATCTACATGAGGAACGCGCGCCACCTTCCGGCCGCGCGCATACGACCGAGGAAGCCGCAATGACAGAGCGACTGAGGGTTCGCGTCGATCCCGACAAATGCCAGGGCCACGCGCGGTGCAAGGCACTCGCGCCAGAGCTGTTCGAACTCGACGAATACGGCAATGCCCATGAGGCCGGAGACGGCACGGTTCCACCGGGCCTTGAGGACAAGGCCTGGCTTGCCAAATCCAACTGCCCGGAAACCGCGATCGATGTGATCGAGGAGTAGCGCGGCGCCTGCCCGCGCGCGCTTTGCGTGCCTTCAGCGAACACGAGCCCCAAGGGATATTCAAGGGATTTCCTGCCATGTCCGACGTCAGCCAGCCCGCCGCCCATCCGCCCGTGACCGACTGGGTCAATGACTTCGACCACACCGATCCGCAATGGACCGACGATCCCTTCCCGATCTGGGAAGAGCTGCGCGCCGCGAGCCCGGTCGTGCATACCGGGCGCTTCCTCGGCTGCTACATGCCGACGACCTATGAGGCGGTGCGCGAAATCGCCAACGACACCGAACATTTTTCGTCACGCCGCATCATCGTCCGCGACGTACGGCCCGAGGTCGCCAGGAACGCGGCCCCGCCGATCACTTCGGATCCGCCCGTGCACAAGCCGGCCAAGCAATTGCTGCTACCGCCCTTCACGCCGGATGCGATGAAGAAGCTGGAGCCGCGGATGCGCGCAATCTGCAACGAGCTGATCGACGGGTTCATTGCCGACGGCAAGGTCGATGCCGCAGCGCAGTACAGCAAATACATTCCGGTTCAGGCCATCGCGCACATGCTCGGCATTCCCGAGTCTGACAGCGATCTCTTCATCAACTGGATCCACATGATCCTGGAGCTCGGCATCAAGGACGAGAACAGATTGCTCCAGGCGGTGCAGGAGATGAGCGCCTATTTCAGGACGCATATCGAGGAGCGGAGGTCGAAGCCGACCAACGATCTCATCTCCTATTTGATGAATGCCAAGGACAAGGAAGGCCAGCCGCTGGAGGAGTCGCACGTGCTGGGCTCTCTGCGGCTGCTCCTGATTGCCGGCATCGATACCACCTGGAGCGCGATCGGCTCCTCGCTCTGGCATCTCGCCCGGACGCCGGCCGATCGCGAGCGGCTGATCGCCGAGCCCGGGTTGATCCCGATCGCCGTAGAGGAACTGCTCCGTGCCTATTCGCCGGTGACCATGGCTCGTGAGGTCGTCAAGGAGACCACGGTCTCGGGCTGCCCGGTCAAGACGGGCAACATGGTGCTGCTGTCCTTCCCGGCCGCCAACCGGGACCCAAAAATGTTTCCGGACGCTGACAAGGTCGTGATCGACCGGCGGGAAAACCGCCATGCCGCCTTCGGCCTCGGCATCCATCGCTGCGTCGGTTCCAATTTGGCGCGGATGGAGATGCAGGTCGCGCTCGAGGAATGGCTGAAGCGGATTCCGGACTTCCGGCTCGACCCAGCCGGCACCGTGACCTGGTCGCAGGGCACGGTACGAGGCCCCCGCCAGTTGCCATTTCTGCTTGGAAAGGCGATGTAGGCTCCCAACACATGATTTCTGGGAGGCCGGACGTGACAGAGCAAGCAATCAAACCGGGCTCCGACCACATTGACATCGCCGACGCAGAGCGCCGGATCAAGGCGATCTTGATCGGCTCGATCGGCAATCTCGTCGAGTGGTACGACTTCTACGCCTACACGGCGTTCGCGCTCTATTTTGCCCCGGCCTTCTTCCCGGGCAGCGATCCCGTTGTCCAGCAATTGAACGTCGCCGTGGTGTTCGCGGCAACCTTCCTGATGCGGCCGCTGGGCGGCTGGCTGTTCGGCTACATCGCCGACCATTTCGGGCGGCGGATCTCGCTGACGCTGTCGGTCGTCTTCATGTGCTTCGGCTCGCTGATC
The DNA here is from genome assembly GCF_040548225.1 of Bradyrhizobium sp. S3.12.5. Lineage (NCBI taxonomy): Bacteria > Pseudomonadati > Pseudomonadota > Alphaproteobacteria > Hyphomicrobiales > Nitrobacteraceae > Bradyrhizobium > Bradyrhizobium sp. S3.12.5. Next base: position 425,539 of record NZ_JBEPRF010000002.1, read on the forward strand.
ATCGCGATGACGCCGACCTATGCTACGATCGGCCTTGCCGCCCCGGTGATCCTGGCGCTGGCCCGCGTGATCGAGGGTCTGAGCCTCGGCGGCGAATATGGCGCCAGCGCCACGTACCTGAGCGAAGTCGCCGATCCCAGGCATCGCGGCTTTTATTCGAGCTTTCAATATGTCACGCTGATCGGCGGCCAGCTCACCGCGATCATCGTGCTACTGCTGCTGCAAAAGGTCTTCCTGACGCCCGACGAGCTGAAGGCCTGGGGCTGGCGGATTCCGTTCGCGATCGGCGCGGCGCTCGCGATTTTTGCCGCAGTGATGCGGCGCAATCTGCAAGAGACCGAGGCGTTCGAGGAAGCCAAGAAGGTGGTGAAGCCGACCGGCTCGATCACCAATTTGCTGCGGTATCCGCGCGAGCTGCTACTCGTGGTCGGCCTCACTGCCGGCGGCACCGCGGCGTTCTACACTTTCACCACCTACATGCAGACCTTCGTGAAGCTCTCGGTCGGCTTGACCGAAGACCAGACCACCTTCGTGATCTTCGGCACGCTGATCTTCGCGACCATCCTGCAGCCGATCTATGGTGCGATCTCCGACAAGATCGGCCGCAAGCCGCTGTTGATCTTCTTCGGCGTCGCCGGCACGCTCGCCACCGTGCCGCTGCTGATGACGCTGAAAGAGACCAAGTCGCCATTCGTGGCGTTCATCCTGATCTGCGCCGCCTGGCTGTTCGTCGCCGGCTACACCTCGATCAACGCGGTGGTGAAGGCCGAGCTGTTCCCGACCAACGTCCGCGCGCTCGGCGTCGGCCTGCCCTACGCGATCACGGTCTCGATCTTCGGCGGCACGGCGCCGGCGATCGCGCTCTATTTCAAGAGCATCGGGCACGAGGAATGGTTCTACTATTATCTCGCCGGCGTCATTTTCCTGTCGCTCATCATCTATTCCACCATGCGCGACACCAAGCATGCCTCTGCGATGCACCGCCACGAGTAGCTCATGGCCGACCAGACGCCATACGACAGCAAGCTGACGCGCACCAAGGAGAAATGGGCGCGCGAGGGCCGCTTTCTCACGGGTAAGGTTACGCGCTCCGAGGATCAGCGCCTGCCGCCCGGCCAGCATCTGACGAAAGACTGGCCGGTGCTCGACCTTGGCGTCCTGCCGCCGGTCTCGCGCGATCGCTGGCGGCTCGACGTCTACGGCGCGATCGAGAATCCCGTGTTCTGGACTTTTGCGGAGCTCGCCGCGCAAAAGCAGGACCAGTTCACCTCCGACATCCATTGCGTGACGACCTGGTCGCGTTACGACAATGAGTGGGAAGGGCTCGCAACGCGCGAGCTGCTGGCAGCCTGCCAGCCGCGCGACGATGCACGTTTCGTCGTGCTGCATTCCTATGACGGGTACACCACCAACCTCGCGCTCGAAGACTTTGCCGCCGAGGACGCGCTGCTCGCCCATAGCTGGTCGGGCCAGCCGCTGTCGGACGAGCATGGCGGCCCGGTGCGGCTGGTCGTGCCGCATCTCTATTTCTGGAAGAGCGCAAAGTGGCTCCAGGCTATCGAATTCCTGACCGACGACGCGCCGGGCTTTTGGGAGGTCCGCGGCTATCATAACCGCGGCGATCCCTGGGCCGAGCAGCGCTATTCGGCCGACTAGGCTCAAGCAAGAACGGGGGAAGCCCATGACGACGGAACGCTTTCAATTCACCGGCGAAGGCGGCCATCAACTCGCCGCCGCGCTGGAGCTCCCTGACGGCGAGCCCGTAGCTTACGCACTGTTTGCCCACTGCTTCACCTGCGGCAAGGACACGCTGGCGGCCAAGCGCATCTCGGTCGCCCTCGCCGCCAAAGGCATCGCAGTGCTGCGCTTCGACTTCACCGGGCTCGGCTCCAGCGAAGGCGAGTTTGCCAATTCGACGTTCTCCTCCAATGTCGCCGATCTCGTGCATGCCGCCGATCATCTGCGTGCGACCCGCAAGGCGCCGTCGATCCTGGTCGGGCACAGTCTCGGCGGCGCGGCGATTCTGGCGGCCGCCGGAAAGATTCCGGAGGCCAAGGCGGTCGCGACCATCGCGGCGCCGTCCGATCCTGCTCACGTCACCGGTCTCTTTAGAGAGCATCTCGACAATATCCGCGCGCAGGGTGAGGTCGAGGTTTCTCTCGCGGGCCGCCCGTTCCGGATCAAGCGCGAATTTCTCGACGACATCGTCGAACACGAGCTGATGAAGGACGTCACCGGCCTGCACAAGGCGCTGCTGGTGATGCATTCGCCGGTCGACGACACCGTAAGCATCGACAACGCAACCAAGATCTTCGTCGCGGCCAGGCATCCCAAGAGCTTCGTCTCGCTCGACCATGCCGACCATCTCCTGACCAAGCCGGCCGACGCGCTCTATGCGGCCGATGTGATCGCTGCCTGGGCGAGCCGATATGTCGACACGGCAAAGCCCGCGAAAGCGATGGACCTCCCTGAGGAACCGCGGAAGGTCGTGGTCCGGGAGACCCGCAAGAGCAAGTTCAACCAGATCATCACAGTCGGACCGCATCATCTGGTAGCGGACGAGCCGGTGGCGGCTGGGGGTGAAGATGCAGGTCCCGGGCCCTATGATTTCCTTCTCGCCGGTCTCGGTGCCTGCACCTCCATGACCATGCGCCTCTATGCCGACCGCAAGTCGCTGCCGCTCGACCGCGTCACCGTCACGCTGAAGCATTCAAAAATCTATGCCAAGGACTGCGCGGAGTGCGAGACGCGCGACGGCATGCTCGACCAGATCGAGCGCGATATCGCAATCGACGGCGCGCTCGACGCTGAGCAGCGCAAGAAGCTGATGGAGATCGCCGACAAGTGCCCGGTGCACCGGACGCTGACCTCGGAGATCCGTATCGTCACGAAGGCGGTTGACTAGCGCGACTGCCTAGAAACATGACGCCATCGTTCGCACCGCTGCGCTGATCTCGCTCTCGCGCCAGGCCGCAAAGCCGAGCAACAGGCCATTATCGCGCGGCTTGCCCAGCGCCAGGCTGGACAGGGCGCGCGTTTCAACGCCTGCCTTGACGAGCCGCTTCACCGCCGCCTGATCGGCACGACCGCGCTTGAGGCGGGCGACGAGCTGGATGCCGCCCGATGGCACCTCGACCAAGAGCACCTCACCGAGATTGCGCTCCAGCCCCTCGACGAGGTGATCGCGGCGCGCGTGATAGAGCCGGCGCATCCGACGCAGATGCGCCAGGAAATGCCCATCAGCGATGAACTCGGCGAGCGCTTCCTGGATATGACTGGACGCGATCAAGCCGATATGCCGCTGCGCGATCTCGAATGTGCTGACCAGCGCCGGCGGCACGACGAGATAGCCGAGCCGGATATCCGACGTCATCGCCTTTGAGAACGTGCCGACATAAAACACGCGGCCATGGGCGTCGAGCCCCTGCAAGGCCGGCACCGGCCGGCTGTCATAGTGGAATTCACCGTCATAATCGTCCTCGACGATCCAGGTGTTGCCGGGCCTGCTTGACCTGAGAAACTTGGTGCGGCGGGCCAGCGACATCAGCCGTCCGGTCGGGTGCTGGTGCGACGGCGTCATGAAAACGAGTTTGGGCACGGCCATTCCCGGCATCGGCTGCATGCCCTGCTCATCCAGCCCAATGCCGGTCACGCGCGCGCCAGAGGCGCGGAAAGCCGCCGCGGCGCCGGGATAGCCGGGATCCTCGACCCAGACGTCGTCGCCCGGGCTAACGAGCGCAGCCGCTATCAAGGTCAACGCAGCCTGTGCGCTTGGCAGGATCATGATCTGGTCGGCCGTGGCACGAACGCCTCTGCTGGTCGCGAGATAATGCGCCAGCGCCTCGCGCAGGCGCGCTCGGTTGAGCGGACCAAGCTCGCGCTTGGCGGCGCGCACGGCGCTGCGGCGCAGGCAGCGCGCCCACACCTCGTTCGGAAACTCCCTGAAATCGCCATGCCCCGGCCGCAACGGCTTGAGCGGAGCCTGATAGGACATCGGCCAGTCCGTCTGCTTGAGCTGCGAAGCCCAAGGCGAGAGCTGCGGCCTGGCGGAGCGAACGCGCGAAGCGGCGGCGCCAGCTCCTTCGACGGGCTCAGCACCATCGACCGTCACTACAGGACGACGTCCGTGCGACGCCTGGAGATATCCCTCGGCGGCGAGCTGCTCGAACGCATAGGTGACAGTGTTGCGCGAGACGCCGAGATCGCTCGCAAGCCGGCGGCTTGACGGCAGCGCGCGGCCTTTGGCGAGGCGGCCGGTCGCGATCAGGCTCCGGAGTTGGCTGGTCAGCTGGGCCACCAGCCCCTCTTCCTCGGTCCGGCTCAGGTCGATCAGACCGGAGATCATGCTTTCTGAAACTGGCACTTTATTCCTTTCAGATCTGGCACTTTTTCAGGTGCCAGCCGGGATGCTATCTCACAGACCGCACTGCTTCAAGGATTCTGCGATGAACTCTTCCCTCTCTCCCCGCACGGCAATCGGGCTGTTCCTCATCGTCGTGCTGGCCTGGGGCGTGAACTGGTCGATCACGAAGCAGCTCGTGCAATTCCTTCCGCCGCTCTGGACGTCGGCGATCCGGAGCTGGATCGCGCTGGCTGGGTTGTTCGTGATCCTGGGACTGAGCAACAATCTTGTGATCCCGGAGCGGCGCGACATTCCTGTGGTCTTGAGCGTGGCGCTGCTGCACATGACGGTGTTCTCGGTCCTGGTTGCGGCTGGTGTGCGCTTCCTGCCCGCGAGCAAGGCCGTCGTGCTCGGCTACACCACGCCGCTCTGGGTTGCGATTGCAGCACCCTTGCTGGGGGAAGATACGCTGACGGCGCCAAAGCTCGCGGGCGCCCTGCTCGGACTGATCGGGCTAGCCGTGATCCTGAACCCGGCATCGATCGATTGGACCAACACAAACGTCGTGCTTGGTGCCGGCATGGTGATCCTGGCCGCGATCTCCTGGGCCGCGAACATCATCTATATCCGCGCGCATCGCTGGATCGGCTCCCCGCTCCAGCTCCTGATCTGGCAGGTGCTCGTGGCAACCATCGTGCTCACAGGGTCGGCGCTGATCACGGACGGCCTGCCGCATGCGGAGTGGTCGTGGAGGCTCGTGCTGCTGTTCCTGTACTCCGGCCTGATCGGGACAGCGCTGGCCTATTGGGCGATGTCGATGGTCAACAAGAGTATCTCCGCCTTGACGACCTCGCTCGGCACCACCGGGACGCCGCTCGTCGGTATCGCCAGTGCGGCCGTCCTGCTGGGTGAGCCAATCGACATCAGTCTGGCCGTTGCGGCCGGACTGATCGTGGCCGGCATTGGCCTTGCGACGCTGGGCGACCGGCTGCTGCGCCGTCAGGCCACCGCGAGCGGCTGAACGCGCAAGCTTCCGCGCAGGCCCGCCGTCGTGCCGAGCAGGATGCCGGCAACCGCAATGAACGAGCCCAGTGCGAGCGTCGATATGCCCGTGAGCCCCTGCCCGATCGAGCAGCCAAAAGCCATCACGCCGCCGATCCCCATCAGCGCGGCGCCGCCGGCCGAGCGCAGCATGTGGCGCGGCGAGGAATAACCTTCGAGATGGAAGCGGCCCGTGGTGAGCGCAGTGACCAGACTGCCGGCAAAGACGCCGGCAACGGTCGCGATGCCGAAGTTCGGTGTCAGGCCCGTCGAGAGCATCGCGTATTGCAGGCTATCGGCGATCGGCGCGACGAAGGTGAGCGAGGTCACCGGGACGGGATTGAAGTCGTCGGCGCCGAGATAGCCGGTGACGTACCAGCCAGCGGCGACGAGAAGGCCTACGATGATGCCCGCCGCGATCTGACCCGGCGAGCGGCGAAACGCCGGATGGGCAAAGGCAAACAGGACCAGCGCTACGACGATCGCGGCAGCGCAGAGTACGCGAGAAAGAGCTTCACCAAGACCAAGCGTCGTCAACAGCGTGGGCAGCGAATTGGCTCCGGCGGTGGTTTGGGAAGCCTGAACCAGCGCAATGCGCGCTGGCGCGATCAAACCTTTGAGCGTCATCTGCGCGGCAATGGCGAGCACGATCACGACGACGAAGGAGCGGAGATTGCCGCCGCCGAGCAGCACCAGCGCGCGCGAGCCGCAGCCGTTCGACAGCACCATGCCGTAGCCGAACAGCAGGCCGCCGAGGAACAGCACCGGTACCGAAAAGGTCGGCTGCAGGTAGATCGACTTGCCGAGATCGACCATGCCTTCGCCGGCGAGGAATTGGCTCATGGCAATCGCGACCGCGATCGCCAACGCATAGCTGCGCACCAGCCGCCCGTCTCCCGCCGCCAGCCATCCGCGCATGCTGCTCATCAGGCAGAAACCGCTGAGCAGGCCGACGGCACCATAGACCAGGCCGATGACGAGGCCGGCGATGATGACGAGTTGGGCGGGCGAGTCCATGATTACGGCTTCAGGATCACGCGATCACGCGAGGAGCCGGCGACCGCAACGTAGGCTTCCTTCGCGCGCTCGAGCGGATAGATCGCATTCGCGTTGATTGGGAACGGCCTCAGGTGGCCGCCCGCAAAGCCCGGACCGAGATCGTGCAGCACGGCGCCCGTTGCGGCCGACGACAGGCCGAGCGTGTCGATGCCGACATAGGTGTGCTGTCCCCGGTAGAATTCGAGGATGTTGAACTGCACGATCCGGTCGATCGCGGCGATCAGGATCTGGCGGCCGCGCAGCGCGAGCGACTTGTGCGCGGCCTGGAAATAGGGATCGCCGACGGTGTTGAAGACGATGTCGGCGCCGTTGCCGCCGGTCAATTCGCGCACGCGTGTGGCGGCATCGACGGCGGAAGCGTCGATGACCTCGATCGGCGCATTGCTGTGGCCTTCATAGGCTTCCGCCTTGCGCACCACGCCGACGACGCGCGCACCCTGCCAGGTCGCGATCTGCACCGCGGCCTGACCGACCTTGCCGTTAACGCCGAACACCAGAACCGTCTCGCCGCTCTTCGGCACGCCCGCGCGGCGAAAGCCTTCCATCGCGGTGACGAAGGGCACGCCGATGCCGGCGGCCTCCTCCCACGATACGCTCTTCGGCTTCTCCACGACCGCGTCAGCTTCGACCACGAGATGGCTCGCGTGCGTACCGTCGCGGCGGATGCCGAGATCACCCGAGGAGCCGAACACCTCGCGGCCGATCGTGCCGGCCGGCCCGTCGATCACCACGCCGGCGTAGTCTCGGCCGGGCGTACGCGGGAACACGGCATAGGGCATCAGCCCGGTGGCAGCCTTGACGTCGGACGGATTGACGGCGGCGGCCTTCACCTCGATCAGGAGATCGTTCGGGCCGCACGTCAGCATACGGCGCTCGACGCTGGGTGCAATCGCGGCGGCGTTTTCGGCCTTGGCATCGAGGCGGACGCAACGCGCCTCGACGGTTCTGGTATCGGCTGGCGACATAGGAAAGACCCGCGATTTCTCGCGGGCCTTGTCGCCTTTGGGGGCGGTCAAGTCAATCCTTCGGCCGCTTGTCGTAAAGGCGCTTGGCCTTGCCGAGCGAGCGCTCCAGCGTGGCCGGCGCGACGATCTGCACTTTGGAGCTGACGCCGATGGTGTTCTTGATATGGGTCGAGATCCGATCTGCTTGGTCGATGAGGCCTTGTCCATCCCAGCTTTCGGGGCGCGCCTCGGCGATGATGGTCAGTTCGTCCATCCGGCCTTCGCGGGTCAATTCGAGGATAAAGTGACCGCCGCACCAGTCGGTGGCGAGCAGCACCTCCTCGATCTGGGTCGGGAACAGATTGACACCGCGCAGGATGATCATGTCGTCCGAGCGGCCCGTCACCTTTTCCATCCGCCGCATGCCTGGCCGCGCCGTGCCTGGCAACAGCCGCGTCAGATCGCGCGTGCGATAGCGGATCACCGGAAAGGCTTCCTTGGTCAGCGAGGTGAACACAAGTTCGCCCTTCTCGCCATCCGGCAGCACCGCGCCGGTCAAGGGATCAATCACCTCGGGATAGAAATGGTCCTCCCAGATGTGAAGGCCGTCCTTGGTCTCGATGCATTCCTGCGCGACGCCGGGGCCAATCACCTCGGACAGGCCATAGATGTCGGTCGCATCCATGTCGAAGGCGTCCTCGATCTCGCCGCGCATGGCGTTGGTCCACGGCTCGGCACCGAAGATGCCGACCTTGAGCGAACATTGGCGCGGGTCGAGCTTCTGCCGCTTGAACTCGTCCAGGATCGCCAGCATGTAGCTCGGCGTCACCGTGATGATGTCAGGCCGGAAGTCGTTGATCAGTTGCACCTGCCGCTCGGTCATGCCGCCCGAGATCGGCACCACGGTGCAGCCGAGCTTTTCGGCACCGTAATGCACACCAAGACCTCCGGTGAAAAGACCATAGCCATAGGCGTTGTGGATGATCATGCCGGTGCGACCGCCGGCCGCCCGGATCGAGCGCGCCACCACCTCCGACCAGGTCTCGATGTCGCGTCGGGTGTAGCCGACGACGATCGGTTTGCCTGTCGTGCCGGAGGACGCATGCACGCGCACCAGTTGTTCACGCGGCACGGCGAACATGTTGAAGGGATAGCTGTCGCGGAGATCCGTCTTCACCGTGAACGGAAACTTTGCGAGATCAGGAAGCTCGCAAAAATCGGACGGATGCACGCCAGCCTTATCAAAAGCCTTGCGATAATGCGCGACGTTGTCATAGGCGTGCTTCAGCGACCAGACCAGCCGCTGCTTCTGCAACGCCATGATCTCGTCGCGTGACGCGCGCTCCTGCGCGTCCAACTCGGCCCTATAGACGTGGCCGCCTTCCTTCAGCTTCGTCGAAGCCATTTTCGTTTCCCCACATTGATTTGTTCTCTTTATTGATTTCTTACTGTTCTTGCGCCGGCAACCACGTGCCGGGAATGACACGCGAATGCCCGCGGAATTCGGCTATGACGGTATCGCCGGTGGTGACACGCACGTCATAGATGCCGGAGCGGCCGCCGCGGGTGACCTCTTTTGCTTTCGCAACGAGCCGATCGCCGAGCTTGCCCGGCTTGATGAAGGTGATCTGGCCTTGTGCAGCCACGACACGGTCATTATGCGAGTTGCAAGCAAAGGCGAAGGCGGAATCGGCGAGCGTGAAGATGAATCCGCCATGGGCGATGCGCTGACCGTTGACCATGTCCGGCCGCACCGTCATGGCGAGCGTCGCAAAGCCCGGGCCGACCTCGACGATCTCCATGCCGAGGCCCTTTGAGGCGTCGTCCTCCGCCCACATCGCATCGGCACAGGCCCGCGCGACATCCTCAGGCGACAAGGCGGCTTTGACGTTCACGCGCTTCTCCCGACGAAATGCTTGCTCATGATGTTCTGCTGGTTGGCCAACACTGTCAAACGTGGTCGTAGTCGACCACGACCCGCTCCGACGATGGCTTGGCCTGGCAAGTGAGAACAAAACCCGCCTTCAGCTCCCACGGCTCCAGTGAATAATTGGTGTCCATCGGCGCCTCGCCCTCCACCAGCTTCGCCCGGCAGGTCGAGCACATGCCGCCCTTGCAGGCGAAGGGAAGATCGACGCCCGCGCGCAGCGCAGCATCGAGAATCGCTTCGCCGTCAGCGACCGGCACGTCGCGGCGCTTGCCGTCGATGATCAGTGATGCGATCGCCTTCGGCGGCGCATCGGGAGCAACGATCTTCTTCGGTCGCGGCTTGCCGCCGAATTCGGAGACGAAGCGTTCGACATGGATGCGGTCGTCGGCGATGCCGAGATCGCGGCAGGTTGCCTCGATCTCCTCGCTCATGCCAAGGGGCCCGCAGACGAAGACGTGATCAACGCTCTCCGCCGGCACCAGCGAGCGTAGCAGCACCCTCACCTTGTCGCCGTCGAGCCGGCCATGCAGGATCGGGATATCCTGCTCCTCGCCCGAGATGACGTGAAAGATCGAGAGGCGGTCGATGAAGCGGTCCTTCAGCTCCTCCAGCGCCTCGAGGAACATGATGTTATCGGTCGCGCGGTTGCCATAGAACAGGAAGAAGCGGCTATTGGGCTCGCGCGCCAGCACGCCCTTCACGATCGACAGGATCGGCGTGATGCCGGAGCCGGCCGCGAAGCCGACATGGATGCGCCCAGCATCCGCCGGCGGGACCACGCCGAAGCGGCCGGTCGGGGTCATCACGTCGAGCTCGTCGCCACTCTTCAGCTCATCGGCCGCCCAGTTCGAAAACGCGCCGCCGTCGACCTTCTTCACGGCAATCCGGATCTCGCCGTCGTCAGGGCCGGAGCAGATGGAATAGGAGCGCCGCACCTCCTCCCCGTCGAGTGTGGTGCGGAGCGTGAGATACTGGCCGGGGGTAAAGGCGTAGTCGCCGGCGAGTTCACCGGGGATCGCGAAGGTCAGCGACACGGCGTCAGAGGCCTCGCGGCGGAGGTCGTTGACGGCCAGGCGATGGAAGCGCGGTGCGGCTGCGGACATGGTCAATGACACTTGAAATAATCAAAGGGTTCGCGGCAGGACTTGCAGCGCCAAAGCGCTTTGCAGGAGGTCGATCCGAATTCGGACAGCAGCTCCGTCTCCTGCGAGCCGCATTGCGGGCATGTGACGGCCTGCTCGCCGAACAGCGCGCGACGCGAGTGTGAGGATTGCGGCGGCGCGATGCCGTAGGCGTGCAGCTTGCGGCGTCCCTCTTCGCTCATCCAGTCGGTGGTCCAGGCCGGCGACAGCACGGTGCGCACTTTCGGCTGACGAAAGCCGGCGCGCTCCAACGCAAGCTCGATTTCGAGCGCGATCATGTTCATGGCCGGGCAACCCGAATAGGTCGGCGTGATCGCAACCTCGACGTGGTCGCCGTCGAGCACGACATCGCGCAGCACGCCGAGATCGGCGATGGTCAGCACCGGGATTTCCGGATCGACGACGTTTGCAGCAGCGTCCCAGGCGCGCCGGCGCAACTCGCTATCGTGCTCCAGCACCGTCACCATGTCTGCCCCGGAAACGTGCGCTGCATCGATTGCAGCTCGGACAGGAGATGACCGAGATGCTCGCCGTGCCGACCCGAACGGCCGCCCTGCTGCATCCAATCATTCTGCGGCAGCCGGAGCGTTGCTTCACCAACGACATCAGACAGCGTCGTCATCCAGCGGCCGCGCAAGGTGCCGGGATCGACGGCGATACCGGCATGAATCATCGCGCGCTCGCCGTCATCGACGGCAAACATCTCGCCCGTGAAGGCCCAGAGGTGATCGATCGCCGACTGCGCCCGTTGACGGCTCTCGTCGGTGCCGTCGCCGAGCCGGATGATCCATTCCGAGGCGTGACGCAGATGATAGGCGCTCTCCTTCTCCGACTTCGCTGCAATCGCCGCAAGCGTAGCGTCGCGCGAGGTCATCATGGCGCGCCAGTAGAGATCGGCGAAGGCCGAATAGAAGAACTGCCGCACCAGGGTCTGGGCGAAGTCACCATTGGGTTGCTCGACCAGCAGCAGATTGCGGTATTGCCTGACGTCGCGCAGATAAGCGAGCTTGTCCTCGTCGTTATCCTTGCCTTCGGTCTTGGCGGCATAGGTATAGAGCTCGCGCGCCTGGCCGATGAGGTCGAGCGCAATGTTGGAGAGCGCCATATCCTCTTCCATCATCGGCGCGTGCCCGCACCATTCCGACAGCCGGTGTCCGAGGATGAGCGCATCGTCGGCCCGGCGCAGTGCGTAGAGCACGAGCGGCGTTTCGGAGACCTGGATGTTGGCGGCGGGCATCACATGTGCCCCACTTCTTCCGGCACCTCGTAGAATGTCGGATGCCGGTAGATTTTGGACTCAGCTGGCTCGAACATCATGCCCTTCTCGGCGGGGTCGCTTGCGGTGATCGCGGTCGACGGCACCACCCAGATCGAAAGGCCCTCGCCGCGGCGGGTGTAGATATCGCGCGCAGCCTGCAGCGCCATCGTGGCATCGCTCGCATGCAGCGAGCCGACATGCTTGTGCGCGAGCCCGTTGCGGCTGCGAATGAAGACTTCCCACAGCGGCGTATTCGGCGTGGTCATTTTTGATCTCCCTATTCCGCAGCTTGCGCGGTCTGACGCTGCGCGCGCTTCGCCGCGTAGGCGGCAGCGGCCTCGCGCACCCAGGCGCCCTCGTCGTGCGACTTGCGGCGCGCGGCCATGCGGTCACGGTTGCAGGGGCCGTTGCCGGCGAGCACCTGCTTGAATTCGGTCCAGTCGATCTCGCTGTAGCGCCAGTGACCTTCCGCATCCTGAGTCATGCCGGGATCGGGGATGGTGAGGCCGAGATATTGCGCCTGCGGCACGGTGGCATCGACGAATTTCTGGCGCAGCTCGTCATTGGAGAAACGCTTGATCTTCCACTTCGTCGACGTGTCGCTGTGCTGGCTGGTGGCATCGGGCGGGCCAAACATCATCAGCACCGGCCACCACCAGCGGTTCAGCGCGTCCTGCGCCATCGCCTTCTGCTCGTCCGAGCCGCGGCACAGCGTCAGCATGATCTCGTAACCCTGGCGCTGATGGAACGACTCCTCCTTGCAGACGCGGATCATCGCGCGCGCATAGGGGCCATAGGAGCAGCGGCACAGCGGGATCTGGTTCATGATCGCGGCGCCATCGACCAGCCAGCCGATGGTGCCGATGTCGGCCCAGGACAGCGTCGGATAGTTGAAGATCGAGGAATATTTGGCCTTGCCCGAGAGCATCGCGTCGACCAGCTCTTCGCGCGAGGTTCCGAGCGTCTCGGCGGCGGCGTAGAGATAGAGCCCGTGGCCGCATTCGTCCTGCACTTTGGCAAGTAACGCCGCCTTGCGCCGCAGCGTCGGCGCGCGCGTGATCCAGTTGCCTTCGGGCAGCATGCCGACGATTTCGGAATGGGCGTGCTGGGAGATCTGGCGGGTGAGCGTCTTGCGATAGGCCGCCGGCATCCAGTCATTCGGCTCGATGCGCTCTTCGGCATCGATGCGGGCCTGGAACTGCGCGGCCTTGGCCGCGTCCTCAAGACCGCGATCATCGGTGTCGGCCGTGTTCAGCGCCTGGGTATACATGCGCATCCTCCCGTTTGGTTGGGAGGAAATATATAACAAAAATTATCTCATGCAAGATATTTCTGTAACATATAGGTCAAGCCTCGAACCTCCGTTCCAGCAGCTTTCTCGCCGGCGGCAGCGCCCCCTTCTCGTTGGTTCCATGCCTATCAAGCCATTGCTCGGACGGCGCCAGCAGCGCGCGATAGATCTCGCCGCAAAGTTCGCGGGCAGTCCTGCCCGGCCAATCCGCCGGCAGCAGGCTCTCAGGCAGCAGCGGATCGCGCAGCACGACGCGGCGGTAGTAGTGGATCAGCAGGATGCGCGCGGTGAAGGCATCGGCCTCGGAGAGGTCCGCGCCGCGCGCAAGCGCGGCGCGCAGCGGCTCGAACGTCTTCATGAATTTCAGATAGGCGTCGGCGGTGCGCTCCAGCGGCCAGCTCGCGCCGAGCAGGCGACGCCCGCTGTCATCCTCAGCCGAAACTTCGAGCCGGATGGCACCGGCAGCTTCCTCCGGCACCGGAACACCCGACGGAGCGACCCAGACGCCCGGCAGCGGGCTACCGAAGCCGGCATTGCGCAAGGCTTCGCGCGAGGCGTCGCGGTCCTCACCATTGCCGATCAGCAGCAGCTCGAAGCGGCCGGTCCAGTCCGACGGTGGCGGATCGTAGATGTGGCGCGTCGCGGCCTCGAACGTTTCTCGGCCCTTCTCGGCAAGTCGATAAAAGCTGTTGCGGCCGACCTTTTCGCGCGTCAGCCAGCCATCGGCAGCGAGCCGCGACATCGCGGTGCGCACAACGCCGGCATCGATGTCCAGGCTCTCGAAGAACGCCAGCAGCGTGCCGAGCCACACCGAACCGCCGCGCGGCACGATGGCATCGCCGAACATGGTGATGACGATGGAGCCGGTGCGCGACGGCTCGCGCTTGAGCTGGTCGATGATGCGAGAGAGCGGATGCGCCATGCGCGAGGCATAGCGCGTTTGGTGCGGGCGCGACAATGGACAGACGCGACGATCTTGCTGCTCGCTCTTCCCGTTCTTACCGGGAGAGGCGAAGAAACTACCTGTGCGGATCGGGATAAACCAGGCTGCGCCAGCCGCTGCGATCAAAAGGCTGCCACTGGCCTTCCTTCTGCGCGAGACGGTCGGCGACCGCGTAGACAACGGCTGGATGGTGACCCATGCCGCAATGGCTGCTTTCGACCTCGATGCTCTCGGTCTGCGCGCCCGACTTCTCCATGCAGCCTTGCCAGGCGCAGACGCCGTCGGTACGGCTGAAGATCGCGCTGGTCGGCACCGGCGGCGGGACGGCGAGCTCGCCACCGAACTCTGGATCGACATCATCGGCCTTGCGGCCGCTCGCCCATTCGTAGACACGCCAGGCATTGGTCGAACGGTGATCGCCGGCAAAGGGGCTGCCGAGCGTGATCACCTGGCGCACGCGCTCGGGCATCATCTTGGCGAGCTGGCGTGCATAGAGGCCGCCGAGGCTCCAGCCGACCAGGCTGATCTTTCGGACGTGCTTGTCGCTGAGCTCCTCGACCAGATCGACCATCGCGTGCTGCACGCCCTCGCGCAGGCCGTAATTGCGGCCCTGGCGCCAACCGCTCACCGCGTAGCCCTTGCTGGTCAGAAAGGTGCGCAGCGCCCGCGTTGATGCGTCGGAGGCCACGAGGCCCGGCAACACCAGCACCGGATGCCCATCCCCGTGCGGCGCGAGGCTCAGCAGCGGCAGCGCCCCGAGGAATGCGCCGAACTCGTGGATCGCGCGCCCTTCCAGAAACATCAGGGTACGGGATGGCGGACGCAGCGTCTGGGCAGTAGCGGTCATCAATGGATCCCCTGGGCAAGAATTCCTGGAAAGCTTGCCGGGCGCGATGCCGGCAATGGGCATGAATTCCAATACGCCGGCTTCTTGAACGTTCCGCAGCGCAACATGAATCAGCTAGGCGGCCGGTTCCCGACATTCAAGCCGGTGCAGCACTGCGCCACAATAGGCCCAGGCGTTAATGCTAAGGGCCGTGACGCAAAAGTCACAACCATCGGAGCAGGAATTCTACGGAGTAGAGGACGAGACCGGCGAGCCCGCCGATCAGCGAGCCGTTGAAGCGGATGTATTGCAGGTCGCGGCCGATGTTGATCTCGATCAGCGAAATCAGCTGCGCCATATTCCATGATTTCACCTGATCTGAGATGAAGGTCGAGACGCCGCTCTTCTGGTCAGCGACGAAGCTGCGCAGCACCGTCACCAGCCCCTTGTTGATCTCGCCACGCAACTCGGCGTCGCCGGCGAGCGCATCGCCCGCCGAAACGAACATTCCGGCGAGATGATGCTGCAGCACCTGCGTCTCGCCGGACGCACTGCGCTCGATGAAGGATCGCGTGTTAGCCCAGACGGTGCGGGCGAGATCGGCAAGCTCGGGCCGCGCCAACAGATCGCGCTTCAAGCCGTCGATACGATCGATATAGGCCTGATCGGTGCCGAGCCGGTCAACGAAGCTCAGCACCATGCGGTCGAACTCGCCGCGGAACGGATGCTTGGGATCGCTGCGCACCTCATTGAAGAAGGCAGTGGCGGACGCCACGATCTTGTTCACCAGAAACTTGTCGGCGCGATAGAGCCTGAGCAAGGTCGGCAATTCCGCGCGCACCTTCTCGCGGATCATCGCCATCGTCTCTTTCTGGTTCAGCGTCTCGTGCATCACGCGGAGGAGATCGTCGAACAGGATCTGGTGCCGCCCCTCCGCGACGAAGCCGCGCAGCGTTCCGGCAGCGAGCGGCGCAAGGTCGATCGCCTGGAGCTGGGAGGACATGCGGCGGATGATGAAGGTCATCAGGCCCGAGCTTTCGGTTGTTGAGACCGCCTCCGGCAGCAGCCGCAGCGCGAAGCGCGCAAGGTCATTGCTGCGCTTGCGGTCGCGCAGCCAGTCGGCGACGAAAGAGCCGAAATCGATCTCCTGCAGCTTGGCCTCGACGGGACCTGCCTCGAGGAAATGCACCTGGATGAATTCGCCGAGCTTGTCGGCGATGCGGGCCTGGTTGCTCTGGATGATCGCGGTGTGCGGGATCGGCAGGCCGAGCGGCCGCTTGAACAGCGCGACCACAGCGTACCAATCGGCGAGCCCGCCGATGGTCGCAGCTTCCGCGAAGGCCGCGATGAAGCCGAACACGGGATGCACGGGCAGCAGCCATTTCGCGACAACGAACAGCAGAAGCGTCGAGGCCAGCACCAGCGTCGCCAGCGCCTTGACGCGGCGCAGCTCGGCCGCGCGTTCGGCATCGCCCGGAGTGTCGAAGGAAAAGGTGGCGGGTGAAGTCATCACTGCATCACCCTACCCGTCATTGGGAGCGAAGCGAAGATTCCATGGGGGGTGGATAGCGACCGAGTCTGGAGCCAGACTGGAGTTGCAAAACCACCCAACCTGGAGACACCGATGTTGCTCGATC